>CAYOYV010000009.1:8791-54846 GCA_964408285.1 uncultured Nitrososphaerota archaeon | reverse complement strand
AATGATGCTGAGCTTGCGCAGAAGACATAATCCTGTCTCTGCTTCAGAAGTCTGAGCTGAGACAAAAATGTCGATCTTATGACCTGCTGCCCCTCGCTCCATCTCCAAAGCCAAATAGGATCAATGTGAGCATTTCCGGCAACGTACATCCTTGGCATGGTCCTCAACCTGTTGCCCCTAAGGAAAGATAATCCTTTATTCGTGCCTTGAAACGGGCTCGATACTACATGATTCCTACAAAGGACTTGACCAGTAGGGATGATGTGTGCCCAATAGTCGTGAGAGCTATGATCGCCTTCTCGCTTCGATCAAACTCGAGACAATCTTGACCCTTCCTATCTCTCCATCCGGAGGCACTTGATCTGAAACTCCGACTATGAAGCGGCGGTCGTCGATGTAGGTGTCCAGTACGTCTTGGACAGTGCTTGTTAGCATCTGAGGGGAGTATATTCTGCTGAAAAGAACGCCTGCAAGTCCTCCCCAGAGTACTATGTCATGGCCTCCGACTCTCCTAAGATCTTGGACCTTCAGATCGCCAAACGGAGCGGGGGTAAGCGATTGTGCGCAGTCAATGCCAGCTCCGGCAAGAAGAGGCAGAAGGCCTCTCATGCCGCCATCTATGTGCAGGAATATGGATTTTCCCTTCGCATGAAGTTGAGAGGAACGTTTTCGGTAGTAGGGATCCAGATAAATGTTGAACAAGTTTGGGCTTATTAGATCGCTCGAAAGATTTTCCCCGAAGTAGACGAATCTGGCCGGAGCTTCGCATATGGCTTCATATATGGGATCATCGAACTGGTACATCAGCTCAATCGTCTCATCAAACTCCTCTCTTGATCTCCGCTGAAGCCTGACCACATTCATGAATCCAGCCCACTCGACGATTAGCCGCAAGAGAGGTGTTCTCGGAGGAAGCGAACTCACAATGCCCCATCCATCCCAGAGCTCATTCAATCGAGTCTGATTCGCATAAGCCTCGAAGTTTGGCCGGATATCTTGGTCGCGGATGATGAATCTCAGTACCTTCAGGTCCTCTTCTGTTTTTACAGGATATTCCAACGTGGCCTTACTGTATGAAACAACGGATGATCTGTCTACCTTGGTGAGTGACCCGATGGGAGTGTGGAATGTCGTGTAAGTGGTAGCGCTGCCATCTTTCTCGCGAACTTCGTGGACTGTTGTTTCGACTTGGGAGTGTCGGATGCCTACAACGGACCCATACAATTCCTCATGGGCCCCACATCCCAGTTCCTTGTACAGGGCTAGTCTCCCCTCTCCAATGTATTTCTGAGGGAAGTCTCCCATGGCTATGTGCGATGAGCACCAATAGGTAAGGTCCGCAAACCAAGGCATTGTCTCTGAGAATGTGTTCTCAAATGCCGCCACGAGCTTTTCTGAAGGCAGCATCCTTTGCTCCCAAAGCAACGATGGATTCCAGTAGTTAAGATTGCTGGTAGGCGGAGACGATGACGAGGCTTGCTTGCGATAGGCATATCAACCTTAAGGTGGACACAACCACGTGAGCGATCTTACTCTCAGCAATGACAGATTGGAGTTATCGATAGACTCTCAAACCGGTGCTATCTCGCGGATATTGGGCAAGAAGGCCTCTCTCAGCTATCTAAGAGACGCCCCCAAGCAGGCATTCTATATCTGGGTGCTCCAGACAGGAAAGAAATCCGGGCCCTACGCGAACGATGACGAACCTTTCAGAGCTCTCTCATCCTCCTCCTTCAGACTAATAGATGCAAGCAGGAAGGATGGGTCAGATGGAAGTTCAGTCGAGACGTCACATGTTCTTGGCTCCTTCGATATAAAGTGCCGCTATTACTTGCGCAAACAGACTGAACTAGTTGACTGCGAGATAGGTGTTAACAACAGATCCAAGGGCGAGCACCCAAATCCTATCGTGGCTATCGGGTTTCCTCAGGTCCAGGGTATCTCTTTTGGCCGTGGTTCAAAGGACAGCATTCTGGTCAGGCCCAATAGATTCGGGGAGAAGATTCCTGATCCTATTGGCAACGTAGGTATGTACCATGATTCCATTCTCTATGGCGGTATGGCCTCGATGATGTGGATGGACTTCTACGACAGGCAAGGAGGGATGTACATGGCAAGCTATGACAAGACCCTTCTCCTTACCGCCTTGGAATCCATCCCAGACGCAGATTCAGGGACGATGAGAATTGGATTCAGGAAGTACGCTTTCGTGCCCCCTGCAGGAGATTGGAGATCTCAGCCCTTTGTCATAGGAGTTCACGAAGGTGACTGGCATTGGGCCGCTGATAGATACAGGGATTGGGCCCGGTCTTGGATGGCCCAACCTAGGGTTCCCGAAGACATACGGCAAATGGATGGTTGGTATGGGGCGAATTTCAAACAGGGCACCACGGTTCCGCTGGGTTTCAAAGACATAGCGCGTCTCTATGACGACGCTCAGTATCTCGGCCTTTCGCATGTCCAACTCTGGGGCCAGATGGTAGGCGACTCATGTTGTTACAGATTCTACTACCCTGACCCAAGGCTAGGAACTGTCGAAGAACTCAAGAAGGCAATATCGGATCTGAGGAGCAGAGGCTGTCGAATCGGATTCTATTTCAACATTCAAGCATTCTCACCATACATAAAGGAGTATCTTTCCAAAAGAGGTTACCGAGTCCCGAATGAGGTGGAGATCCCGGACTGGGCGGGGGAATTCAAGAACTACGCGCAAACGAATTTCGATGGAGCTGCGACGATCCAGTATCCGGGCAGGGAATCTGAGGACGATGGCTTCAGGATAATGTGCACCTTCTCCAAGGGTTGGCAGGATTATCTCGTTCATTGGGTCGTGCAAAGGTACCTGAAGGAATACGGAGCGGATTTTGCGTACATAGATCAAGCGTTCTCGCCCCCTGTGTCTTATTGTTTCAACTTCGGGCATGGGCATGATCACCACGGGTGTTCCGCTCAAGGAAGGGTTAGTCTGGTGAAAAGAATCTCAGAAGAAGGCAGAGACATTGACGCGGATTTTTCCATATGCATTGAAGGAAATGGAGATTCCATAGGTCAGTTCTCGGATCTTCATCTATACACTAGTTTCTCGAGTCAGACCAGATTTCCCGCACCAGAAGTTTTTGCGTACACCTTTCCCGATTACATCATTATCGATGGTTTCGCGAACTCTCCCGCTGACTGGATTGGAAGATGCTACTATCCTGACATCCAGAAGGAGCCAACTCTCGAGGACCTTATGAACAGGGTCTATCTCCTCGGTTTCAGATTTGATGTGACACTTCCTCACGGCGAGCCCAGAATCAAGAGAGGTCATGGCTTGACCGAACATATCAAGAAATTGATAAGGCTCAGAAGGAAGACAAAACAGATCCAATATAACTCCACTTTCACTGATGACATCGGACTCAAGTGCACGTGCGAGCGGGTTGCCGCGAAGTGCTTTCGTAGCATCGATCAGAACAATCTTCTCGTCAATTTCGTTGATTACAGGACCAATAGAGGTCCATTCACCATCTCAATAGACAGATCAGTCCATCCTATCTTGGGCCATTTGACCGCAACGATGTATACAATTGACGAAGAGGTCTTTGATCTGGTTCCTAAGACAACGGACAAGACTGTGGATGTTGTTATACCCGACTTTGCTGGAAAGGTGGCAAGTCTCTTGCTGTCGCGAATGTAGGACCGTGATCATCATAACACGATCAGACCGATGGTATGTAACGACGATGAAGATAGCGGAGCAATCATCCCCGTCACCACACCGTTTCATTTCACGGACGGGTGCGGTTTTCCAACTGGAATCTTGAAACCTGCGCAAACGTTAATATCTCCACGTCAGAAGTGACGCAGCACATGGTAGTCGAGACCGGTTCCGAGAAGCTTCTGCACGAACTTCAGGAGAAGTACAAAAAGCTCACCGAATATCGAAACACTCTCAAGTGGAAATGGTTCCAAGGTCATCTCGACGGATCTGAAAAGGAATCAGTTGACGATTCTTCATGGCCCAACGTCGACTTGCCCTTTCAGTGGGACCCGACAAAAGGAGATGCTTGGCTGAGGTGTGAGGTCGTCATTCCAGATATGGTAGAGGGTGTGGATCTGCGTGGATCGAAGGTGGAGATTTTCTCTTCTGCCATGATAACTGGCGGAGAGATCTTTGTGGATTCGAGGCTGGTCCTGAAGGAAAAATACTGGACCGATTTCAGGGGCCCCCGAATACTCGTGACAGATAAGGCCGAACCAGGCGACAAGCACCTGATTGCCATTCATGGTTTCGAGATTCGCCCTGTTCCTAGGGGGGAGAAGGCCGGCATTCCCCGTATGTACCTGTCATATGAAGCAGTCGATAGGCTGGCGTTCGAGATTGACTCCTTTGTTCACGAGTTGGATTTCGCAACCCTTCTGCCCAATAGCGAAGAGAGAGTGGAGAGACTAGTCAGGGAATTCGACACGGATGTCTTCCAGAAGGATGTTTTGGCCCTCGTCCGAGAGATTGAGAGGGCGAGACAGGGTTTGTCAGTCCTGTCGGATGAGGCAAAGCGATTCAAGGTGTATTTGATAGGGCACGCACATATAGACATGAATTGGCTGTGGCCTTGGGACGAGACGGTGAATGTCATCAGACGAGACTTCTCGACTGTGGTCTCTCTCATGGACAAATACCCAGATCTTCATTTCTCCCAAAGCCAGGCGGTTACATACAAGGCTGTTGAGGAGAGATATCCGAATCTGTTTGAGCAGATAAAGAGAAAAGTCCATTCCGGCAATTGGGACATAACTGCGTCAATGTGGGTGGAAGCTGACCTGAACATGATCGGAAGCGAATCCCTTGTGAGACAGATATTGTATTCTAAAAGATACCTGAGGGACAGATTCGGTTTTGAACCGAGTGTGTGTTGGGAGCCAGACACCTTCGGTCACATATGGACACTGCCACAAGTCTTGAAGAGAAGTGCCATCAATGGCTACTACTTTATGCGGTGCGGCCGAGGTCTCCCTCTCTTTAGATGGCAAGGCCCAGACGGTTCAGAGGTCCTCGCCTTCAACAGCGTCTATAACAATTCAGTGACTCCGAAGAATATCGTTGAAACAGCAAAGACTTTCTATCAAAAATATGGCCTCAGGACAAGCATGTTTGTATACGGAGTGGGAGATCACGGTGGAGG
Source organism: uncultured Nitrososphaerota archaeon (assembly GCA_964408285.1). Classification (GTDB taxonomy): domain Archaea; phylum Thermoproteota; class EX4484-205; order EX4484-205; family JAAOZO01; genus CAYOYV01. The sequence continues at coordinate 49,681 of CAYOYV010000009.1, read as the reverse complement.
ACCAGTTGTCGAGGACATCAATGCAACTTATGCAATGAGAACGAAACCGACCATGCCAAGCATCGAATTCGGGTCGACTCACCGATTCTTCCAAGAGGTTTCAAGATCCAAGGCCAACATTCCAGTAGTAAACGATGAGTTGAACTTCACCTTTGACGGATGTTACACGACGCATGGTGATACGAAACGCTACAACAGAATCTGCGAGAGAGATCTGCTGAATGCCGAGAGATTCTCCGTCATTTCCGGCAATAGTCCCAGAGCCAAGATCAACAACTGCTGGGAAAAGACACTGTTCAATCAATTCCACGATATCCTTGACGGAAGCGGATACGGAGAAACCTATGCCTATTCGAACGACCTTGCTAGAGAGGCTTTATCGATGACCGAAGGGATCATCAAGGACGCTCTTCAGCGAATATGCGACGAAATAGCATTCTCACGAGATCAAGTGTCAGTCGTGGTGTTCAATCCATTGCCATGGGACAGAAAGGATGTAGTTCGCCTATCTATGTCCGGTATGTCGATTCCCAAGGACCCAGCCGTTTTCGATCATAAGGGAAAAGAGAGTCCGGTTCAAGTCGATGGCGGACAACTGACTTTCATCGCCGATGTTCCTAGCCTTGGATACTCCACATACTATCTGGCGGAAGGAAGTGGGGCTGAGGAGATCAGATCGAATGAGCTGATCCTAGAGAACGAATTCCTCAAGGTTGAGATCGATAAGGATTCAGCCGCAATGAAGTCCCTGTTTGACAAGGAGATTTCGAGAGTAGTGTTCAATTTCCATAGGGACGAAGCCACGAGGCCTGTATATAGCAATCTCTTCCAGATCCTGCATGAAGCACCCCACGGAATGTCAGCTTGGGCAATTGGAGACATAACGCACATCGACAATCTCAGAAAAGGAGCTCGGATCGAATCCGTCGTGAAGGGGCCAGTATTCAGCAAGATATCATTCCGTCACAACTTCCGGGATTCAGTGATAATTCAAGAGATCATCCTCTATAGTGGTCTGCGGAGGGTGGACTTCCGCACCAAGATAGATTGGAATGAGATCGGGGGCGCTGACATCGATGGACCGATGCTGAAGGTCTCCTTCTCGCCGATGCTGGAGAACTCTGTCGCGACATTCGAGATACCATTCGGCAGCATCACTCGCGTTCCTGATGGAAGAGAAACTCCAGCCCTGAGATGGGCCGACATCTCCGACGCAGCATATGGAGTGAGCGTTCTGAATGACTGCAAGCACGGCTATGATGTGCAAGGAAACACGATCAGAATGACGCTTCTCCGAACCAGCTACAGCCCAGATCCGAACCCAGACCAAGGGCACCACGAACTCCTTTACTCACTGTATCCGCATTCGAATGACTGGAAGACTGCGCTCTCGTTCAGGAAGGGCTACGAAATAGATCATCCCTTGACTCCACTCCTTGTGCCCAAACCTACGAAGAACAACGGGTCGCTTCCTGAAGAGGCTAGCTTCATCAAGATCACACCAGATAACATAGTAATGTCATGTCTGAAGATCTCTGAAGATTCTGACGATGTGATCTTGAGGCTTTATGACGCGACCGGAGACGGAGCAGAAGCGGAGATCTCCATTAAGGACATTATCGGGGCAAGGGAAGTTGACCTCTTGGAGAAAGATGTATCTGATGTCAGTCTCTCTTCCGGCATGATCAAGATAAGAATGAATCCCCATGAAATACGCACAGTTCGGATCAAGGTCAGTTCGAAGGCCCTATCTCCTTTATAGCCTCACGACTTGATACTGCAGGTCCGTGGAACGCTAGACTGTCTTATTCAGGTTTGGCTTGTCTTGATTCACCGCGATCAGAGTGACCCGCAGGCCTTGGATATGCTTCGACGAGTCGCCCTTCCTTTGACCACAGGTTGCTTCTTCCGCTGTATTGGACGATCTTTGCTATGTAGACGCCATAATTTCCTTGATCTCCCATTATTTTGAGATTCATGGAGCTTTCTCGGTGGAGATCAAGGACACACAGCCTCTCATTTCTCACCAGAGCCGGAAGATAGTCCGCATGATATCCTAGCGCGCACGCGTCAACTCCTCAGTCGGCCCTTACTCGAAGAAGCCTCCCATGTTCGGATTTCAATAACCCTTTTATCATCAAATCGATCCCAATAGAGCAGAGCACATGATTTGACCCGAGAATCAGCGAAAGAAAACAATCCCTATGTGATGGCCATAGTGCAACTTGAGAAGGCCGCGAAGATACTCAATCTCGAGGAGAACATCATAGAGAGGCTCCGAAAGCCGGATAGAGTCTTGGAGGTTGCGATTCCTGTTCATATGGATAATGGATCACTGAGAGTCTTTGTCGGATTCAGAAGCCAGCACAATAATGCTCTTGGCCCATACAAAGGAGGCGTTCGGTTCCATCCTAATGTCACGATGGATGAGGTCAAGGCGCTCTCCATCTGGATGACTTGGAAGTGTTCACTACTGGCTCTCCCGTATGGAGGAAGCAAGGGCGGGGTCATTGTGGATCCCCATCTATTGAGTCGTAGGGAACTCGAGGGCGTCTCCAGAGGATATTTCAGAATGATATCTCCTATTATAGGCCCCGATATTGACATTCCTGCTCCGGATGTGTATACGGACGCTCAGACAATGGCTTGGTTCATGGACGAGTATTATCAGATTGTAGGACACAACGCGTTTGGCGTCGTTACAGGGAAGCCCCCCATGATCGGGGGTTCACTGGGAAGGGAGACGGCAACAGCTCGGGGTTTGGCCTTTGTGGTTGAGAAGATGGCTGAAGACTACGGGTTTGACCTTCGCAAGTGCACAGCCGCGATCCAGGGGTATGGCAAAGTCGGATCATACATTCACAAATTCCTTCAGCAACTCGGAGTGCATGTAGTGGCAGCCAGCGACAGCAAGGGAGGAATCCACGCAAAGAAAGGTCTGACATACGAGGAACTGAGTTCGCTGAAGAGGGAATCCGGCACATTAGTAGAAGCTCCAAGCGTCGAAAGAATCTCGAATGAGGAATTGCTTGAGATCGAAGTTGACATCCTAATACCCGCTGCCCTCGAAAACCAGATAACAAGTGAGAATGCAGGTAGGATAAAAGCAAGATTTGTTGTGGAGGGGGCAAATGGGCCCACCACTCCCGAGGCAGATGATGTCCTAAGGAAGAATGGAATCCTTGTGGTGCCCGATGTGCTTGCGAACGCCGGAGGTGTGGCGGTATCCTATTTCGAATGGGTTCAGAATCTATCAGGTTTCTATTGGACCGAGAACGAGATAGATCAGAGATTGCGTGGTATGATGTTCGATTCTTTCTCCAGAGTCAAAGCCACTGCGAAGAAGCTGGATGTCGATATGAGAATGGCCGCATATGCTAATGCCATAGAAAGAGTGGCCCAGGCAATGAAAGCCAGGGGCTGGGTATGATTCCCATGCACTTGAGCGGCTATCCCTATTCGTATTTCAAGGCTTGAGCGGCCTCAAGCTGAGATGCCTTGTACGCGGGATACAGGCCCGCCACGATGCTCACGAACAAAGCTATTCCCATCCCAGACAAGAACAACTCTGGAGTGAAAGTGGGCGATAGAGAAAGCGAAACGAAGGATGCCAATCTTGCCTGACCAACATTGGGCATATTGATGGGAAGTATATTGAGCCCGAACGCTGAAACCAGGACTCCTATGAGGATTCCGAAGATTCCACCGAGAAAACCTATTAGCCCGGATTCAACGACGTATAGAGCAGCGACATCAAGCTTCCTCATGCCAAGCGCCTTATAGAGTCCGATTATTTTCACGCGCTCTATCACCGAGATGTACATTATGTTTGCTATGCCCACTCCAGAGACCACAAGTGAGACCGCAGCTATTGCACCCAAGAAGAACTGTATCTGATTCAAGATGGTCTGGGCATTCTGGATGATGGATTCGGGAGAGATCGCACTGAACCTTCCCCCCAGAAGTTGTTGGATCGACGACGATACCTCTTCTGTCCTAGAGACATCGTCCACCACGACTATAGCCCCGTTGTATGTCCCTCTTCTATTGAAGAGACTGTCAGCGACCTCTATTGGTATGAAAATTCCTACGTCGGGTCCCACACCCCCAACCGAAATGCCATACTGAGAAAGGACCGCAGATACGGTAAAGTACCTATAGGTCTGCAGAACTTGCCTTCCAGACACAACTCTGATCCTTACCAATAGGCTGTCGCCGGCCCTTATCAGAGGATCGCTTGAGTTGCTGTCCGGTGGATATGCAATGCTGTGCCCGACGAGCGTGTCAAAAAGCCCAGGAAAGGCAGGTATTTCTCCATCTTCCGACGTCATTCCGGGGTAGGTCCGTAGAAGGGACGAGAAGTCAATGCCAGTCACACTCACTGCAGCAGTAGTGCCCCCAAATGTCAATGTGGCGGTTCCTCTGACCACCGGAACGACATCAGAAACTCCCCCCGTCAGTCTCAGGTTGTTCACGTCGATAATCGAAAGAGAAACGTCGCTTCTCAAGGGGAAGAGAAAGATGTTATTGACGCCCATTTCCTTGATCTGGCCGACAACTGATTCGTAGAGTCCCTGTGTCTGAGAAAGCAACACTACGTAGAGCCCTATTCCGATCGAGACTCCTATGATCGTCAGGCTGCTTCTAAGCTTCCTCGACCAGAGCGACTTGAAGGCGAATCGGAAATACTCGATGGGCTTCAATCAACTTCTTCACTCTTCTTTCTTCCGAATAGCAGGTACCCGATTGCTATGCCTGCCAAGAAGGGCACAACAAGCAGTAATATCCTGATGACCAATGGCAAGCTATCAGCCCCCTCTTGTTGTCCCGCTTTCGGTTGAGGTGTTAGTACTGTGACATCGATGTACAGAGTCTGGTTTGTGACCGTCTGGCTCCCGAAATCATCTTTGTAGTTCATTGTGAGAGTGATCGGATACGTCCCGTTCCGCACGTTCGCGGCCATCAGCTGAAGAGAGTATGGAGATTGGGCCCCTACCGACACATCACCAACGAACGCAGCTGATTGCGACGAGAAATATTGAGTTCGTTCCACCGAAATCGTCAGACTTCTTATGGTGACCATCCCGGTATTTGCCACAGTCCCACTTGCCACATATCTTGAAGAGGAGGATGCAGGAACAACTAGACTCACCAGCCGCACTTCAGTGTACCCCCTTATTGGTGTTGTCAGAGTTCTGGTTTCGGACTTCGTGAATCCGTAGGCAGATCTGTAAGAGGAGGCGACAGTCACCTGTGACATTCCACCAGCTAGTGAAGACAGTGGAAACAGATCCAGTCGGATCGATTTCGTTACACCCACCGAAAGAGCGGGAACGTAGAATTTGTTGTCCATTTCGATCAAGGCCAATCCCGTTCCTGCGGTGATTGTCAGTTCGAGATTCCTTATTTCTACTGAACCCGCGTTTGTGATTTCGAGACTCACGTTGTTGGATCTCCCAGCAACGAGGAAAGCCGGCTGGATTGACAATTCCAGAATCGGCCTTGCATGTAGCATGATCGGGACTGTCACGTCTTGGCTCCAAGTCCCCGACAGTTCACTCACAACCTGTCTCAGAGTTGTGTCATAGTATGATGTATATGTAGCCCAGTCCATCACTGCATTGCAGGCATGAAGTCCTGCCGCCGCCTCCTTGTCAACAGAAATCCTGAAAGTGAAATCCATCTTGCTACCATAGCCGACTGTTCCCTGATATACGGATGTCGCGGTCGGCCCGCCAGTCACATTCGCGAAATCCTGCGGGAGATTGAGGGTCATCCTCGGATTCGTGATCTGCACTTGGCCAGAGTAGAGCACGCTGACGACCATTTGAGCATTTGAGTCGCCGGCGATCGTCTCCGATGGATTTCCCGGTGATCCCCAGTATGAGTCCAATATCAGGAAGTAGGATCCCTCACCGAGAGACTTAGGAGTCCCAACCTTGGAAAACAACAACAGCACAACAATGAGGCACAATTCCTTTCTCATTGTGAAATCCTTACCTCCTTTGCGATCATTCCATCTTTTAGATATATCTCCCTCTGCGCTAGCACATTGACTAGATCGAAGTTGTGTGTCACCACAACCAACGTTACCTTGCGCTTCTCGCTGAAATCCCTGAGCAATTCAGCGATCTCAATCCCGGTTCTTGAGTCTACATTCCCAGTTGGTTCGTCAGCAAGTAGGAGCGATGGCTCGTTGGCCAATGCTCTGGCAATTGCGACCCTTTGTTGTTCACCTCCACTTAGCTCGCTAGGCTTGTGATGAGTTCTATGCATGAGCCCGACAGCTGCCAGTAGCTTCTTCGCCCTTTTTCTTCTGCTTGGTGAGGGGAAGTCTGAGATCGCCAGAGGGATTTCCACGTTCTCGAGGGCGTTTAGCCATGGTACCAGATGGAACTGCTGGAAAATGAAGCCAATCCGTTTCATCCTCAAATCAGAAGCTTCATCCACCCCGAGGTTCTCAACGCTTCTCCCGTCAAACAACACCTTGCCGCCGGTCGGCCTGTCCAACAAACCGATTATGTTGAGTAGAGTGGACTTACCACTCCCCGATGGACCTATTATGGCTATTCTTTCGCCCCGCATTATCTCGGTTGTTACGCCTGATAGTGCAGCCACTCTTGTCTTGCCGAGAGAGTAGTCCTTGCGCACTGACTGGAGCGAGATAACAGGTCCTATGCGTTGAGAGGCTCCTTCAACTTGCCCATCCAATACATTGGTAGCCAACCAGATGTCACCTTCTGCGGACGCGATATATCACGATATGCCAACTCCATCTCTTTCCCATATAAAGGTTGTGTACGATTCGACGCATTCGCGCAGGCCTGAGGCCCAATCGCCCGATCGCTCAAGCAGGCGTGCTTAAGGCCAGGAGACCCAGAATGCTGTCGAAAAGGTTTTTCTTGGACTGGCAATGTCCAGGGGCCATCATGTACGCAAGCAAACATTCCACGGCAATCCAAAGTGCGGTCTCAGCCCGTCGTACCCTTCCTTCCGGTTGACTTCTCTTTCAATAGTGCGTCATCTGCCTTGGCAAATGCCTTGAGGACCAAGGGATGGTCGCTGCGCAGCGTTCTTGAGTCCGTGAGATTATCATTGAAGAATTTCCTTTTCCCGATCATTGCTAGGAAGCGAATTCTGAAATCATTGAAATCTGATCCATAGATGTGATATGAATCGGAAATATCTACATACCTTCCGGCAAAAATCTCGTTTCCGGCTTTTTCCGAAATCCTTCTTGCGATGATCCTCTGGAGTTCCGTCAGGGCAAACAAATTCATGAATGCTGCCTTGTATGCATCCCTTGATCTCCAGTGGGCGTTCATATTGAACCACATCTTCCCCTTTTCGTCGGAGACACACCTTCCCCATATTCTCTGAAGGCAGGGCGGATCATATGATAGAGGGTCGAGCATGGGATTCCACGTTATTGCTTGTGCCCTCCTAGAATGAGGTGCAGACGTAAGCTTCGTGATCATGAAGTTGACCTGATCGATCGTGTCTTTCCCCATCTCGTATCCGAACAGACGCTGATGATAGGTATAGATCCATTTGCCTTGTTTGGGATCAATCCAATCATCATGGACTCCATCAACGACTTCCCTGACGTATTTCCTAAGATCCTCAAGGCCGCCCGGTATGCACATGTGGATCCTTGGTTCAGAGTATGGCTCTTCTATGGTCATGACCATCGTTGCATCCTTGCTAGGGGGGACTCCTTCACTATCATATTCAGTCCTTATGCTGATTCCAGAATTCCACAGTTCGAGAAGCGAGCTTTCCCAAGCCTGCGGTATGTTCCTGCCCTTGACTGAGATCACTGGGATGCTCATTGCTTCTCGGACCGCAAAAATCGTAATAAGTTTTTGCTGACCTATGCCTGATGACCCCTATAGGAACAGATCGCAAAAGTAGAGCTTCCCGGACGTGGTCAGGTCTGCCCCCCGCGATCCAAGGCGGTGAACGATGTGAGATTGGACCGTCGGGTCTTGACCGTGAATCTCCCCCATGCCGGTTTCTTGCATGGCTTTCTTCCCTCTCAATTGAGCTAAATCATTTATACGTCTGCTCTCTCCAATACGGACTTTGACGGCTCGTGTCTCTTGGGCAAGCGGATAGGAAGGATGTGGATCGAGGTTATATTGGATTTCTGGACCGCTATATCTCGAACTCAGAGGCCTGGTCTCTTCTGGTGGTTTGTCAGCCGTTTCTCTTTTCTATCTGTCATCTGGCTATCCGGCCTGGCAGTATTCGCCATTGACGGAATCCCGCTTCAGTATCTCGGAAACTTGGGATTCCACTTGTCCTTTTTCGTCCAGGGCATCATAATTCTCTATGCAGTCCATGGCTTCCGCTCATTCTTGGAATGGCTTCCGACATGGGCGTGTCAGATACTGAGACTTGATGAACACGAGTTCCAAAGGTCGTTCGAGAAGGTGGAATGGTGGGCATTGAGTTTCATTCCACCGTTGATCTGGGCAATAGCAACGATACTCACCTTCTCATACATATCCGGTTCATTATTTTCTGAAATCTCCACAGCACATTCAGCTTGGAACCTCGCGGCATCCTTCTTCTCCAATCTGCTTGCCGGAACTGGCGTTTGGATCATCATATCACTTTGGCTACTGATTTTCTGGGTGTCACGGCAACCGCTGAACCTGCAATTGTCTCGTGAAACCAGCAAGATTTTCAGACCACTCGCCAGTCCAAGTCTGTACGCGTCTGCATCAGTCTTCCTACTGATGTTCATTGTTCAACTCTTCTATCCTCCTGCGTCTGTGCCGGAGCTGCTTATCAACCGGTTCGTCATCTTGCTGGGCGTGTTAGCCTTTCTCGTGCCCTTCTACAATATCCATCTCGTTCTCGTTGGGATGAAGAGGGATGAACTGTCGAATATTGACAAGCAAACGAATGAACTAATTACAGAATTGAATAACGCTGCAACGGGAATTGCAACCCAGGATACTAAGGACCGAATAGCGACAATCATGGCGCGCCTATTGGCCACTCGTATCAAAGGGGAGACAGTGAAAGAGGCCCAAGAATGGCCAGTCGAACTCGGCTTTCTGTCGGCAATAGGAGGTATGGTCGTTATGTCAGTCGTGAGCGCGATCATAGACTTTGCCACGAGAATGCTTCTTTGAGAACTTGTGCCGAGCATGCGATGAGATCGATCGCCAGCTTTCCATAGGATGTCTTATGCCTGGAGACAGTGGTCTCAATAAATGTGGTGATTTAGTTATTGGAAAAATGATTAGGGAGGAAGTCCCGTCACTTCCTCCTCAGGTAGAATACGTAGACAGCGGCGATTACTACGACAACGACAACGGCTGCATAGGGCAAGTATTCGATCAGGGGTGTCTGGAATTTAGGCTTGGTTCCCTTTAGGCCTACACTCCAGAGTACAACGTTTGTCACGAATTGTGGGCCGGCCAAGTCTTTTAGGTCATTGTAGGTTCCACTTTGCCACATCCCTCTGTATTGGTCAAATGGCGCAGAGGTGCTGAAGATCACAATCCCGTTGTTCCGCATCACTTCCGCGGCCATTAGGACGAATTTCCCCTGTGCACCGGCAACGTATGCCTTGGCCGTCGGGGGTGTCTGCTCCGTTATGATTGCTTGCGGACCTGTGTAAGCTATCCTGTAGATATTGTCGATCGTTTTGTCCGTCAGAGAAACCCAGTTTGAGTCCTGTATCGCTGCCAGTACTCCAGGTCCGTGGAAGAGAACCATGCCGGTCACTCCATCGCTCAATGTGCTCGCAGCAGGATCTGGAGTTATGTCACAGCCGATTCTATAGGCACCGGTTGGTGATCTCACTGCGTCGTTTGGCTGGCAATCGTCATTCCTCAGTTTAGTCCCCAGCGTCTCTGCAACTCTATTCGCCTGAATCATCCTAGGTTTGTCGCCACTGTAGTCAGAATCTCCCGTAATCCATATCACCTTGTTCCCCTGATCAAACCATTGCTTGACGGCCGCTAACTCATCACTAGTGAAATTCTGCGAGGTATCCACACCAACCATGATTATCATGTCCGCGTTCTTTATCTTGTCGAAGTTCAACACGTCCGTTATGACAACCCAGGTTACTTGCGTCATGTTACCTTGCATGTATACAAGGAACCTGTCCTTTGTCGGGTCAAGCATCCCCTTAGCATACGCTATGACAGTTGGGCCCGGGTCAGCTTGGATTGTGTTCAGGTATTGCAGGAAAAAGGAAGCGATGACCATGACGAGAATCCATTCCAAGAACGACTTTCGGTTCATCTTGCCTCGCCTCCTCTATGTCTGAGCCCAATTAAATCTTTTTTATGACGCCACGGAATCTTGGCGATTTCTAGTATTGTGAAGCTTTAATAGCCGCGTCAAATTGTTTTGGCTCGAAGCAACACAATGAGTTCAAAGGGCCCTAACCTTCGGACAATTCTAATCATTTTCTTCATTGGAATAGCTGCGATAGGAGGTTACTTCCTTTACAGTTATCTCATGACTCCGAAGGAGCTAAAGATCAGAGTCATAACAAGGCATGGACCTGACATACTGACACCGGCCAAGGAAGCTTTCCTGAAATCTGAATACGCAAAGAAGGCCGGAATAACAAATGTCGAATGGGTGCCGGTCGACCCTGTGGGCTGGGAGGAAGTCATCAAGGAGAGCGCAAACAAGCCTGGGCAGGAAATCGATGTAGGATGGGGAGGCGGGCCTCCTCTCTTCGATTTCTTGAACAGCAGAGGTCTGCTCTCGCCCATAACGAGTGACGATGTGAAGCGATTGGTCAGCGGATTTCCAAAGGAGATTGCAGGTGCAATCGTCTATCGCCAGTCCGGAACGGATCTGATTTGGGTGGGCGCAGCGATTTCATCCTTCGGTTTCACAATCAATCTGGACTTCCTGAAAAAAGCAGGTCTTCCTACCCCGAACCGATGGTCCGATTTGTCGAACGAAACATATGCGAAAACACTTCCCATCCCGAGTGTGGCGACTGCGGACCCCATAGTCAGCACCAGCAACGAGAGGATATTCGAGATAATTATACAGGCCTACGGATGGGAGGAAGGCTGGAAGATAGTGACCCTCATGGCCGCAAACGCCAGGATGTACGATGAATCTGGATTAGTGAGAGATGCGGCAATTCGTGGTGATGTCGGGATAAGCACGACGATCGATTTCTATGGCTACCAAGCAATAATAGCAAATCCCGACCTCTGCAAGTATGTCGTTCCGGTCGACGGATCGATAGTGAATGCGGATCCGATAGCTCTGCTAACGAGCAGCAAGCACCGCGCCGAAGCAATGGCGTTCATCGCTTGGGTACTCGACTACAACGGAGGGCAGAAGATATGGGTCCTCCCCAAAGTAAACCGAATGCCCATAGATGGTCGAGTCTTCAGTACACCCGAGGGCGCCAATCGAACTGACCTCAAGATCGCATTCGAGAACACGGCGAAGGCAACAAGCATCAATTTCAGCGACGACTTAGTCGCCAAATACCGTGAGTCATTGCAATGGTACTACTATGCAACGATCTCGAAACCGCACGATAAGCTACAACAGACTTGGGAAGCCCTGGCCCTGGCAAGGCTCCAAGGCAAGATCAGGCAGGAGGACTTCGCGCGCCTCGTCGATTTGATGACTGACCCTTCGCTCCTGCGGTTCACTGATCCTGCCACGAATAAGTCGGTGATTTTCTCCGAGAGCTTTGCAATAAGTGCTAGGGACACCATCTATGGCTCTGTGGACTACAGAAGCAAGATCACGAAGGCATGGTATGAAGCGGCTCTCACAAGATATGACGCGATTCTGACAGAGCTGAAGAAACTAGGGGTGTGAGCTCGTGAGCAGGAAGGGCGACCCACTCCTGCAATTGAGAAGGGAACTGGACTCACTCACTTCTTGGCAAATCCTAGTAGCAGTCCTCTTTCTGGTCCTTTTTCTTTTCTCCCCACTCGTTTTCATGATGTGGCGAGCCTTCTACAGAGAGGGATCGATCACGACCTATTACTTCCAGTCAGTAGTGCAAGACCCGGATTTCCTCAAGATGAATCCCGAATTAACATTATTCGTCATTCGAGACACGCCCCTCGGCTCGTTTATTTTCATAGGAGACAGGGGACCTGACTTCGGCATTCTTCTGAATAGTGTCTTAGTCTCTGTGAGCGTCATGGTCCTGTGCCTCATCATAGGAACAGGAGTCGCGTATCTTGTCGTAAGATACAATTTCCTCGGCAAGACATTCTTCAGGACTATCCTCCTCGTTCCCTTGCTTGCCACGCCTTTCGTAAATGCGTTCGTGATTGGGAAAGTGCTCGGACAGAATGGGTTGTTCAATCAGCTTCTCCATGATACCCTCGGGATCCTGCCCTTCAGTGTGCAGATAACCGGATTGCCCGCCTTGATCCTGATACAGACGATAAGCTTCTTTCCCATTGTGTATCTCAATGCGATGTCCTCGTTCATAAGCATCGATCCTTCAATGGAGGAGCAAGCACAGAGCCTAGGCGGAAAAGGGTTTCATGTCCTCAGAACGATCACCTTGCCACTCGCCATGCCGGGCATAACTGCCGGCGCCGTATTGGTCTTCATACTTAGTCTTGAGGACCTTGGAGCTCCGGTAGGCCTGAGTGGCGCTTTTGGGAGCGGAATTCACCAAAGGGTCATGAACTTCTATATATATGGCGAATTCAAGAGAGGCCTAGGATCGATTGAACAGATTCATCCCTCAACATACGCGATTGCGGCCATCATGTTGCTCATCGCCGTTGCGACCTTCATCATTATACGCAAATACGTGACGCTGAGAAAATACGCGATGATAGCAAAGGGAAGTCGATATAGCCTGAAGGTCAGGGAGTTGGGCAAGTTGGGAACCGCGACCGTGATCGCACTTCTCACTCTTCTCAGCCTAGTCGTGGCCTTTCCTCAACTGGGAGTTCTGGTATTGGCTTTCTCCGATTGGGCCACGAACGGTCTGCCTTTTCCAACAGCGGGCACACTGAAATATGTGATCGATATGTGGACTGAGGAGGAGGTACTCAGGGCAATATCGAACAGCCTCATCTACTCCGCCAGCGCTGTTGTTATCATGCTGGTCATCGGAACCAGCATCGCATACATCGTGGCGAGGAAGAAGTTGAAGGGCCTCGAAATACTGGATGCCGTGGCGACGCTGCCAACTGCTATTCCCGGAGTGATACTCGCGATTGGCTACCTGCTATTCTTCTCGGTCTTCTTCTCTGGCCAGCCCCTTGATCCTTTTCTGTTCCCCGGCCTACTTCTTGTGTTCTCGTACAGTGTCAGGAGATTGCCCTTCACGACGAGGGCGGTATTCTCAGGTCTTCAGCAGACGCATGAGAGTCTCGAGGAAGCTTCCATGAATCTGGGAGCAGATAGGCTCACAACATTCAAGAACATAGTAGCGCCCCTCATAGCAAGCAACATGATATCAGGTGCCCTACTTTCATTCGTTTATTCGATGAATGAGGTCAGCACTAGCATTACCTTGAGTAGTCTGAAGCCCCAACAGGGACCCGTCACTTTCTACATGAGTCAGATCGTGTATGCTGGGGGGTCTGTGGGTGCTGTAAGCATAGCGGCTGCCCTTGGCGTCTTGCTCATGGGGGTACAACTCATCGCCATGACAGTGTCCAATCTGGTGCTCAAGCAGAAGGTTGCATTCTGGGGTGTGTGAGTCATGGTAGAGGTTCGCGTTGAGAATGCCGTGAAGCAGTTTGCCGACGTAGTGGCAGTGGACAATGCAAGCCTAGAAATCAGGAATGGGGAATTCTTCACGATCCTCGGCCCAAGTGGGTGCGGAAAAACCACATTACTGCGTCTCATCGCTGGACTTGAATATCCTGATGCCGGGAGAATCTTCTTCGACTCCGAGGACGTGACAAACGCTCCTCCCTACCAGAGGGGAACAGGCATGGTTTTTCAGAACTATGCCCTTTGGCCCCATATGTCCGTCTATGAAAACGTGGCCTACGGCCTAGAACTCAGGCATTTGACCAGTGAGGAGATCAGTAAGAAGGTCAATGGGATAATAGAATTCGTGAAGCTTGGAGGCACAGAAAGGAAATTTCCCACCCAACTCTCCGGAGGACAGCAACAGAGAGTTGCATTGGCAAGGGCTCTGGTGATCGAACCGAAGTTGCTACTATTGGATGAGCCATTAAGCAATCTGGATGCGAAGTTGAGGGTAGAAATGAGGGAGGAGATAAAGAGAATCCAGAGGGAATTGGGGATTACAGCAGCATATGTCACACATGACCAAGAGGAAGCAATGGTTCTTTCGGATAGGATGGCGATAATGAACAAGGGCACAATAGTTCAGGTGGCTTCCCCCTTGGATGCATACAAGAAACCAGCGAATCTCTTCGTGGCAAGCTTCCTAGGCAGATGCAACATGATCTCAGGTGTTTCTAAGGAGGCTGACGAAGGGCGGGCTAGAGTGGCAATTGGAAAGAATGAGATAGTCGGAATGACTTCGTCTCGGGATTTGAGAATCGATCCGGGCAGTAATGTCAGCTGCGTCATAAGGCCCGAATCATTCTCCTTGGCAGCATACGAAAGCAGCAATGTATTCAAGGGTACGGTGGAATGGGCCTCTTTCGCCGGATCCTACAATCAGCTGAGGATCCGAACAGAATATGGTGACTTGCTTGCGAACATAGGAGTCGGGTATGATGCAAAGATTGGGGACTTGATCACACTCTATGTTCCATATAGCGAAGTCATAGTGATCCCTCTCGAAAAGGGCGAAGAAATCGCGTATGCTAGGGAACTCGCTACGCGATAAGGTTATAAGGTATTTTGGAATCGGAAGCACAATGAGCCACAGGGAATTCCCCTCTGCGATCCTGATAGGGTTGCTGCTCGGAAGCTTAGTCCCACACCAATTCATGGCAATTGCTGAACCGCCATCTGCCGAAGTGGTCTATTACGCAGACACGGTGATCTATCCGTTGCCAATGATTCCTGAGGTTCTCATCGGAAGCGCGGCTCCATACGTTCTCGTAAGATCTGGACCTGATGCCTCGAATTGGGAGGCCATGATCTCGAATGAATTCGTTTCCTGCGATCTGACATTGGCTAGTTCGGCTAGAGGATCGAACGGTGTTTGGAACTTGTCATTCCTAGTGCCGACTCCCATCAGAAATGGATTGTATTCTCTCACTATCAATTTTACCGCGGGGGGAAAAGCTGTGGGCATTTTCGAACCGAATAGCATTTGGGTTTTGAACGTTCCGCCCCAAACCCTAAGGTTGTTTGCCTTCAGCGATCTGCATTCTCCATTAGGGGCGCAATATTTCTATGAGACCTTCAGGGAAATGAATCTAATAGGTCCAGACGTAGCCATCATGGCAGGAGATCTAGTGGATTCCCCCACCATCGCGAATGGCTGGAAGCTGCTTCTGGGCTCCCTGCTCACCTCGAAGATACCAGTATATGGAGCTGCTGGCAACCATGACTATGAAGGGGTTGGCTCAGCAGTCACATATAGTCAGATTATTGGATGGTTGAACTACTCCATAAGAATAGGGGATTTCCTGTTCGTGGTATTGCCCACTGATAGCGATGGATGGGTGAGATCTGATCACATACACTGGGCGGAGAACGTTTTCAAGGGAAGTCGAAGCGGGTTCAAGGCACTGATATTCCACCACCCGATATTCGGGAATGCCGCGAGAGACCTGAGTGATGGAATCCTCAGACTCAAATCCATGGCTGATCTTGATACGCTGATCGGCAGTGAGTACATCTACACGAGTTATCGGACACATAAGGAAGAAGTGAAGCAATTGCTCAGCCTCATCATAGATCAGGACGTAAGGACGATCATTTCTGGGCACATTCACACCGATCTGAATACGATACTGATTGATCCAAACGGCAAGAAGCACTATTTCATCACTCTGGGAACAATAGGAGGATCGAGAAGTGTAAGCAAGGGGTACAAGCTTCTCGAGTTCTATGCGAATGGCTCATTGAACGAAAGGATGACATTCTACGAAGGAACCAGCTTCCTTTCTGATCCCAGTTCAATCCCCATAGAGCTTGGACAGGGCACATATCCATACAAAATCGGTTTCCTTCAATACTACTTCTCCTACAACGACGGCGAACACCACGCAGTTTCCTTCAAGGCCATCAACGAACTGAGGCAGGATTTCAAGAACATATCAATCGTCCTGAAGCTTCCGAAGGATCGACCATTGAGCTCATACAGATGGTATCCCGCTCCACCTGATACCTACGAGATAGTCGAGACGCAGAGGAATTACTTCGTCCTCCCCAAAGGAGTTTATTTGGCCCGAAATTCCTCGGTCTCATTGACTTTTGCCTCAGAGCAGGATAGCGCACCCCCCGTCGGAGCTTTCAGGGCAAGCTACTTGAATCAGAGCAATTGGATAGTCGTATCTTTGGATGCTTCAGACTCTGGATGGGGCGTGGCAAGGATGGAGATTGAGTTCACAACTGATGGTAGGAATTGGAGGCCGGCTTCGCTGACAGATATAGTATCTTACAAAGACGGTTCGGTCACTCTGGCTGCGTGGATCCCTGTCTCCAAACAGCAGGTTGACGCAGGCGCAAATGTCACGATAAGGGCTGGAATCTCCGATTTCGCCGGCAATACTGGAAAGGCGGCAATGAATATCGCAAAACAATCACAGCCTGTCCAACAGCCATCCATTCCATTCGAATTGATTGGCATAGGAGTTCTGGTTGTTCTAGTCTTGATCGTCGGCGCTTTTGTTGCACGAAGGAGAATTAGTGCTCAATAGCTTCACGCGCATCATGGTTTGGAATCACGGCATTTCTAAAGGCCCTCATTGCCCTTCCACGCATGCTTTTATTTCAGCTAGCAATATCATCATCCAGCTAGGATCTTGTCGGGGATGCAAGATAGCACAAGAGGCAGGTCAGAGACGACGTTTGCTGCACTGGCTAATCTGTGCGAACGTCTCAGCAAGACCACAAGGAGAAAGGAGAAGGTAAGAATGATATCCGAATTTCTCAAGAGCTTGGCTCTGCCAGAGGTCGCGCCAGCTGTGCTTCTCATAACGGGATATATATTCCCAGAATCAGAAAAGAAGCCTCTTGAGGTGAGCTATGCTTCCCTTTCTCGATTGGAGAGACGACCTGTTCAGACTACGTTGTTCAAGAAGCCCCTGACAATACTCCAGGCTAGAGACTACTTCGAGCGAATTGCGAAAGCAACCGGCAGGGGATCAAGAGAAACGAAGGAGAGGCTTCTTTCCTCCCTGCTGGGAAGCGCGAGCCCTCTGGAATCGAAGTACATCGTGAAGAACATCTTTGGCGAAATGCAGATCGGCGTGGTCGAAGGGCTGATGGTAGAAGCCATTTCGGAGGCATCAGGCGCGAGCGTTGATGAAGTAAGAAGAGCCTCAATGTTTCTCGGCAATCTGGGAGAAGTTGCTGAGATAGCAGTCAATAAGGGGCCGAAGTATATACGGCAAGTGGCAATATCCTTGTTCAAACCGGTGAAGCCGATGCTTGCCGAGATCTCCTATAGCGTTGAGGAAGTACTCCGTGAGCTGCAGGGGGATGTCTCCTTTGAGTACAAATTCGATGGTGCCAGAGTGCAGATCCACAAGAAAGGTAAACATGTGAGGATTTTCACGAGGAGGCTCACAGAGGTGACAGATAGTCTAGGTGAATTGGCCGAACTCGTGCGAAAGGAAGTGAACGCGGAAACGATTATCCTAGACGGAGAGGTCATAGCTCTAGACAAAATTGGCAAGCCCTTGCCGTTCCAAGAACTCATGCGAAGGTTCAAGAGGAAGAAGGAGGTTGAGCGGCTCAGAACCAAAATTCCATTAAAGCTTTATGTCTTTGATATTCTATACCTCAACGACGCTTGCCTCATCGACCTAACCTATTCTGAAAGGTGGAAAAGATTGGCGAAATCCAAGGGTTCCCTGGGAAGCGCTCCGAGGATCGTTACTTCTTCCGTTCGGGAAGCCAACGCTTTCATGATCCAAGCAGTAAGAGAGGGGCATGAGGGCCTGATGGCCAAAGCCCTTGAAAGCACATACTCTCCGGGAGTCCGAGGCAAGAAGTGGTTCAAGATCAAGAGCGCCTACTACCTTGACCTCGTGATAGTCGGAGCGGAATGGGGATATGGAAGGAGGACCGGATGGCTAAGCGATTACTATCTCGCAGCATACGATCCTAACCAAGGGAGATTCCGGATAATCGGGAAGACTTTCAAGGGGCTGACCGATCAAGAATTCAAAGAGATGACATCAAGATTGCTAAAGGCAAAAACATCTCAGGCAGAACATGTTGTATGGGTTAGACCCCAGATAGTTGTGGAGGTCGCGTACTCGGAGATTCAGAGAAGTCCCCGGTACGAATCCGGTTTCGCCTTGAGATTCGCGAGGATAACAAGGATAAGGGATGACAAGGGATCGACAGATGCGGACACCATAGAGAAGGTCAGACAGCTGTTCCAGGGTCAGTTCCTACACAAAGGATCGATCCCCGAGGAATGGCACTAGGCTAATCCTGCGGCGGGATTCAGGAAGGTCCGAATGACCAGTCATCAAGATGCCCTACTATGTCCTTCAGTATCTCCAGTGACGTTGCAAATGGCAAGCTCAGAAAGACTCTTCCGAGATGCTTGCAGAATTGCTTTGTTCCATATCTCTTCAACCAATCCTCGCAGTTGTGGGTCAGTGTCCTGTTCTTTACGTCAATGCTAAAGTCATACCCCTTGATCTTTCCCTCGACAAGATTGGAAGATGAGGCGGTGAAACTAGGCTCCTCGTCCATTTCGATCGCTTTCTGCATCCTATTCTTGTCCAGGAAAGTCTTGAGCAATTCGTTCAGATCCCCCTTCAAGATTGCCTTTTGTGCAACTCTCTTTGTCTCCTCCACCGCCCCAACTTCGAAATAGGAGGTTATCTTCTCCAGCTCTTCCTTCTGTTTCTGATTGGCAAGCGACATCATGTCGAGCATCTGAAGGGCGTTCTTGGGTGCGTAGGCCCTGAAGTGATTGTTGAAATATCCGAAAATCTCCTTGACCTGTCCCTTCAGGTCCAACACCTTCTTTGACCACTGACTCAACTCCGGTTGCTTGTAGTCGTAATAGTACCAAGGACTGGTACCTTTGCCGTGCCACCTCAAATAGGCCACATCGCTCGTAGTTATGATAGTTGGGGGAAGCAATGGCTCATCTACTATGCAATAAGCAATATCATGGTCCTTCAGTACCTTCCAAGATTCAGATTCCATCCAGCTTTTGTCCCTGAACTCAACGACGAATTTGAAAACATCAACTGGCAGAGTCTCAAGAAATCCTTCGAAAGTGGAAAACAATTCTTTGGATCTCGGTGGCAACTGGATCAACAAGGGCCCCAGCTTTTCTCTGTCTTGGAGAGGCCCCATTATGCGCAAGAATCTCTTGAGATCTGCTTCGACCCCTTGTGACAAATCGAGCATTTTCTTATGAGTTATGAGTTGCGGAACCTTGGCTGAGAATACGAAATTACTCGGTGATGACTTGGCCAGTCCCTTTATGAGATTTTCCGAGGGGTACGCGTAGAATGTCGAGTTTATTTCAACAGTATTGAATATCTCCGAGTATCGCGAGAACCAATTCTTCTTGTCGGAGTAGAATGGCCCAACCCACTCCTTATAGCTCCACCCCGATGTTCCTATGAGAATATCTGTCAATACCATGCTCAAGCGCGCTTTCCATTATTATGTCTATCCGGGAATAGCGGTGGCGAGGGATACACACCACCAATCAGTTTTTATCGTCAGGATGAAGAAATCGCCCTCTATATGTCTGGAGTCGAGGTTGACGACAAGAGCGCTCTTGTAGTCGTTGATGTCCAGAACGATTTCATGCCAAGTGGGGCTTTGCCCGTCAAAGGTGGCGACAAGGTAATAGGACCACTCAATCGCTACATCGGGATTTTCGAGAAAAGGGGAAGACCGATCGTATTCACGAGAGACTGGCATCCCCCTAATCACGTGTCCTTCAAAGAGAATGGAGGTCCATGGCCACGCCATTGCGTCCAGGACACCGTGGGGGCTCAATTACATGCAGACCTCGAAATCCCGGATCATGCTACCATCATCTCTATCGGCAAAGGCACTGACCCGATGACAGACTCCTACTCCGGGTTCCACGGCACTCAGCTTTCGGAGGTTCTAAAGGGACGAGGGATATCAAGGCTATTCGTAGGGGGACTGGCAACAGACTATTGTGTAAAGAGCACCATAGTGGATGCCATAGCGGAAGGATTCGAGGTGTATTTTCTCTCGGATGCCTCGATGGGCGTGGATGTTCATCCTGGGGATAGTGATGACGCCATTGACGAAATGTCCAGAAAAGGGGCGAGGAGTATCATGCTGGCAGACCTCTCTTACTGAACGGAATTCCACTGCTGTCGAGGACGACTGTATTCGCCCCATTCACCATTTTTCTGCTCGTCCGTTGGCGTCGCACACGCGTGGTTGTTCCAATTCCCCCTCATCATGCCGTCCTCCCTATCCAGCCATTGGTCCTTACCCTTGGCCAGATGCGAATGGGAGGCGATAAACATTAAAAGATCTTGAAGAAACTGCGTCAAGGGTGGCTCTGCCTGAGAATAAGCATCATAGTCTGCGTTCACAACGAAGCTCCATATCTCGGCAGGTGCCTCAGTTCAATATTCCTGACCTTGGAGAAGGCGCAGGCTGAGCCAGATGTGATTGTGATATGCGACAGATGTTCTGATGACTCTGCTCAATTGGCGCGCGATTTCCCGGTATTAGTGATAGAGAAGAAGGAGAGCAGGTGGAGGAATAGTTATGCAGAGAACCTTCAGATGGGACTAGAAAGAGCCAGTGGGGAGTTCACGGCGGTGGTGGACGCCGATATTGCCTTGGAGCCAGATTACTTCACGAAGCTGTTGCCCTCGTTTCGAGATCCCAGAGTTGATTCCGTTTCCGGTAGAATCCTCACGGAGGCTTCTGGCATCTTCAATCGCATTTACAGCATCTGGGAAAGAAGTTATGACATAATCAACCTCGGCAGGGAACCAAGAGGAGGAGCTAGGATATATAGAACTAGGGAATTGAAGGAGGCAGGATTCAGGGATGTCATGGCACCCGACACAGAGGTCGATCTCAGACTAAAGGGTAAAAGGAGATATTTGAGTGATGCAATAGCCTTGCACACAAGAAGGATGACCATCGGAAGAGCAATAAATGGCCAGATAAGGGCGGGCATGGCCAGGCGGGAACTGAAATCCCCCTTTTGGCGAGTTCTTCTTCACAGCATACTAAGGCTTCGACCCTTCGTTCTGTATGGTTATTTGTTCGGGACAAAGTAGTAAGATCAAGAGCCCAGGCCAAACCGCGATGCGCCCAAGTGAAACGAAGATCCTTGAAAGCATCAACTTCGATTGACGCAATCAGGGGGACAAACTTGGCGAGTGACCCTCTAGCTTCTTCCAGTCCATCCCGATTGGAGGCTTCCCCTCTTTTCTTAGCATGAAGTCCACCGCCTCCAATCCGCAGATAGCGCCTAGGCCTGCGGCTATCACCATTTGCTTATGCGGCATATCGGTCACATCGCCAGCCGCGAAGACGCCTTCTGTTGACGTATGGCAGAGCCTGTCTACAATGATCTCTCCCTTGTCGTTGATCTCGACGAGCTTCCTGAATGGATCGGTCTTTGTCACATACCCCAATTCCACGAATAGGCCGTCCAGATTGATCCTATTCCTAGAGTCATCGTCCAAATTCCTAACATCGATCGACCTCAGCCGCGAATCCCCAATGAGACCAACGACCTCCGAACGGGTCAAGGTCACTACCACTCCTGAATGCGATATTCTGTCTATCAGTCCCTGATCACCGATCAACTTTCTCTCCCTTGTCACGTAGAAGACCTCGCTGGCCAGCTCGGACAGATAGGCAACCGACTCCAAGCCCATTTGTCCAGATCCGAAGACAGCCACCGTTCTTCCCTTGAAGAGGGGCCCGTCGCATATGGTGCAGTATGAGATCCCCCTCCCCTTGAATCTCTCCTCATCTGCCAATAGCATATCGCGAGGAGTTTTGCCGGAGGCAAGTATGAGCGCTGGGCAAGTGTACACATCCCTTATTGTTCTGATGTTGAAATGGCTGGGATCAGCATCAATGCCTTTGACTTCATCGAAGACAATAATAGCCCCGAAGCTCTCCACTTGATCTTTCACCCTCTCGATGAGAGCTAATCCTTCTACGGAAGGCAATCCCGGATAGTTCCCTACCACAGGGGCCATCAAAGCCTGGCCTCCAAGATTCTTACCTATCACCAAGGTCCGTAGGCCTTGCCTCGATGCGAAAAGTGCAGCAGTCAGCCCAGCGATTCCTGCCCCCACAACCACAACGTCATAGTCTTTTTCTTGCATTGCAGGACGTGACTGGTTTTGACTAATATCCATTTTCCTAGATCGGCGCCGATCGAGTCAGAAGGTCGACTTGCGGTGCGAGATCGCTTCAATAGTCCATCTCGCCTAATTCTCGGATGTAGCATCAATGGAGAGTTCCGGCCAGATTCCTACGATTCTGTCGATGGTCGTATCTATTGCCCCGAAATGATTTTGTGGACCCTGGCCAGCAAGCTCAAGGCGTGGCCCATGGGCGAACTCAAGCCACCACATCCTGCCGTATTCCCGTTCTTGAGTTGGCGATAGACATCATCCTCCGACGAGGCATCTTCAAAAAGGGTGTAGCAATTCCCCAGTTCGTGACCAAGATGACAATCGCTTCCTCCGGTTGCTGGCCTTCTGGCCTTGGCCGCGAGTTCTCTAGCCAAATCGTTCTGCACAGGGAGTATTACTCTAGAATTGCAGACCTCAATTGCATCAAATCTCCTCGCCAGTGGGACATAGCGGTCTGTCTCAGTCGTTCCGAGGACGTAGCCCAATCTAGGGAATCCGAATGGATGAGCCATGATCGTTAGGCCTCCCTGCGCTCTTGTCTGATCGATGGCTTCATCCAGGTCATTGGACTTCGGAGGTTCCTCAACGAAGAGCGAAATCATGTGGCCCTTGTTCGTATAAGTCTCTACGCCCCTTATGATCAGAACGTCATCGAGACTACTCAGCTGTCCGCATGCTTCCATTGTGCCGTGATCAGTTATAGCGATGCCTCTGAGTCCCTTGTTTCTTGCGAGCCTTGCTAGATCCCTGGGGTCTATGACTGAGTCCTCCGAGTATTCTGTATGAACGTGAAGGTCAATCTTGAATCCCGTTTCCTTTACCATTTTGGGACCTTCCCTGAGGCGAAGAACGAGAATTTAACCCACGGAAACATGGTCAGGGAACTATCGTGCCTCTGCAAACAGGAGGTCATCTCGCCTGTAGTCTGCGGAATGATCTTCGTTCAGGGAGTTCCCAGACTATTTTGTATCTCCCTTAGTCTCTCGATTCTTTTTGCAGTGCTCGGATGTGTGGAGAAGATGTCGACAAGATCCATTCTGGAGAACGGATTCATGATCCATAACGACGAAGTCGAAGGCGGCGCGTTGATTCTGGCTCCTCTCTTGATGAAGCCATCAATCTTTGTCAGGGCAGACACCAGATTTGAAGGCTTCTTTGTTAGTAGGGCGGATCCCTCATCCGCATAGTACTCCCTCCCCCTTGAGATTGCGAGCTGTATCAAGGTCGCAGCCAATGGGGCTGTGATGGCTGCTCCAATTAGAGCAAGATTGCTTCCTCCTTCCCTCCTATCTCTCCCTGAATAGCCGCCCCAGAACAGCGAATAGAAAACCATGTTCGCGATATACGATACAGCCGTTGCCATAGCCACCGCAATCGTCATTACTAACATGTCCTTGTGAATCACATGGCTGATCTCATGTCCAATCACAGCCTCCACCTCTTCGTCTGTCATCATGTCCATCAACCCTGTGGTTGTTACCACGACGGCATTCTCTGCATTCCTTCCAGTTGCGAATGCATTTGGCTGTTGAGATTTAACGATGGCAATCCTTGGTTCCTTCATCCCTGCTTTCGCGGCGATGCTAGAAACTATGGCCTGTAGCCTAGGGGATTCATCTTTGGACAGAACCTTGGCCCCTGTCGACATCAAGACCAATTTATCGCTGAATAGGTACGCGAGCAAGTTCATGAACAGAGAAACACCGAGGAACATCGTTGCAGTCTCAATCCCACCTACCAGATATCCAAGACCTACAACTACCCCGCTCAACAGCGCGAAGAGCATCATCAGTCTGAAATAGGCTCCCCATCCTTGGAAAGCGCTTTTCTCCAAGATATCTCCACTGATTTTGCGATGTCCATTCTCATCCATATAAAGATTGCGAACGATTCTCGGTCGACTGAACTCATATCTGCCTTAAATCAACCCCGCGAGCTGTCCAATTCAGCCTATTTGCCATCTGCAGCTCCAATCGAGACATTGGTGATTCGTGCACGAAGGTGAATTTCACGTTCTGTTTTTTAATAGGTTCTTCAGGTTCTGTTTCACATGAATCTGGATGAATTGAGGACTATACTCATATTCGAGATCCAAGAAAGGAGGGAAGAAGGTTGCAGGGTGGCAGACGACGAACAAGCTCTATTGCAGATGATCTCTTCTGCGAAAGAGGAGAGAGCCCTTCTCGAGATATGGAATGTCCTGTCGAGGATTTACCCCCAAGATCTTGCACGCGAGGAGGAGCCCAATCAGCTGGAAGACATACGCAGAAGGAGTGAAAGGTCATCTGCAAGAGAGAAATCGCAGTTGTCAGATGTTGAGATCTCAGACAAAATCCATGGAGGGTGGCTTGGGCGGTGCATAGGTTGTATGCTGGGAAAGCCCGTCGAAGGCTGGACAAAGGAAAAGATAGAACGATATCTGATGATAGCCGGTTCATATCCATTGTCTGACTTCATTCCGGAGGTCATTCCACATCCTGCCGGATTTGATTTTGACCGGGGATACTATGAAACAGGCTTGAGGGGGAGGATAACACATGCTCTTCGGGATGACGACATTGACTACACGGTATTGAACCTGATGATTCTGGAAAGGCATGGAGCAGATTTCAGGACCGAGGATGTTGGTCGGGAATGGCTTGACAAGCTGCCCTATAATCGAGTCTATACAGCAGAAAGGGCCGCCTATAGGAATCTGATAAATGGCATCCAACCGCCTGATACAGCTACATATCTCAATCCATACAGGGAATGGATAGGAGCGCAGATCAGGGCGGACATTTGGGGGTATGTGTGTCCGGGAGATCCGAATCAAGCCTCCGATTTCGCGTACAGGGATTCTGTTCTCTCCCACGTGAAGAACGGAATATACGGGGAGATGTTCTTCTCCTCCCTTATTTCCGCTGCATTCGTACAAAGCGACATTGAGAGAATGATACGGTCGGCTCTGTCAGAGATACCTCGATCCTCAAGGCTACATCGTGCGATAGTTGATGTGATGGGATGGTACAGGGAAACCC
The DNA here is from genome assembly GCA_964408285.1 of uncultured Nitrososphaerota archaeon. Lineage (GTDB taxonomy): Archaea > Thermoproteota > EX4484-205 > EX4484-205 > JAAOZO01 > CAYOYV01. Next base: position 24,210 of record CAYOYV010000009.1, on the reverse strand, counting down.
AAGACTGGAAGGAACTTTGGAGCAGAGTCTCAGAGAAATATGGGCACTATCATCCAGTTCACACGATAAACAACGCAGCGATGATCGTCCTTTCGTTGCTGGTGGGTGAAGGCGAGTTCGAGAAATCAATCACGACCGCAGTAATGTGTGGAATGGATACTGATTGCAATGGCGCAACCCTGGGTTCCATCATTGGTGTCCTGAAAGGTGCAAGTTCCATCCCGGCAAAGTGGTCTTCTCCACTGAATGATGCGCTAGATAGTGCAATCCCCGAAATCGGCCGAGCTAGTATTTCCAAGCTTGCCGAGAGAACTGCCCGACTGGCTAGATCAATCAGTCGGCGCGTACACACCTAGAGACGGAAGAAAGACATCATAAACGCATAAAACCGCCCTCAACATGCTCTGTCTTGATGACTGAGGCCTCATTCATCGTTCCTGCACTCAACGAGGAGGAGTACATAGAGAATTCCCTGAAGTCCTTGGTGACCCAGAAGAGTTGTGTTGACTTCGAATTGATCGTAGTTGATGGCGACAGCCATGACAATACTCCGAGATTGGCAAAGAAGTATGCCGACAAGGTGCTGAGCGTTCCTGAGCATGGCATCTGGCTCGCAAGGAACAGAGGAGCTTCGATCGCCAAGGGAGAGATTCTAATATTCATCGATGCTGACACCGCCGCGCCACCAAACTATCTGGAAGCGATACATGCTATCCTTCAGGACGAAGAGATCTGCGCACTGTCGTGCGCTTTCAGGTTCGATAGAAGGAGCAAGCCACTCAAGATAGTACAGGACATGGCAAATAACTACCTGTTGACGAAAAGCCTCTTAGGGCAAGGCGAGTTGCTGGGATTCAATGCAGCGATCAGTAGAAGAGCTTTCTCAAAGACCGGGGGTTTCCCAAATGCGCCTCTCGAGGATGCGGCAATGGCAAAAAAGCTCCGGCATGATGGTAAGCTAGTATACCTCCCCGAGCCAAGAGTGACAACATCGGCTCGTAGAATACGCAGGGGAGGCATTCTCAACGCCATAATGTATTACGCGAGTCTGGGTCTCGTGACGGATTTCCCCGTGGCGCCCACTCGGTACCTAGCTCGATACAGGAAGTACATTCCCGTGAGATAGTCGGCCGAGCCTGGCAGATTCATGTCACGACCTGTCGCAGTCTAGCCCAGTCTTCCTTCATTGTCTCTGCCAACGGTTGCTTGTAGAGCGCAGTAGCCGGGTGGTACATTGGCACAATCTTGAGGACACCCGCGGGGACTGCAACACGGAATATCTTGCTGTGGATAGTCCCCATAGGAGCCCAAGCTATTCCGAAGCGACTCATGACATTCAGAGATGCCACGTTTCCGAGAGCGACTATGGCTTTTGGGTTGATTAGCTCAATCTGTTTATCCAGGTATTGCTTGCAAGATGAGACCTCGAGGTCGGTTGGTTCCCTGTTGTTCGGCGGTCTGCATTTCACGATGTTAGTTATGAAAACTGATTCCCTTCTGAGGCCGCAGATCGAAAGCAATTCGTCCAAGAATTCCCCTGCAGCGCCCACGAAGGGCTTCCCTTCAATGTCTTCGTTGTAACCTGGGGCCTCACCAATCAGCATCGCAATGGGATGTGAGTCCCCCTCTCCAAAAACAGCTTTGCGTCTTGTTCGGTGAAGCGGGCATTTCGTGCACGTGTTCACCTGACGCCGAATTGTCTCAAGGTCGGCGACCCTCTCGTCTGCGCACGCCAATCGAACCGACGAAATCAGGGCGATGGCTTAGTTAAGTGTTGGCTTCGATCAACCCGCGAAGTCTGTGCTCCGCGCTCAGGCGATCAGCAGAGACAGCTACACGAAAGACATTTATCAGTCAGGTCGAGCAAACTTCGCAATCAACATGTCCATTGTCGAGCAAATATTGATAATAGTGATATCCGCCCTGATGATTTGCCTCTTGACGGGATTAAGCGGGATAGAGAGGAACATGCCTGATTTCGTCCATGTTGACTTCGGCCTGCCGATTCCTTGGAGAAGGCACACATTGAACACCATTGCAGGGCCAGTTGACAAATGGGAGCTGAATCTCGTGGCCTTCGCAATCGATCTCGTTTTCTGGCTTGTTGTGATCGGTTCAATTATGATGGCGCTCTTTCTCATGTCCGTCAAAGCGCCTGTGTCGTTCTGAGAATATCCATATATCCGGCATCGGATCACCCAAATCGGTAATCGAGCTGAGGCCATTCAGAGCCATTTCCGTTCAGATGAGCTGGAAAGTCGAGAATTACCTCAGTGAAAAAGCCTTTGTTGACAAGACGGAATCTGCGATGACAAAGGTCAAGCCCTTTCTTTCAGAGGAACTGCCCAATCTTGTCATATTTCCGGAGGACCTCGGGACCCCGCTTATCCTAGCTGCTTGTCGGGTCCGACCTGGTGAATTCAAATCGTTCGCCTCCGTTGCCTCAGGCCTGATACGACGCAATATCGTCAATGTATCGTTGTTGAGATTGCAGAAGGGCATTGGCCATGTTAGGGCCCTGTATCTCCTCAAGGCTAGGGATATCGCCCGCATGTACTTTGGCGCCATGAAGCATATGGCTTCTCGATTCAGAGTCCATCTGATCGGGGGCAGCCTTCTATTGCCCGACTTTGAAAGCTACGATCGCCTTGAACCGGTTGGAAGGAATGTGTACAATGTCTCGTTCATTTTTGCTCCTTCCGGAGAGATCATCCACAAGCAGAGAAAGGTCCATTTGGTGGATCTTGAGGGCAAGAAAGGATTAGATGTTGAATCTTCAGATTTGCAGGAAATGTCAATCATGGATCTAGGGTTCGCTAGGATCGGCTTGGCCATATGCTATGATGCCTTTTTCACGGATGTCGTGGGAAAGCTGGCAAGTCAAGGAGCCGAAGTCCTAGTCCAGCCTTCCGCAAATCCTGCACTGTGGACTCCTGAGGAAGAGGAAAAATGGGAGACTGGGATTCTTAGCAAGGTGCAGGATTACGATCAACTGCAATATGGCATAAATCCCATGATGGTCGGTATGATGTTCGACATCCCATTTGAGGGCAGGTCTTCGATAGTAGGCAAGCGACTGCAAGGGTCGGAGGGGAGAGGATATATCAAGAGAGCGAATTCCTGGAACGAAGAGGAAATACTTGTCGCTGATCTCATCCCGAGATGAAAAGCCTGTCCTGATCGAGGTGATCAAATGCCCCATGGAGAATCGACAACTGCGGCCGAAGGCCTTTCCTCCGGTTTTTGTCATGATCACGTTGTTACGATCTTCAAAACTATCAGGGCTATCGAGAACAGGATTATCGCTGCTCCACCTACGATGCCCAGAAAGGCAATAGGCCAATTGCTGATGAGATAAGCTTCATACCCGAAGTATAGAAAACCGGCGCCCAGCGCTATAGTGAAAACATTGAACATGATCGATTTTAGGAGCATTTGCGATATTTGACTGGGGGCTTCTTTTAAGTTTCCCTTTCATCTATTCTGTACCTTATTCGAACAAGAAATAGTAGGCAGGACGCAAAGAGACCATGCTTGGCCCAACAATAGGCGACCTAGAATAGAAAATGGGCGAACTGGCGTCTTCAGATGCATCGTAGGAACCGCCTGAGAAGAACGCTCTATCGTTGTATGCGTCTGAGATTCCCATTTGAATGCGATTCTGAGCTCGATAGCCTTTCTTTGCATGATCTGCAAAACTCATGGCTTTTTCTATCCGTGTCCGCAATTGAATTGCTGAAGAACATGACACATGAGAAAGAACGGCAGTGGTCCAGACCAAGCACATGGCCCAGCTCATGAGAAGCTTCCTTCACTACCCTCATTCGGAACAACTCAGCATCGGCCCTAGGCCCATAATATTCGGGGCGAAGTCTGCACAGAGAGATGACCGCGGCTTCTCCCGGCCTAGCAAGTCCGAAGACGAAATTGAGCCCAGGATGATATATATCTGCTTCAATGACCCCTAGGGAAATCCGGTTTCTGCCCTTGCCTGCTCTGGAGACTAGCTCCAGCAATCCCTGAGCAGAATATTGGAATCGTCTTCTCTCAAACAGCTCCATTGGGATCTCCATCAAAGGTTGCTCCATTATGATATCATCAAACCCGAATGTGTCTGAAAGCATTGGAACGACTTGTGCGATTTCTTGAGGGTTGACAGCCAGCAGGGGCTGAATGGTAAGCCTCAAACCTTCCTTGAACGGATGATGCCGTTATTAATTTCTTGCGGGAGAGTCTACCATCATCGCGCGCTAGCTGGACGCGACTCGGCAAGGAATGAAATCAGAACGTTTCCTAATTCCGATGTAGCCAGAGACCTCATTCTTGCTGTCTCAAGGTTTAAGCAATGTTGTTTCGATCCTCTCCTTCCCCTTACCAGGTTTCTTTCCTCTCCTGACCTCGACCGGACCTATCTCGTCCAGATTCCTCACGTGAGTCCCTGCGCATTTCATTGCAGGATAGGGATCTATTTTCCAAAATCTGATCTCTCCCTCTTGCCATGTAGATACCGGCCAAGCAGCCTTTATCAATTCATTGACCTTTCCGTTTACGAGTTCCAGTCTGCTTCTGTCTATTCCAGCTTCGAATACGTAGTCATTCCTGTCTTTCTGATCATCAACAAGCCCTGAAGACGCTGGCTCGGTTTCGAAGAATTCTTTCATCACATAATACACCAAATGCGCTGCTGAGTGTAGCCTCATTGTCCTGTATCTCTTTGGCCAATCCAAGGAGCATGATACCGTGTCGCCAATAGCTAGACTGGGCTGCCGTTCGAGCGAATGTACGATGACGTCGTCCTCCTTCCTCACACCAATGACCTTGATTCCCTCTATTTCTCCCGTGTCATATGTCTGGCCTCCGCCTGAGGGATAGAAAGCGGTCGCATCTAGTAGCAACTCAGTTCCGGATATTTGGATCACTTTCGCTTCGAAGCTCGCCAGGTATTGATCCTCATAGTAGATTTTTCTGGTGGCCATATGACTTCGAAGCGATGCCTCCACTGAATTAAACCTATTGGGAGCGCTATTGCGGACGCCAGAGATAGTCTTATCAGACGCCATCTTCGTGAAAAGTGAATAAATTGTCGACTACGGCACCAGATGCAATTCGATCATCTCTTAAGAGAAAGATAGGACTGCTCGACGCTGTCTCCATTGGTCTTGGTGCGATGATCGGTGCAGGGATATTCGTCGTAATCGGGGCGGCAGCAGGCATGGCCGGTCCAAGCGTGTTTCTTTCAGTTCTTCTGTCTGGACTCAGCGCTACATTCTCGGCCCTGAGTTTCGCGGAACTTGGGTCGGCGATGCCAAGAGCAGGCGGAGTCTACGAGTATGGCCACGAGATCATATCTCACTCGACGGGATTCCTTCTTGGTTGGATGTGGGTGTTGGGAAACATCGTTCTTGGAGCAACCGCGAGCATCGGATTCGGATACTACCTATCATCCATTCTCACCTTCATTCCATTCAAGACAGCGGCCATCGTGATCCTCACAATCGTGGTCTTCCTGAACGTGATGGGGATCAGGCTATCAGCAATGGTGAATGATGTCCTCGTTCTAGTGAAGATTGGCGCCTTGTTGCTTTTCCTGCTCATTGGACTGTCCCAAATCGAAATATCAAATTTCAGCAATCCATTCCCCAACGGCTTTCTCCCCGTAGTCCAAGCTGCTGGACTCTTCTACTTCGCCTACATAGGTTTTCCCAGAATCTCCACGACCGCAGAGGAAATCAAGCAACCAGAAAGGAACATACCTGCTGCCATAATAATCGCCCTTGTTTTGTCAGTGTTGTTGTATTTCCTGACAGCGATTACTGCCGTTGGGTTGATCGGGTATGAAAAGCTCGGAGCATCGGTGACTCCCATAGGAGATGCTGCGGAGGCCTTGGGATTGAGGTCCGTTTTGGAAATTGGCGCCCTAGTGGCAACTTTCAGCGTCATTCTGACATCAGTTATGGGACAGTCTAGGATCTTCTTTGCCATGGCTCGCAACGGGGAGGTCCCCCTTATCCTTTCGGATGTGCACCCGAGGTTTGACACCCCCATATATTCGATCATCCTTTCGGGAATCATAATGGTGATGTTTGCCATGTCAATAGACATAACTGGATTGGCTTCCCTTGCCAGCTTCTGCATTCTTTTCACCCACATCTTCACGAACTATGCTGCCTTCAAGCTATACCGATCCAGCAGAAACAATGTCCCTTTCAAGTCACCAATTCGTCCTCTTCATAGCCTGGCCGGTTTGATGATGAGCTGTGCCCTGTGTCTTAGCCTTGGACTGGGAACGGTTCTCCTAGGAGGCCTGGTAGCGATTGCGGGATTGAGCTGGTACGTGATCTACACAAGAGGGTCGCGTGCGCGTCTAACCCATCGCCAAGTCGACCTTCAGATGAGCTTCGGAAAACGATAAAACGTTTCTGCAAGATAGCGAATAGAGCATGGTCGAGAATGGGAATCAAGTTGTCTATGGGGGAGCTATCACCGTGTATCTTCGCGACAGAGGGAATAGCTTTTCGGCGGATAGGATGGAGGAGCTTGTTTTCCAGAGGATCAAGGAAAAAACAAAGGTATGGGAGATAAAGGGCGGGGACTATCTCACGGAAGGTGGCATCGTATACAGATTTCTTCCAACTGCGCGAAGGGACGGGTACTATGCAGTGTCCGTTGGATTTAGAAGCGTCAGTGAAATTTCATTTATTGAGTCGATTCTTCGAATTGCCACCATTGAGAGTCCTCTTTGCGAACTAAGGATTTCGGCAAGAGGTCCGATTGACTTCCAAAGGATATTGCTCAAGGCGAGGACAACCCATGGAAAAGAACTGCGAGTGGCAGAAGGGGGTAACTTCTGCTTCTCGATTCGGGCATCTGGACGAGACATCACAGTGAATGCCTATCCGTCGGCTGGGGCCCTGAGCATTGAGGGTACCTACAACTCATTCACAATGAAGCCTGAAGGCATCCTACGTGAAGTTATGGGCATCGAGGGAGACGACTTCGTCCATAGGCTAGCTAAGATTTTGCACTTTCATTGAGGAGACTGGGTGTGCTGAAGGTTTTAAAGCAATCAGTCCAACATGATCAACAATAGGCTGTAGACCATCTTGTCTGAGGCGTTGAAGCAGAAATATATCTTCGGCATGGATTTTGGAACGAGGGATTTCAAGTTCGGACCGATAAGCTTGGGCGAGATGCCAGAGATGTTGGAGAACAGGGGCTATTTTCCCGACAGGAGATCTATAATGTCGAAGATTGCAGGGGTCGAGGCCGATGTAATTGTTGGCAAGGAAATCCCATTCTACCTTGAGGCTCGGGAAGATCTGTCTTCTAGGCTCATATACCCTATGAAGAACGGAATAATCGAGAAGGATGATGAAAGGGCATGGATCGTCGTGAAGGAACTCTCAAGGTATGCCCTGAACAGATTCAGGCCTGCTGACGCAGATTTCAGAGGTTTCCATCTGGTCGCCTCCCTATCCTCGGTGACTCCTAGATACATGTATGAAAGATTTCTCAATGCATTCAGGGAAATCGGTGAAGCAGACGGCACAATATCCGCAGTCACAATAATCCCTCAACCCCTGTGCGTTGCGATTGCCCACAAGATCCTGACCTGCGTGGTACTGGAAAGTGGACACGGGAACACACAGGTTGCTCCCATCTCAAGATATCCCATAAGGAACGCGATAGTCGCATTAAACAGAGGGGGAGGAGATGGCAACAACATCACATCGGAAATTCTGAGAGACACAGGTTATGGAGACCTTGCCCATGAGGAATCACTCGTTAGGCGCATCAAGGAGACGATAGGCCTTGTCCCTTTGGATCTCAGCAGATCCATACAGGCAGCGAAGAATGAACCAGAGAGATTTAGGGCGAGGTGCAAGATTGAAGGCACAAGAATAGAGGTCGATCTATCCGAGAGCTCATGGATGAGATTTCTCATAGGAGAATATGTTTTCGATCCCAACAATGAAATCTTTGGGAGCTATTTCGCTCGTGGAATGCCTAAGCCGAGTGATGTGAAGATAGGCGATATCAACTTCAGAGGGATGCTTGACTTGGGAGAGGCGATAGTCGAATCAGTCGAGAGAACGCCAGTTGAGTTGCAGCCTCACCTCTACAGACAGATACTACTATCGGGGGGCAACTTCTCCTGGAGAACTCCCGATGGAGTTCAGGATTCAGCTACCGACGCGGCCACAAAGCTCAAGATGTTGATGCAGAGACAGAAAATATCAGATGTAAGCGTCATCACAACAGATTCTCCTCAATTCTCAGTGTGGAGGGGCGCAATTGTCTATGGCTACGCAGTCCCACAGGACTATGAGTGGAGCTGGGAGAGAATGGAGGGTTGGATGAGATTTCATGCCTAACTATGTCGTAGGACGAATTAGGCAGCATTTCGAATCTATAGGCCTCAGGCAAGTCGAGAACTCTGTCGCGATCGGACTGCCAGGTCATCCGATCTCTGTCTTTGAGGGGCAGGGGCGAATAATCGCGGTGTTGGCTCTTTCAAGGGACGAATTGACGGATAGGAATTCACTGATCAGGGCTGTGGTCAGAAGCACCTCAATGTCTGGCAAGGCAAACGAGGTCTACCTTGCCATGCCAAAATCGTATGCTTCTTCCATTGACGCTGAACTGCTGACGGAGCATGGCGTAGGCCTCCTTACGTTCGACGAGAGAAGGGTCGCAATAGCGTTGCCTGCGAGGAAGCTCGATGTGGTCCTTGGGCCAGCCCGCCGAGAGCCGTCCCCTTCGACGAGCGACGACCTTATTCACCTGGATGAAAGGGTTGCCTCACTCGAAAGAGCCCTAGGCCTTATGGAAGACAAGATGGAAACAGTACTGGAAGAAATCGAGAGGCTGAGAACGGAGATGGGAAGAATTGCTGCAAGCGGAGTTCGGATAGCATCGACAGAAACGCCGGTGGTCCTCAAAGCTCCAAGAGTGAGCCAAGGACTTCCCTCCTACTTGCAAGAGAATCCGTGGCTGGAAGTCCTGGTTGAAAGGGGCCAACCCTAGCATGGGGCGCTTCGCGGATAGGAAGCCAAATGGGGTGGATTCTCTTCTCCCCCGGATAAGGAAAGTGCCGATCGTTATCGATACAGAGGACTCATATTCGCCCATTTTTGTCAAGGATGAATTCATCAAGCAATCGGGACTTCAGCCAGATCCACCAAGGTACAGAACCTTCACCGTCGAGATTGTGGCTTGCGCCCAGGATGGAGAACCAACGCTGGTCAGCGAATGCGGCACCTGTTCCAGATTTGTCAGGAGAATGGGCGATCGGGTCATCTGCGGGGAAGGAGGAATAAGAGGCTGAAACCGATCTAGTCGAGGCCGAATAGTCTATAGTCGAACTCCGTCATAACCTCGAAGGACACAATAAATACGCACGAGAAGCGACCTGCACAGGTCGGTCGATGTTCGAGGAGATATTTGCGAGGATAGCCCTTGATATAGCAAGAATACCAAATGACATGGTTCCCACGGCGATCCTCCTCGTCTGGAACCTTGCCGTTGTTTTCGTGATCTCCAGGCAATCGTTCATCCTAGTGCACAAGAGCAAAAGCGAGATTCAGGCAGCCTATTTTTCCCGGAAAGTGATTCATTTCCTTTCGGGAGGCCTCACCGCTTTGGTCGTTCCATTTCTCTCCGAACCATTCGTACCTTTTCTCCTTGCCATGGGGCTTGCAATGATGACATATATTCCACACAAGATTGGTAGGATCTTCAAGTGGTTCCAAGTCGAGGATAACATCTCCGAAGTCTATTTCTGTGTCGTTTGGGCTTTCCTGATCCTCCTGATGTGGTATGTCCCTGCACAGCTAGGGGGCATCTGGCTGGCAGTTGTCCCCATACTGTTCATGTCTTTTGGAGATGGAATAACGGGAATAGTGAGGAACATCCTCTACTCCAAGAGAGTGAAATCTTGGGATGGCAATATAGCCATGCTGATGGTGTGTATTCCAATAGGATACTTCACCTTTGGTTGGAAGGGGATACTTGCCGCTATTCTAGCCAGCGTGGTGGAGCACTATGAGTTGGTGGACGACAACATCTCAGTGCCGCTGGTTTCCTGGTCTGTTCTCCTCGCTTTCAGCTTGTTCCCGTAGACCTTGGCTCAATCGTCCACTCAGACGCGTTTTATATATATCGGATTTGAGAGCGCGGTGATTTCCTGATCCATTTTGTCATTGGAATCTGGATCTGAATCTTTGCTTAGGATCTCCATTCTGCAGTATCTGTTGGCCCCGGATTCTAGTTGCCAGACCTTGGTGAAATCCCCGGAGTCGATTCGCGCGATTGAGCTACCCCTTCCGTCAACAACCAATCTGGCAAATCCACCTTCAGCGGATCGAACGTTGAGACGTAGGAATATCGGCTCGTGTTTTCTGGAAACAAGCTCTCTTCCCATGACCGCGTGCTTATCGTTCGAAGGACTCCAAGCCTCTAGATTGAGCATAGGACCCTCCGGATCCCTTGAGATGAAGACGTTGCCGCGAGCTATAGAAGAGGTCAGTAGATCGCTTGTGAGCACATCAGCATGAATCCAAGTTGTAGGACTCCCCACGCCATATCCGTCCGTAGAGGAGCTATCCTCTATTTCATGCAAATCGCTGCCTCCTACACCGACTACCCTGTTTCCCTCATTAAGCAGCATATCCCACCATTCCAAGGACTGGAAGTTCAATCTGGGCCAAAGTCCACACCATACTTCAAGGCAATCGAACCCCCTCAGTCCCTTGAATTCCCAATTCGGTCCAATGTCATTCGGGTGATTTATGGAGAACACCAGCCCTTCTTGATGGACCCGCCCCAGAAGAAGGGACACATCTGATTCCGACTGGCATCTGAATTCAAGACAGTTGCGGTTTCCCCACACATTGGCGTGGCCATGGTATGTAGTGATCTCTTGCCCTGAAAACATCAGCAGGTCGTGGGCGGCCATCTCATTGATTTCGCATCTTTGGGCAATCGTGTTGTGATCAGTTATGGCCACATAGTTCAGGCCCCTCCTTCTGGCTTCGTTAGCAAGCTCGAGGATGGAATTATTCCCGTCGCTGTGAACCGAATGCACATGTAGGTCTCCCCTTGACCAACCAATTTCCCTTGGGGAAGCAACCCCTGAGAAGCATTCATGCCCCGAACCAGCTGTCTGTCTTTCTTCGAATTCAGGAAGTGGAGAGATCTCAACTTCGCAATCACAGCCGGTCTTGGATATCTTGTACAAGCCCAGAATCACTTTCCAGATTCCTGATTCGACCCTTCCTCGCAGATATCCGGGAGTCGAATCGTCTTGGGATATATAGAATCTATTTCTAAAACTGCCGCTCCAGCCCCTGAAGTGTTCCATATTGAATAGGCCGGTTGGGCCGGGTCCGAATGCTCCTATGTCTATGATGTTCGGATCGCCCTGGTCTCCAGGCGAATATCGATATGCGACCTCGATTCTCTTCGTTCCCTCTGGGATATTGAAAGGCAAGTAGAAGTAGGTGCGGTCAATCAGATCCTCTCTCACAAACCTCATTGCATATCTTATCTTGTTCGGGTCCGCATACGAGGCCACTGGCATGGCCACGGAATGGGTCAGCCGGCGTATTACCCTTTTGCCGATCCTCCTATCTAGCGCGCGCGACGGGGGGCTTCGGTCTCGCCCCTTTCGGGGAAGGTGACTTGGATGATTGTGCCATTTCGCGAGATCAGTTCAGCCCTCGAGCATGGACACCCAGCGATGGAGTGTTCTTAGAAGCTTGCGTCAAGGGCCTCAATCCCGCACAGATATTAACCGGATCGCCATTCTGTCTGTAAGTTGATTTCTTGACCTACACATCGATAATTATCGATAGAAAGCCATAGCTTCCGTGCTAGGGTGAAGGGAAGAATGGGAAGCGCGACTGATATGGATTTGGACGAAATAATGGCGCGATACGGAAAGGGATCCATAAAAAAGAAGCCATCTACGGAGTCAGATTTCAGCGCCGATTTCTTCAGATGTGCATCTCCTCTCACAGTCAAGAACTTGAATGGACGCCTCTTTGAACACTAGAGACGATTGAGCCCGAATCGTGCCGACCGCGCTTACATAGGTTGATTGATATATCCGCTGCAATATCTCAAGACAACAGGGCATGTGGGCCTCGCTTGTCCCTCTAGCATCAAGGTTAGTGTGAATCGCAGAAAAGTCTTATTAGCCCAAGTTGGGCGGGATTTCACGCAAGATGGGAGAAGAAACGAAGAAGCTCGTTGGAAAGATCAGCCATTACTACAGCAAAATAGGCGTTGCGGTTGTCGAACTTGGGGATACCATCAAGGTCGGTGACGAAATAAGCATAGAAGGGAGTGTGACGCAAGTCAGGCAGAAAGTCTCCTCGATGCAGATAGAGCATCAGAACGTGCAGAGTGCAGGCATCGGGCAGTCAATAGGTTTGAAGGTCGAAACAAGGGTCCGAGAAGGTGACCTAGTCTATAGAATAGGAGTCTAGCGGCTTCCTGCCCGAAGTGGCACCTGACGAATATCAATATCCGACCCGAATGAGGCTACTCTCTCACAGATGAAGACCTACAAGCCTCATCTTACTGGCTCATATACCTTATTCGCGCGACCTAGGATCTGGTATTGAAGGAAATTTGCCGTATGGAACATGAGGTATCGCAGTCTGCCCCATTTCTTGACTCTCCTCATCGAAACATATGCTTTAGCCCTTGGATTGAATGCGATCCGGGAGATCTTGGACGCACGTTTCACTAGATCTTGGTCTTCGTTCGTGACCATGTCGACGTTGAAGCCGCCGACTCTCTTGAACACTTCATGATCAAGAGCTATTGTCTCACCGGGGGAGAAGCAGATCCCCAGTTTCGAAAGGATCAAGGCAGTAGGTGCCAGAACGTATTTGCTGCCCAATTCGTCCAATTTGTCCCCTTCACGGCAGAGAACCAAACCGAATGCTCCCCCAAAGCCCTGATCAAATATCGGTCTTGTCAATTCAGCCAGCCAATCCTCTGGGTAATAAGAGTCTGCACACGCAAAGGAAATGACCTTCCCTTCTGCTTGCTTTGCGGCAGTCTGTCGACCAGCCCCCACTGTCCTTTTCCTTTCAAAAGCCACCTTATCAACATACTTGGAAGCTATCTCCAAGGTCCTGTCGCTGCTGTATCCATCTCCTAAGATGATCTCGTAAGTCCTGCTGATTTCTTGCGATCTAAGCGAAGCAAGACAGGACTCAATATATTTCTCTTCGTTTAATGAAGGTACGATCACGGATATCTCAGGGCCAGTCGTCAATGTCTCACTATCTTCCGTTAGAATAACAAGGATTTATTTTTTCTCTTCGCGCACTTTACGAGGGCGATGCTTCTGCCTTGGCAAGAAAAGAGGGATTGTTTAACTGTGATGCGCCCGAGCCAATAGAGGCGCCGTTAGGCATATCTTCTGAGGATTATCTCCATGCTTGACTGACATGCGAACCCAGGATGGAGACAGGTTTGACAGCATCAGAGATGTGGAACGCAGGAAAAAGGCAAGAAGAAGAAGGGTGGGTCCCTACAGGAAATCATGCCTGATTCACAGAAAGAGAATTTGAGCACCTTGAAGCTTCAATACAATCTGATGGCTAGATTCTTCGCAGATGAAGGTGGCATTTCTTAGAGTGCTGGTCGTGACAAGGAGCATCTAAACACAATACTCACTAGCCTTCTAATAGAACATCCTAGCTTCTCGAATTCTGAATGCAATGGAAGACCAGAAGGATGCCAGTCAATGCAACATTGGAATCGTTTGAGGTGCTCCCAGCGTCGAAATAGATATAAATATACCCAACACGCAATGAATCCGATTACTATGGCAAAGCCGATATATGTGCTGATAGATGAGAAGTTGCTTGCATCGTTCGACAAAGCCAGAAGGAAGGCTCACATGAATAGGTCTGAGGCAATCAGGGAAGCAATGAAACGCTTCTCAATCAGGCCGCCGATGCCGAGGAAGGCACCTGGCAAGGCCAAGAAGAAGTAGGCATTGACATATCCGCAGATCTAGTGCTGTTCATTAGCAGCTATGTTCGCCAGGCTTGAGACCAATGTTTGCAGGATCTGATGCTGCTGACTTCGGGGCCAATCTAAATTGTTGGTGGAGGAGGAGGCAGAAGTAACGGTTCCTTCGGTTTGCCCTCGAAGTACGCTCTGACTCTAGGCTGGATGAGGTAAATTATCACTATTACGTTAAAGAGGAAAGGCAGGAGAGAGACAAAAAGGAGGAAAGGCACCCGCAAGCCCGACAACAAATTCGGCAACGAACCAAGCAAGGAAAGGACGTTTAGGGCCAGCACAATGGCCCAAGCCAGGTAGCTCCCATGAAGGAATTTCCAGTTAATGAGCAGCATGATCAAGCCGATCAACGCGATAAATAAGCCAATCCCGATTCCCAAACCCCCTATCAGTGCTCCGAGAAGCCCGCTGGCTACTGGCAGCTCTGTTATCTGGCTCAGAAGGCCCGTGAGGACCGCGGCTCCTGCTGTGGCGCCCAATGCAGCAAGACCTAGTCCAATCAACACAACCAAGATGCTACCGAGGATTCCAAGGACACCCAATATGGCGACCCCTAATGGCCTTTCTCTTGAGCCCAACTTGGCCAGTGCTACATGCTTTGACCTATAAATCTTGCCGACGAGGCGTCAGACAGCAATCCATTCCAAATAGATCGAACCAACGCCGAGGCAGGCCCTTCAGCACTTCAGCGCGCGGCAGTTCGTGTCCATGCATTGGACTGGACATGCCGAGCAGATATCTGAGGCAATGATGAAGTGTCACAAGCCTCGAATGTGGATTCGATATGAACCAAACCTTTTCCAGCCACTTAAGAATCAACCATTGGAAACTGTCAGACTGCAACAATATTAGAGAAAATATATCGTGATTCCATTTCGAGGGCTAAGCCTTATTAACTTTGCTGAGCGAAATCCCCCCATGAACCTGAGAGACAGGAGAGGCATAAGCCCAGTAATAACAACGGTCATCATAGTGGCGGTGGGCATTGCGGTGGCCATAGCAGTCGCTCTCTGGATGAGCGGTCTTGTCGGCGTCTTCACAAGGTTCGAGAAGGTCGAAATCCGTAACTCATACGCTTCACTTGTAGGCAGCAATTTCGTTGTAAAAATCACTTTCATGAACACAGGTTCAACGGACACCACAATAGATACGATTCTGGTGAACGGAAAATTGCATAGTGATTGGACAACCGTCTCGCCGGACTTAGTACTTCCAATTTCATTGCCCGTGGGGAATAACAAAACTCTGACGCTAGCGATCACAAATCCGGCTACTGCAGGGCAATCGAAACTCGTAAGCGGCGTGACGGTAACAGTCGGTCTGCACTCCAGCGGCGGGAAGGAATACAGCACTTCTGTAACACTGCCTTA
>CAYOYV010000009.1:3518-8691 GCA_964408285.1 uncultured Nitrososphaerota archaeon | reverse complement strand
TCGGTCTGCACTCCAGCGGCGGGAAGGAATACAGCACTTCTGTAACACTGCCTTAGACTGCAAAGGATATATAGAGGCCACCCCATCTCTTTTTTTATTATCAAAATGAACGCGTCAGACGAGGCGCAAAGCAAAGAAGGTTCTAAGGACCCATCGTCCTCAGATGTGCAGGGGGTGCAAAAAGCAACGACACAGCAGACGCTCGAGAAGAAACCCGAAGAGAAGCCTGAAGAAAAAAAGGCAGAGGAGAAGAAGCCTCCTGAGAAGAAGGCCGAAGTGAAGAAGATTGAGGAAAAGAAGGAAGGAGGGATATCGATTCCGTTCTTCGGAAAGAAAAAGGAGGAGCAGGTGATTGAATATCTCTTCGACCCGATCCCCGAAGTCAAGCCCACAGAGACGTATTGGATAGAGGAGCCATATGCAAAGATACTAGTAGTTCCGATGCCTGAGAGGGGAGGACAGTCCGGTTATTTCGTCGATGAGGTCAAGCTCACGGACAAAGAGGAGGAGGCCTTCCGGAAGCTTAGGGACATACTGAGCAAGGAATTGGCCCCGCCCAAGGATATGACTGTAGACGCCAAAGACTATGTTGTGTCGGAGTCGAAGAGACTGATAAAGAAGTACTCTTACATCATGGGAGCGCCAACCGAGGAATCGACCAAGAGGATAGAATATTACATAAGAAGGGACCTCATTGGCTATGGTCCCGTCAACCCGGTTGTCGAAGATCGCAACATAGAGGATATTTCGTGCGACGGAGTGGGGAGGCCAGTCTTCGTGTGGCATAAAAAGTATGAGAGCCTTCCAACCAATTTGAAGATAATGGACAGGCCCTACTTCAATGACTTCATTATCAAACTAGCTCATTTCGCCGGGAGACACATTAGCACTGCTTTCCCGATAGTTGATGCGATGTTGCCAGGCAAACATAGGCTCGCGGCCACTTATGGGGAGGAAGTCTCCACATTTGGGTCTACTTTCACCATAAGGAAATTCAGAGAGGAACCATTCAGCATAGTTGATCTCATAGAGCTAGGGACGATAAATCCGGCCTTGGCAGCCTATTTCTGGTTCCTGTTGGACAATAGGCTAACTGTGATGATCATGGGAGGAACCGGTGCTGGGAAGACATCATACCTGAACGCGCTAACCAATCTTTTCAGACCTGGTCTGAAGATCGTCTCTGTCGAGGAGACAGCCGAACTCAATATGCCCCATGAGAACTGGGTTCAGTTCGTCAGCAGAGAGAGTTATGGTCTGGGCGCATCCAAGATAGGGGAGGTGACCCTTTTTGACTTGGTCAAGACTTCCTTGAGGTACAGACCTGACTACATAATAGTTGGAGAGATCCGAGGAGAAGAAGCATTCGTGCTGTTCCAGGCAATGGCGACTGGACACGGAGGCATAAGCACAATCCACGCAGAAAACCTCGAATATGCCATAAAGAGAATGACAAGCCCGCCCATGAACATAGCGAGGCCCTACATTCCCCTCATGAATGTCGCTTGTCTCGTTGAGAGAGTTGCCCTTCCCAGAAAAAGGGAGGGGCTCCCATTCGGTAGAAGGGTCAGACAAGTCTGGGAAGTTAGACCAGATGGAAGTTATGATACCATAGCATTCTGGGATCCAATAGAGGACGCCTTCACTGTGAGCCTCGACAAGACAGTCCATCTTCCAAACATCTGCCTAAGGCAGGGTATGCCAAGAGATTGGTACATACACGAGCTCCAAGTGAGAGAGGCCGTGATAAAATGGATGATCGACAACAATATACACCATTTCAAGGAAGTCGCCAGAACAGTGACCCAATTCCACGTGAAGCGGCGCAAGGCATGATAGATCTGTGATGGAACTTAATTGTCAGGAAACCTTTGGATTGATTCTCTGAGGAATCTAGCATCAATCTTTCTATTGGCTCTGAGCTCTTATCAAGACGTGAAGATAAGAGAGATCGATGACATCATATGGTGGGCATTCATAATCGCGGCTTTTGGCTTGAATCTTCTCGATTCCTTTCTTGGAGGTACCGACCCTCTGAATTGGATAATGTCTGCCACACTACAGTCAATTCTGTTTGTTGTCCTCTATTACCTCGGATTGTTCGGAGGTGCTGATGCCAAGGCCTTTCTTTGTTTGAGCTTCATATACCCCACCTCCCTGGCTCTCTTCCTATCCAATCTCGCCAATGCAAGATTAACCACTGCGGTTTCCACGTTCAGCAATGCAATGATACTGAGCATGGCTTACCTGCCCATGAACCTATTCAGAAACATAAGCCTTCATCTGGGCGGCAACAATCTGTTCGAAGGATTGGAGCAAGAAAGCTCCATAAGAAAAGTAGCTGCCCTTCTTCTCTTGAGGAAAATAGAAAGATCCGAGTTCATAAGCAATAGACAGAAATATCTGATCGGACAACACAGGAAACACGACAACAGGATCGAACTGACATTTTCGAGAGACATAGCCGAGGATGCACAGAAAACCGAATTGGATCCAGATCTCACTTATGTTTTTGCTTCGCCGCTGATGCCTCTTCAGGTCTTCATTCTCATCGGCCTGATATTCTACCTAATAGGAGGGGATATTCTCTTGTCAAGCTCATTGTGGCTAGCCAGGACCCTTCGTGGGCAGGGCATCTAGCGGATGGTCTCGACCTACAGTCTAGGTATGCTACCCAGCATCCTGTTCAGATATATTCTGGCCAACCTTATGTTGTTGTGCCCTCTCAGTACAACCGCGAACTTCAGTCCATCGTAGGGCTTCAATAGCACACTGACCCGTTTCCCGATGAGCTCAACTTCCTCTATCCCACCAAGTTGAAGAACTCCACTGTAGCTATCGAAGGATTCGAATTGCTCTCCGATAAAGGCAGTGATAATGTCAGTGTCAACATCCCCGTTGCCTCCAATGCTCAGGCACGTACTTCCATCTGGCAGAACGACATAGATCGTATCAATCACTCCTTTCCCTTGCAGAAGACAATCCTGAACGGATTTCTCCACAGCCCTGATCCAGAGCAGATACCTTGCCCTCTCGTTGTCTCCGCTTGGTCTCTGTTCCTGTTGGTTTGGTGCGCTTGCCTCCATTGGTGGGTCCTCATTGCGTATTGGTCTATTCGCCTGCATTCCCTTCTCGAGCATCAAGACCACGTTATCCTTTCTTTCCTCCGCTTTGACCGGCTTTGGCTGCTGCTTAGGGGTTGCATCAACTGTAGATCTCTGGGATTCAGCTTGCTTCGGAACCACTACGGACGAGTAGCGAGCCATGATCTTGTCCAAGTCCAGCTCTGTCTCATATTCTGGATCTCCCTTTTCCTCCAACCTTGTTCGTCTATCGGGACACAAATTGAATCTATTAACTGCTTGTTAGTAATAAATCATTACATACGTCATAGGCCTGTCTTATAATAGTGTCTTATAATGTTGCGAATTCCCAGCTTCTGACCGAGAGAAATTAACGCAAGTTGTTTGGAGCCGATTTTGAATCTGAAAGACTTATATTAGTAATCACGAAGGACTGTTCGAGAGTTGTCGCTACAAGGATTCGCAGCCTGGGTAATGGGCCCCATAGGGACCTATGTTGGTACATTCTGTGGAGATCTCGAAGCTGCTGACATCAGAATTCATCCTTCTACTTATGGATCATTGGTTGCACTGGCCACAATTGCAACTGTGATTCTTTCGGTTGCCGTTGGAGCCACCCTATTCAGCTTTGCATTGTTGACCTCGCAGATAACAATGGTTCTCACTATCCTTCCATTTACGGTCCTATTATTCGGGATGGCATGGCCTAGGATAAAGATAGCTGACAGGGGCTCAGCCCTTGCTGCGGAGGTGCCATATGCAGCTGCTTACACGGCCGTCATGTCGACAGGGGGAATCTCTCCTTATGTCAGCATACTACGGCTATCGAAGGCAGCACTGCTTCCTACTTTCTCAAAGATGGCCAAGATACTCGATGTCAAGGTCAGAGGACTTGGATATGATCCCGTCACCGCTCTGGAAGAGATCGGAAAGATAATGCCATCGGCAGAATTCAAGGAGTTGCTACTCGGATATGCTTCAACGCTCAGGGCTGGAGGTGATGTTGTTCACTATCTCCTTCGCAGGACGGAGGTCCTTTTCAGGGAAAGGGTCACGAACCTCAAACTGGTCGGTGAACAAGTGGGGCAATTAATGGAGATCTACATGACTTTCGGCATTCTGCTTTCATTGGGCATCTATTCAATCTATTCCATCCAGCTCGCGATGGGACAAGCTTTTTCTGAAATGCAGGGCGGCATTTTTGGCAGCGTCGAATTCTTCATGGGATTCGCCTATCTCTTCCTTCCATTTCTATCCTTCATCTTCCTATGGCTAGTCGATGTCACTCAACCGAAGTATCCGACGGAAGAGAATGACATCTACATTCTTTTCATAGGTACTGCTATCCCAATAGCGCTGATATTGCTGCCGGGATTCTTCGGCGCTTTCGTCCTCGCCGACCTGATGAAAATAGAATTCATCGCAACCATGAGCACCTACATAGTCGCACTTACGAAATGGATGGGCCTCGAGCAAGGATATGAAGCGTCAATAGGGCTGCTGATTTCGCTGATAGCTATGACAATCCCTGCTTGGTCGTACAAAACCTATCTGGATTGGAAGGAGAAGGGAATGGAATTCGGCTTCGCGAATTTCCTTAGGGACCTCGTGGAGATAAGGAAGTCGGGTCTAAGCCCCGAGAAATGCATCACTAATCTCTCCGAAAGAGCGTACGGCAATCTTTCGAAGCATATCAAGACCGTATCCAGTCAGGTGTCCTGGGGAATTCCGTACTCGAGGATCTACAGCCAATTCTCAAAATCCATAAGGTCGTGGCTCACCAAGGTGAGCATGTTCCTATTGTTGGATGCCATAGAGGTCGGAGGAGGGACTCCTGACACCCTCGAAACTCTAGCCCAGTTCAACGAGTCCATCATATCAATGGAGAAGGAGAAAAGGGCTATGCTAAGGCCCTTGCTCATAATCCCTTACATTGGCACAGCTGTCTTAGTCATTGTCGTTATAGCACTTCTAACGTTCTTCAGATCCATGTTGACCATGGTGGGCAGAACTATCGGCTTCATAGAGATAACCCGTCTACTGCTTCCCCCATTGATCATTCACGTCTACAACATGGGACTTGTGGGTGG
>CAYOYV010000009.1:0-3418 GCA_964408285.1 uncultured Nitrososphaerota archaeon | reverse complement strand
GCAAAACGGGATTATGGAGCTTGGATAATAACCGACTTCGGCAGGGTCAGGGTCGTATTCTCCGGCACAAACAATTACACCATCGATGGCCTTTCATGGGAACCCTTGAACGTTGTGGAAGTGACGTACATAAACCTGCACTTTGGAGAATTCAGTGGCAGTGATGTGTTCGACATCAGGACAAGAGTCACGAACGTGGCTAGCAAGGTACAGAGATATCCTCAGACATCCGTGACCGTACAAGTAAACAGGGGTGGTTACATAGAATCGTATCCTGTGCCTTCGCCCGCCGATTACAATGGAGTCACAGTGAGGGGAACCATCGTCATCCTTTCGATCGTGGACGTCGAGGTCTCCCTGGCGTGAGGTGAGAGAGTTGCCCTCGGGGACCCTTGAATTTCTCACACTCACTAACGGAATGTACATAGTCCTTCTCATGATCATGCTAGCCTTCACAGTAATATCACGTTCGGTTCTGCAGGATTCCATAAGAATAAGAATGAGCGAGGTGTCAAATCAAGTGGCTGGTTATCTGATTGAGGCATATTCGCTCTGCTACCAGACGAAATCTGACACCGTGCAGATCTACAGGCTGATAGATATACCAGCCGAGATTGGAGTCTACGGCTATGTCATCAATGTGAAGCTCGAAAATGACACATGGGTTGTTGAGACGCACCTCGAGACAACCGAGTTCACCTTTGCAAGGTCCCCGCTCTGGAAGAGATCCAATACGACGTACATAGAAACAGGAAATGGGACTATCTTCATCGGCGGGCATCAGATAGGGTATGATTCAGTTCTCCACTCGGGATCTTCGAAGGCCATCAATAGGCCCGTTGTCTGGGCTGTCAAATCAGGTGACACAGTCAGAGTCGGGATCGGGGTGCTCAAGTCATGAGGGACATGGAGGTAAGGCGCACCTAATGGACATAACAATTGACAATCTGTTCGCCTTCCTTATCTTCCTGCTGTTGGTGATAACTTTCCTCGGGTATATCGTTCCTTCGACCTATCTGTCATTCACTACGACGGAGCAGCACCAGCTGGAGGTGATCGCAGAGGGAACGATGGACAAGTTTCTCCTGAGCACCGGTGATCCGCTGGATTGGGGAAAAGATATCACGATCAATGCAAGCACCCTTTCTGCCTTCGGATTACGAAAGAACGGAGGGGATGTCTATGAACTTGATATTGACAAGGCGCTCAGGATCGCCAATGTTGGGCCAGCGCAGCTCCCGACTACTGTGCAGATAGATTCCGACACAGTATCAAGGTTGCTCGGATTGAGGGAACCTAGAAGGTACGACTACAGCTTGAGGATCATTCCTGCCCTGAACGTAAGCGTCCGGATTCTGGCCAACTACTCTCTCAAGGGGACTGAGTCCGTTCCGAGCATTCTTGCGGTGACAGTCTTGAATCCCGACGGTAGACCCGCTTCGAACACAAACGTCACCGGACTATATCTGCTTATGAACGCGAGGAAGAAGGGGAACGACGAAACCGTTTATATGAACTACACATATTTCACACAGGTCAGCAATTGGGAGGGCAAATGCAATCTCAATTTCACGAGCTGGATCAAAGCAGTGGAATCTGACATCGGGTCAAGCCAGTTGAAGAAGACCAGCACCGCCGTGACGATATATGGTGACTATTATGGAATCAGGTCCACGAGTTCCTTCGCCCTCTCCTCTGCCCTGCAAGGTTCGATAGTTGGGAGGTATCTGATCGTGGAATTTCCAATAGAAGAACTGCCCAAGGGGGCAAGGCAAATGCAGAATGCAACTGCCCTCAGTATTCCTCCATACTACGTCTATCTCGACTATCTGCACAATGAGACGAATGGCCAATCTGGCATGATAGTCAATGCAGGTTCAAAGAAGTATAGAGTTTACGCGCTTGGGAATGATGTAGACGACGATGTCTCATTCATCTTCGTACCAGTGAAGTACCTTGGCCAGTACACAGCTATCACCTTTATGAGACCGCCCATCAATCTTGGTAGCCAGAGCGCAACGCCGGGAGGTGTGAAGACCAGCGTTCTCAGAAGACTCGTCAGAATAGGATCTTGGCATTACATCGTGCAAATAACTGTATGGAGGCAGGCTCAATTTTGAAGCAAAATCCCGATTGCAGGGGTCAGATGAGAGTCATCGAGTCGATCCTCGCAGCGATAGTCGTCGCAATCTCGGTATTCACGATGATGAATCTGATGCAGTTCGCCAATCCCTATACATCAAGGACTAGGGCTGAGCTCGTTAGATATTCCTACGATTTCCTCATGAGTCTGGCTCAAAAGGAATCATATGACAAGATCATTTTCCTGAATTCCAGCGTCCGTCAAGGATGGGAGCAGCTCATGAAGGTAACGTTGAGTTCCCTCTTGCCAGCCAACATGTTATACAACATGACCGTATACAACATGACGAGCATCAACGGAACAATCAGAGAGGTCGTCCTTAACAATGTTACGATAAGTAATGTGATGTCAGCAAACGATCTTATCGCAAAGAGCGAGGTTGCGGCCGCTGATGTGACATATACGACTAGGAAATTGTGGGTGATCAAGATCCACATGGAGCTCGCGCGGGGATGAGGAGAATGACAGTCCGAAGAAGGGAAAGAGGATCCCTAAGCAGGAAGGGGCAGATCATATTGACAGCCACGCTCGTCATTGTCCTCGTGATCCTTTCAGTTGCGATACTGATCTACACGACAGCAACACAGCACGAAGCCTTCCAATACAATCCAAGCAAGGAAGTGATCCTCAACATCGACTCGGACTTCAAAATGGCACTCACCAGAATCCTTGCCGAAGCAACTACGATTTACAATAGGACGGCGGAGATAAACACGCCTAGGATACGTGCCAACCAGTTATTCTCCTACTGGGTCATGTCAACTCAGACCGCCTATGCCAAGGCAGGGCTCCAGATGGAATCAAGGTGGACCAATAGCCTTCTTCAGAGGAGCAAGATCCTCTACGGGTTCAACTACTCGGACAGAAGACTCTACAACCTGACAAAACTCTATTGGTACTATCCCCAGAGCATCTCCGCCATTGGCGCTTCGATTAGCATCAATTCGGTGAATCAGGGATTCATGGGATGGGAATCGTCCCACACCGTATGGTTGAATCTAACATTACACGTTCCTTCAATCAAGAAGGGCACCCAGAGTGATCTATTCTTCGATGCAACGGTCCTTAGAGAGGGCAATCAACCCGTCACCGACCTGCTCGCAAAGAACATGGCGGTATATCTCTATGATCCGTCCGTTCCACCGGGCAAATATTGCTGGAGGAGGACACCTATTAGTCAACTCACATACAATGGAAATGGAAACTACAGCTTCAGGATGATCCCTCAGTTCTATGACGTTGCCAAGTCGGCGAGCTTCTGGACCTTCTACTACA
>CAYOYV010000008.1:0-68674 GCA_964408285.1 uncultured Nitrososphaerota archaeon | reverse complement strand
CTGTTTCTCGTGTTGCGGAGCAGAATGGAGATGGAAGAGAGGCTGCTGATATCTAGGTTCGGTCAAGAGTACCTACTTTACGCGAAGCGAACCAAGCGGCTCATTCCCTTCCTTTACTAGGCATGCGCGCGCCTAGAGGCCCTTCACTTCATGGACAGACTTGCCTCCATAACCCTCGAGGAGGTAGCGTAACTTGCGCGGCGCGCCCGCGCGTACGTCGCGTGTGAGTGGGCTTAGTCTTAAAAACGCGAATAGATTGATTATAGAAATGCACCTATATCGAGGAAGACTAACCGGATTATCGAATGATGCACTACGTTACGTTTCTTCCGTTGAGGATGATTTCTGGCTTCTGGAGGAGGACATCGAGGGAACAATCGCCCATGATGTAATGCTGCATGAGCGTCACTACCTTACACAAGAGGAACTGGACAAGATATTCGACGGCCTATGGTATGCGTTTCAGCAAATCAAGGAAAGGACAGCTGATATGAGCAAGTTTGAGGATATACATGAAGCAGTGGAGACCCTCGTTATATCAAAGGCAGGCATAGCAGCAGGGGGCAAGCTACATTTGGGCAGAAGCAGAAATGACCAGGTGGCGACCGATCTCAGGCTCAAAGTTAGAAGGGAGATCATTTCACTGGTGGAATCGCTCTCTGAATTGATTGCTGTGTTGATTGAGAGGAGCAGAGGCGAGGAGAAAACAATCATCCCATTATACACACACCTACGACCGGCTCAAGCAGGGAGCCTGGCCCACCTCTTGCTCCATTACGCGGAAATCTTGGCTAGAGATTCCGATAGGTTTCTCGATTGTCTCAAAAGAGTTAACCTGAATCCTCTGGGGGCTTGTGCCATTGGAGGCACTAGCATCAATGTCGATAGGTTCAGGACGACCTCATTACTGGGTTTCAATGCTCCACTTGAGAATTCCATAGACTGCGTTAGTTCCAGGGACTTCATGCTCGAAGCTGCGTCTTGTCTGGCGATCCTCGCTTCCAACCTGAGCAGAATAGCAGAAGATCTGACCATCTGGTCGAGCCAGGAGTTCGGCTTCGTCGATATTCCAGATGACTTTGCATTTCCTTCGAGCGTGATGCCTCAAAAGAAGAATCCCTGCGTGACTGAACTCGTGAGGGCTAGGACCGGCCTAGTTTATTCGTCCCTCATCCAACTGCTGACGATTTGTAAGGGCGTTCCCAGCGGATATGTAAGGGACCTCCAAGAAGTAAAGAGATCGATGACGTTGAGTTTCAGTTCTATTGGGTCTACTCTCGACGTTCTGAGAATTCTGATTCCAAGGTTGAGCTTTAACAAGGAAAGAATGAGGGCCGCGTGTGAAAAGAGTTTCGTTCTCGCTATCGACCTAGCGGAGAGGTTAACGGTCATGACAGGCTTGCCGTTCAGATCCATACATACGTTTGTTGGCCGGCTGGTTTCTGAATCCATCAGTAGAGGAGTTAGGCCAGAAGAAATTCAGATCGAGAGGTTGAAGCAGCTTTCGGAGGAGGTCCTCAAGTCAGATTACTCAAACGAGGTCTTTACTATACTGAAAACGCTCAGCTTCCAAGAGGTCTTGAACTCTAGGTCGAGTTTTGGGTCACCATCAGAAAGCAACGTCGTAGCCGCTAGGGAAAGGCTCCACAGCACAATAAATAGAACGAAGGCCGAAATTCAAGGCGCGAAAGAACTGGACCTGGCTGCAAAGAAGCGCTTGTGGGCGTTTCTGGAAAAAGCAAATTCCAGACAGGATTGAACGGCGCGCGGCAATTCCAGATTAGGAGAATTAGGTGATGTCAAGATTTTCTTTCTGAATCCAAAACTGTTCTACACATAACCTATTTTCGTTCATCAGTTCCACAGGTAACTTAACACTTTTTAGTAAATAGAAATTCATACGTGATATGAAAATAGTCTTAGCATACAGTGGAGGGCTTGACACTTCTGTTGCGATAAAGTGGCTTCATGAGAAATACGACGCAGACATAGTGACGATGATTGTGGATGTAGGTCAACAGGAGAACCTCGAGGAAATAGCTCAGAGGGCGAAGGAGATTGGAGCAACTAATCATTACTGCATAGACTCCATTGAAGAGTTTGCGCAGTCATACCTGAAGCCTGAGATAATGGCGAACGGATTATATGAGGGAAAGTATCCTTTGCTGAGTTCACTTTCAAGGCCTCTGATCGCATCGAAGGTGGTCGAAGTAGCCAACAAAGAACATGCAGACGCTGTGGCGCACGGTTGTACTGGCAAGGGTAACGATCAGGTTAGAATGGAAGTGACGATTAAGGCGATGGCCCCTCACTTGGAGGTGTTAGCCCCGATAAGGGATTGGGATCTCAGCAGGGAGGCAGAGATAGAATATGCTACAAAGATGGGAATACCCGTTGTCCCGAAGAAGAGCAAATACAGCATAGATCAGAACCTATGGGGACGATCGATTGAGTGCGGAGGCATGGAAGAACCTGATTTTGAGCCTCCAGAGGATGCCTTCGAATGGACTGTCGCTCCGGAGAAAGCACCAGATCATCCGGAGTACTTGAGACTGGATTTTGAGCAGGGGGTGCCAGTTTCCGTCAACGAAGACAAGATGCCCTTGCGGTCGATTATATCCGAGCTCAATGGAATCGCTGGAAGGCATGGAGTAGGCAGGATCGACCACGTGGAGGATAGAGTGATAGGGCTGAAGTCAAGGGAAGTCTATGAGTGCCCCGGAGCTATAGCCATCCTAGAGGCTCACAAGGATCTAGAGAAGATGGTGTTGACGAAGCATGAACTCGACTTCAAGAATCTCGTGGACCTGAAGTGGGCAGAGCTTGTTTATTGCGGTCTCTGGGTTGACCCCCTGAGATCCGATCTAGAGGCATTCATCAAAACCACTCAAGAAAGAATCGATGGCTGGGTTAAGCTCAAGCTCTACAAGGGGAATCTTCTCACCGTGGGACGCTCCTCTCCGAACTCCCTTTGCGACTGGAGAATGGATTTTGATCAAAAACTCTCAAGGGGATTCGTTGAACGATGGGGAAGTCAATCGGTTCTGTCCAGCAAATTCGGGTATCACACGCCCCCTGTATATTCGAGGCAGCCTGAGAGGTAGTTGGATTGGTTAGGATAGGCATACTCTACGACATATTGCGCGCCGAGGAGAAGATGCTGATAAGAGAAGCGACCTCGCGGAACATCAAGTTGGATCTGATCAGAGTTTGCACGAAACCATTTGAGCTCAATGGAGGTGACAGGGACGATTCCGAGATATTCCTTCAGAGGTGCATCAGCTACTTTCGAAGGCTGCATTCCACCGGTGTGCTTGAATTGGGAAACAGGAGAGTAGTCAATAATTTGATGGCCACATTCATCTGTGGCAACAAGGCATTTACGACGATGGCTTTGGCAAGCAAGGGCATTCCCACCCCCAAGACAGCGATGGCGTTCAGCATGGAATCAGCGATGATGGCACTGGACGAGATCGGATATCCAGCGGTGCTTAAGCCGGTTATTGGAAGTTGGGGCAGGTTCGTCGCACCTCTCAATGACGCAGAGTCGGCCCAGGCCATGTTCGAGACCAGAGAATACATGCACCCGCTCTATCAAGTCTATTACATCCAAGAAAGGGTCAAGCGTCCACCTAGGGACATAAGAGTTTTGGTAGTAGGAAGCACACCCATTGGCGCCTCTTACAGATATGCGCCCATTGGTGACTGGCGAACTAACGCTGCAGTAGGAGGAAGTTCAGAACCGTGTAGATTGACTAAGGAGATAGAGGATTTAAGCGTTCGAGCCGCCGCGGCCACGAATGCAGAGATAGCCGGCGTGGATTTCATGGAGAGTGAAAGCGGACCCCTCGTCCACGAGGTCAATGCGACAACCGAATTCAAGAGCTTAGCGAAAGCGACAGGAATCAACGTACCAAATGCAATCCTTGATTACCTCGTCAGCTCTTACCAGCGTTGAGAACGTATCTAATCGTGATATTATTCGACTTCACTGGAGTGTATACCCTCCATCCGCAATTTGAATCTGACCCGTTATGAAGCTCGAGTCATCGGAAGCTAGAAATGCCGCAAGAGCAGCCACGTCAATTGGCTTGCCCCACCTACCGATTGGAATTGCCTTCTTTATCTGGTCATAGGTCTCCTTTGCCATGCCTTGTGTTCCGGGAGTCTCTATGTATCCCGGAGCTATAGCGTTCACATTTATTCCGTACGGTGCCAGCTCCAGGGCTAGAGCTCTTGTGAAGCCAGCGATTCCTGCCTTGCTTGCAGAGTAATGCGTTCGTTGCGCGAACCCTACCGCTGTGCCGGCTATGGAAGATATGTTTACGATTTTCCCGTACCTTTGTTTGACCATCTGTGGCACAATGCTCCTTGTACAGTTGAAAGCTCCCTTGAGATTCACGTTCAGAACCTTATCCCAGTCTGATTCTGTCATTTCCAGAAAGGCTTTTGAAGGATAAATCCCTGCGTTGTTCACCAGTATATCAATTCGTCCGAATCGTTCTATGGTCAACTCGGCTAAATTCTTCACATCGGTGGGTTTTGATACATCGCACTTCGCTGCCAACGCCTCAGATCCTATGGCCTCGATTTCCTTCACTACCCTGAAGATCTCGTCAGTTATGTCAGAAACAACCACCTTTGCCCCTTCCCTCGCAAAGGCCAAAGCAATTTCCCTTCCTATGCCTTGGCCAGACCCGGTCACTATCGCTATTTTATCTTTTAGCCTCATTCCTCGATATAACACTGTTACATTTATGTCAAAAGCTACTAATAAATCTTATCACACCCTTATAAAGAGCCAAGTGGTATGTAGGGCAATGGTTGAAGTGCTAGACGCCCTAAAGAACCAAATCAGGCAGACCTTGGCTGAGAATCTTGTGGCCATGTTCCTGACCGGCAGTAGGGTCAGGGGCGAAGAAAGGGAGGGTAGTGACTACGATATTGCGATAATTGTCTCAAGGGTAGATGAAGGGACAATTCTGGGGCTTCGAGCGGTATTTGCGGACCGAAGGGGTTACTCGGTCTACCTATTGGATAAGAATGATCTGAAGACGATGCCAAAGCCGATGTTACTGCAGTTCGTCCATTCAGAGAAACTCTATGGAGATCTGGACTATCCGCTTCCTTCGGGGCAAGAAATTCAAGATTATATCAACATCGTCCGCAGGGATTGGCTCGACAGGATTCGTCATTATTTGATTCTACCGCATCCTCATGAGAAACCAGCAAGTGCCCTCTTGCCTGCACTGAAATCAGTCTACCTCTGCCTTTCATGTCTGGTCTACAAGGACACTGGCAATCTGCCTCTGACAAGAAACGAAACTGTGAGTTTGATCGAAAAACAGAAGAGCGGTTCGCTTGGCGTCAATCTGATGAGGATCCTAGGCAATTGGGATTCATGTCACGAGCAGTACATGCAGGATCCTCTACCGTTGTTGCTTCAGATCGAAACCTTCTTCAGAACGCTCCAAGTCTAGTCCAAGATTACT
This sequence comes from uncultured Nitrososphaerota archaeon, assembly GCA_964408285.1. Lineage (GTDB taxonomy): Archaea > Thermoproteota > EX4484-205 > EX4484-205 > JAAOZO01 > CAYOYV01. The sequence goes on along the minus strand of CAYOYV010000008.1, from coordinate 63,182 downwards.
TTGTCTCTTTTTGGGCCATTTTTCCACGTAGGTACTCGCAAGAACCGGTCCATGAGCTCGCGAACAACTAAGGATGCGATATTAACGTTTCCGTGCCACAATTTCAATAAGACCATGATAATGGGGTTCATCGTGGCTGAGATCCAGTTCCCTGCTCTCTGAGCAATGGATGATCTCCAAATCGGAGACGAGAGAAAGAATTTCCTCTTTGGTGAAGTAATGCATGTAGAAACCACGCTTCTCAGAAAAAAATGTATTCTCTTCCAACAATGGCAGGTTCTTCTCGGCGCTTTCATATCCTGGGTCGTCGACTGAAAAAACTCCAGCGTAGAAAAGGCCTTTTTCTTTCAGGCCGTTCTTTATGTTTTTCACAATTCCCTGTATTTCTACCTTTCTAAAGAAATTCAGTACCCACGCTGCAATGATAAGGGAATGTCTACCTTCAGCGATATCCGTTTCCCTCAAGTCTCTCATATCAAGCTTGATTCTAACATTTGCGTTCTTAGCTCGCTCGGCGCATCGCTGAATGGCAGTTGGCGAAATGTCTACTCCTTCCGCCTCATAACCCATCTTGGCAAAGAAAAGTGCGTTTCTTCCTTCTCCAATGCCTAGGTCCAAGACATTTCCCGGGGGAATAAGCCTTGAATATTTCGCCAGCACGTAATCGGGCTCCAATCCCCACAGTGATTTGACGCTTCTATAATCCTCTTCCCAAGAAGACAATCCACCCGTTGCCCCCCATTTGATCCGGCATGAGCAAACTTATGTCATTTTGCCAATCGCTTATGCTCACAGAAACCTGGTTTATTCAATCACACTATTTTTACCATGTCAATGTCGAAATACTTTTTCGTTAGGAAGGAGGCCCTCTTTGCGTTCATTCCATTTATCCCTATTGCCTTGCCCTTATCCTTATCACAAACCTTCACATAGGCGATCTTTCGCCCGTCCTTCACGTCGGAGACATTCACCGACTCAACGCCCACTTGCCTGAACAGGGAGCAAATGAAATCCTCGGGGTTGTCAGAGTATGCGAATATCTTGACTTTCTTGTTGAGCAATCGCGAGAGGCGTGCAACGGGTTTGACCGGATTCAGATCGACCAAGATAAGTTCCTCCTTTCTTACGAAGAAGATTAGCTCGGAGTCCATGAATTCAACGAAATCGATTGGTCTTGCCCTTGCAACGCTCTCGAATAGGGCAAGATATTGAAACGAATCCGTAGTCAGCTTGACTTTGGGAGAACTCATGATTTGACAATGGCCCCCAGATCTGATTGTCCGAATTCCTTGACACCGATTACCGCTATGGGAAATGGCTTGTTGCAGAGGTGACCTAGGTCCACCGAGGTAAAGCTCGCCCTCCTGATCGGCACTTCAGATAGCTTGGCAAGGTTTTCAAGTTCGTCTGCCCTCTTGTGAGGTAGAGAGGAGGAATAGACTACAGCCTTCAATTTTCCGAGAACTAGGTCTTTTCTGACTCTCGATAGGCCTATCACGACATCGCCGGTTCTGTAGGCAGTTCTGATAGACGCCTCCATTTCTTTAGGCACCGTGGTCTACTCTTGGATTAAACTCTTTCGCAAATCGACATAGACATCTATCATGCCCGTTCCTGCTTTTATCTCCTCTCCGGCTAATACCCTCTCCGTCATTCCCTTCATGTAATCCACTGAACCAGTCACTGCTCCGTCCACAATGGTCGGTATGGTTCTTTCGAAGGCAGCCTTCGCTAACACGCTCGTCTTTTCGCCTGACAGCCCGTGACGCCCTATCTGCTTTATTCTTCCACTCGTTGTCATCGCAGATGCGACCAACTCAATGTGCCTCAAATCGACATCAAGGCCTTGTTCATCCAGAGTACTCTTTATCTCTTGCATGAGCGCGAGGCGGGCGCCCTCTATGCCTATGACTTCCGCCACTTCATGTACGTTGTTCGTAGATACTCTCTTCTTGTCAACTTCCGGTATTTTTAGCACTTCTGAAAGATTAGATCCTTCAGTGTCCAAGATCCACTCGTCTCCTTCCTGCTTCACGGTGACTCTGGTTATAGACATGATTCCGGACACAGGTGTCTTCTTCAGTTTTTCGATTACGCCCTCAAGCTCCTCAGCGTCTTTGGCCTTCACCTGAATGATCTCTCCGTTGGACGTGGCCTTGAAGCCTGCCGACACCAGTACATCTAGAACCTTCTTGGGGGTCAGTGACCTTTCGGTCATCATTTCCTTAGATAGCGTTATGTTCACAAGTAACCTCACTGGCTGTTCCGTCATCTCAGAGGCAATGTCGTTTATAGAGGTATACACCATTTTCTTCGCTATCTTCAGTGCGGTTGCTTGTTTGGAGCCATACTCAGGCAACAGATGAATCTTCATTGTGGCCGTCTTTGGCACTCTCCTTGCATCCAATAGCTCCATCAGCCTTGGTAGCCCGATAGTGACGGTTGCCTCTCTGACACCAGCATAGTGGAAGGTTCTCAGCGTCATTTGTGTCCCGGGCTCGCCTATTGATTGAGCCGCGACGACGCCTACACTTTCGCCGGGGTCAGCTGCCAAGTCTTGATACTTCTGAACTGCTCCTTGCACGATTCCAGAAATCTTCTCCGATTCTATCCCTAACTCGAGTATCTTCTTCTTTAGCTCATCTCTCAGCGAAGGCGGGATAGCTGCTGCTTTCTTATCAAGAACGTCCTTTAGATGTGACACCGCGACCCTTGCTCCTAGCTTTGCCTTGTGTGAGGCAATTAGGTTCTTCAACACCACATCGATTGGAAATTTCCCATGGTAGCTTCTTGATGGATCCAGGCCATCTCCGCCATAGATGAATTCAACAACGTTCCCATATGGATCCCTAACCGTGCCATCATATTCTATTTTCAATGTTTCGAGTGCATGTATGAGGCGCCTCTGTAGGTATCCACTTTGTTGCGTCCTGACAGCTGTATCAACAAGAGACTCTCTCCCACCCATCGCGTGGTAGAAGAACTCCGTTGGAGATAGACCAGTCATGTAGCTCGACTTTATGAAGCCCCTGGCTGCGGGACCCAGATCGTTTCGTCTGAAGTGTGGAAGCGGTCTCCCGGTATATCCTCGAGAGATCCTCTTGCCCCTCAGCGACTGTGGTCCAAGGGAGGCCGACATTTGTCCTAGGTTCACATTCGAACCTCTGGCTCCAGTCCTTGTCATGACAACAGCGTTGTTTTCAAGGCCCAATGAGTTGCTTGCTATTTCCCCGGTCTTGGTCCTTATGGTTTCTAGGACGTCCATTATATATGCTTCTAAGGAATCCTCATTTGAGAGGCCTGCCATTTTCGGAAGCTTGCCGGACCTGAAGTCGGAGATAACAGTATCAACCCTTTCGTCGGCACCGTTGAGATACTGAGAAATCTCCTGAGCGGCACCCTCCGGTAATATGAGTTCACTGTAAGACATGCTGAATCCCCTTAGCTCAACGAATTTCGATACCATTTTTGTCAAGGAAGTCAAGAAGGTGTTCGCTCTTTCCTCGCCATAATGTAGAAGAATTTCATGGAGAATCGTACCGGCCTTTTCAGCTCCGATTGAAGCGTGATCGATTACCCCTTTGAGCAGCTTGCCGTTCTTGATCAATACATAGGCATCATATGGGCAGTCCTCCTCTTTGCAGGTATCGCAATTCGAGCAGACCTTTGCTATGGTTTTGTACTCGAAGTCGGAGGGAAGTAATAGGCCGAAAACCTGCTTGCCTGACCAGAGTGGTGGAGGCCCTTCAATTGCTGGCTTAGGGAAGGGGGCCGAGCTCCCTGCTGCCGCAGCTAGGGCGTATGCCTCCTTCCGGGAAAGATGTGTATCTGAACGGGTGAGAAGATACGCACTGGTGACGAAATCCCTTATTGCACCTATTATAGGCGCCCCGTACCTTGGTGTTATGTAATTCCGCTTAACTTGAAGGAGTTCCTTGGTTTCTGCAATGGCTTCAGTCGATTGAGGCACATGAAGATTCATTTCATCTCCATCGAAATCTGCATTGTATGGCGGACAGACGGCCGGGTGTAATCTCAAGGTCGACCCAGGCAGCACTCTAACTCTGTGCCCCATCATCGAAATCCTATGCAGGGAGGGTTGCCTGTTGAACACGACATGGTCCTCATCCAGCAGGTGCCTTTCAACTGTGTATCCCTCTTCTAGATTGTCCGCGAATGAGGTCAGGTCCTTGACGAATTCCAGCTTTATTCTGGCCCCATCGGGTCTAATGACATATAGCGCACCTGGATATTTATTCGGACCATTCTTCACCAGCTCAATCAGGCCGGTCCTGTTGTATGGATTGATTTTCTCAGGAATAGTTAATTGCATGGCTATGCGCAGCGGAACACCAACTTCGTCCACTTCGAGTGATGGATCCGGCGATATCACCGTTCTAGCTGAGAAGTCCACCCTTTTTCCTGAGAGGTTCTTTCTGAACCTTCCCTCTTTTCCTTTCAGTCTTTGTGAGAGAGTCTTCAGGATTTTGTTGGTTCTATGCCTTGAGGGAGGAACGCCACTTGCTTCATTATCTAGGTACGTGGTGACATGGTATTGAAGAAGATCCTCGAAATCCTGAACGATCATTGGCGAAGCCCCGCTCTCAAGCGCTTCCTTCATTCTTTGCGATGCCCTCACGATATCTACGAGCTTGTGCGTTAGGTCATCCTCGGATCTCTCCCCGCTCTCTAGTATTATCGAGGGCCTCACTTGCACTGGTGGCACTGGAAGAGGCTCCACAACCATCCATTCCGGCCTACTTACTTCCTGGTCTATCTTCAGCAGGGGTAGATCGCCGTCGGGTATTCGTGCCAGCCTCTCCCTGACCATTGACGGCGTCAGTTTCGTAGTCGTCTTGTCTGGGGATATCTCGAAGAATCCGGCAGGTTTGACCGGTTTTACCACGAATTGGGCTGACCCACAGTGGGGACAGCTCGACATTCTCTTTGCTTCCCTAGTTATCTGGGAATAGAATTTCTCGGGAACCGCTCCATATTCTGCCATGTATTCCTTCATCTCGTTTTTGCATTCCCTGACCTTCTCCTCCGGAAGAAGTGGCCTCCCGCATGACCTGCAAGTGACAGTTAGAAGTAGGTGAATCTCCTTGACGAAGAGATAGTTAATGACCGGACTTGGCAATTCTATGTGCCCGAAGTGACCGGGGCATTTTGTGGGTGGATTCCCACAAGTCTGGCATCTCTGGCTCGGTTCAATGGTGCCTAACCTGAGATCCATTACACCTCCAGGAACTGCCGTTCCGTCCTCGTTATAGACCTCTTCTGAAGAGATTTCTACGACCGACATTTTCCTGATTATGTTTGGATTCAGGATTCCGAACTTCACCGAATCAATCGATTTCAGCTCTATCTCCTTGCTCATGATTTAGATCCTCTCCTTCAAGGTGATTCGTGGGAATATGCCTAGGCTCATGATTTCCTGAAGTAGAAGCTTGAACGCATAGGAAATGGTCACGGCACTTATGTTTGTGTTTCTACCGCAGATCCTACAGACATATCGCCTTTGTTTTGAATCGTAATATCCAACTGTGCCACAATTCTCACAGATATATATCGTCGTCTTGTCTGATTCCTCGAGGAGCCTGTCCTGAAGCAGCCTAGAAGCCCCGTGACCAACCAGACAGTCCCTCTCCATCTCTCCGAAGCGGAGACCTCCGCCTCTAGCCCTGCCCTCTGTTGGTTGATGAGTCAATAGGGTGACCTGTCCTCTCGCCCTAGCATGCATTTTGTCCTTGACCATGTGGTGAAGCCTCTGATAGTATACCAATCCTACGAATATCTTCGCATCCAGTAATTCCCCGGTTCTTCCGTTAACCATTAGCTCCTCTCCGTATGGCTCAAATCCATGGGACTTCAAGAGGTCATAGATTGAATCCGGCGAGTCGTGGATGAATGGATCTCCTCTGACTTGTTTTCCTGTTATGGTTGCGGCCTTCCCAAAAATACTCTCAAGGAAGTGCCCGATGGTCATCCTGGAAGGAATCGCATGAGGATTGATCATGGCATCCGGTGTCATGCCCGATGTGGTGAATGGGAGATCCTCCTGCGGCACGATTGCACCTATTATTCCCTTTTGTCCTGCACGAGTGGCGAACTTGTCGCCTATTTCCGGTGTTCTTGTGTCCCGGATCCTCACCTTCACAAGTTTGTTCTGTTCCTTATCCTCGGTCAGAAGCACATCGTCTACATAACCTGAGTGAGATGCCTTAAGGAGAACTGATGTGTCACGCCTATAGGATGGCTGGCCCCATATATCGACCCGTTCCTCTAGGAATCTCGGCGGACTGGTCCTACCTATTATGACTTCTCCACCTGCGATGTGGCTCTCAAGGGGGATTATTCCGTCCTCGTCCAATCTTGCGTATGCGTCCTCGCCGCGATAGCCTCTCACGCTTGATTCCGGTTTCTGTATTCTGTCCCTTTCTCCCATTGCATAAAGTTGGGCTTCTGCCTCGTAGACGAAGTAGGATACGGTTCTTCCCAGTCCTCTTTCAACTGATGCTTTGTTTATGACGAGGGCGTCCTCCATATTATACGGCGTGGAGATAACAGCAACTACAAAATTCTGTCCTATTGGATTCTTCTCAAAGCCAACAATATCACTGGTCACCGTGTTCACAAGCGGGACCTGAGGATACACTAGGTAGTGCGATGTGGTCGAGTAATTGAACGTGAGGACAGAAGTTGGATATCCCAATGCCTGTTTAGCCATTGCTCCCTCATACGTATTCCTCGGTGATTGGTTGTGTTCAGCAAACGGAATGGAGGATGTCGTTGCTCCGAAGACACTCATGGGTGATGCTTCAAGATGTTGGACCTCCGGGATCAGTTCTTCTAAGCTGGTTGCGATTAGCGTATTCTCTTCCTCTTCGGCATCAAGATACTCCACAACACCGAGGTCAGTCAGGTCCTCGATCGTTAGGTCCCCCTCCTTCAGTTTCTGAACATGTTCTGCCTTGAGTCTGGGTATTCCTTCCTCGACAACCACCAGTGGGCGCCTCGGACGGCCGGGATCCGCATTGATCACTACTTCAACTTTGGTTACGCCAGCATAGTCATGAACGTAGGCCCCTACGTTCACTTGATTTGAAAGCGCGCCTCTCCTTCTCAGTCGGACCAATTCCTTGGCGAGCGGGCGCCCTTCAACATGGTACCCCACCAACGTTCCATTGACATACACCTCCGCCCCCTCTTTCCTTAGTTTCTCGTCTGCGCTTTCAGCTGACACGACTCCTAGTGACGTAAGGGTCTTGATTATCTCCTCGGTATCGGCTGTCACCGAAATCTGGGCCAGAAGGCTAAGGTTCTTTACTAGACCGCAGTTGCTCCCCTCAGGAGATTCTGAAGGGTCGATTCTGCCCCATTGAGTTGGATGTAGATCCCTCGCCTCGAAGTTGGCTTGGCTGCGGCTTAGCGTCGATTGTATTCTTCTCAGGTGGCTTATGGTGGAGACATAGTTTGTTCTTTCTAGGAGTTGTGAAACGCCAGCCAATCGCCTTCCCCAATTGCCAGTGGCTATTGCATGATTCAGTAATTCAGAGATCAATCTGGTCGAAACCAGATGCGCAACGCTCCTAGGCGGGGCACTTCTCTTTATGTCTGCTCTTTCTACCTGGTATTTTAGATCCCGCACCATTCTCCTGAAGGCCTGCCTAAACATCTCAGCTATTAATGGCCCTGCAAAACGAAGCCTTTTGTTCTTATAATGGTCCTTATCATCGGCCCTTCTCCACCCGAGTTTAATGGCAACCGCTCGCTCAGCCATTTTCCCCAAGTAATACGCCTTCCGCAATCTATCGTCAGAGGAAGTCCCAATATGTGGTAAGAGAACCCTGTCGAGCAAATACTCCGCACGCCTCATTCTGATCTCTTTGGGTTGCCCGTAGGCAGCTCTTCCCCCTATGAAGTCTATCGCTTGGTCTCTGTCTATTATTCCTGAAGCTTCGTCAAATGACTTGAAGAGTTCGTTTTGCACTTCTCCAAAAACTGAGGTTCCAAGGGCTATTTCCACATCCTTTTCAATCCCGAGCGCTCTCATCAAGATGACAAAGGGAATGTCCTCCCCTATTCCCGGGAAGTAGACGCGCAGGAATTTGTTTTGTTGATTGAACCTGACCTCGACTTTGGTCCTATAACCCACTGTCGATGAGAATACCCTGGAGATATAGAATATCGAACTTCCCATTTTCTTCTTCTCTGTGAATATCCTATTGCTGGCGAAATCCTCAAGGCCTACGATCACTTTCTCCGAACCATTGACAATGAAATAACCTCCCGGATCTCTTGGATCTTCCCCGGCACTGATGAGTTCTTCCGAACGAGCGTTATGAAGCCTGCAGAGACTTGATTTCACCATAACAGGAAAGGCCCCTATCTTCACGTTGCCTTCGTGCATGAGCCTCTCGTTCTTGTATTCTTTGTATTCCAGGAACAGCGGGGAGGAATAAGTAATGTTCCGAAGACGCGCCTCAAGTGGGTAAACCGGATTCTGCGCTCCAGATGCCTCTTCAACGGACGGGGTTTCTACGAAGACTTTTCCAAACTGTATTCTGTGCCTTAGATCCGGCAGTGAAACGCGTAAATCGCCAACCTCCTCGACTATCTTGTTGATGTCTTTCTGCACTAGTTCGTTATATGAGTCGATGTGATGCTGGGCCAAGCCCCTCTTTGAGACTAACAGATAATAGACGTATTCCAAGTCCTTGTTCGTAATCGATATATTCAGACTGGGGACCGTCATTCAGACACCACCAACCTATAGCTAATAGTTGTTCCGGCCGTTTCTGTTTTCCTTGTTATCTTGATGATGTCACCGATTTTCGCTCCGGTTGCTTTCATTGCAGGATCTGTGATTAGAATCTTCGGCAAATTGTAGGGTTTTATCCTATATGTTCGAAGGACCTCTCCTCTCCGGTCCTCTGAAAGAATCTCATATGTTGGTGATAAGATATGGGATAACGGGTCAAAAAGGCCCGTAGGATGGGCTAAATCTGCCTTCAACTCTTTGTGCTACCAAATGGTGATTTATATTAATCTTACTCTTCTTGTTGGGTTGAGAAGGCGGGCCCGTCGGGACTTCCACAGCGTTTCGCAGCCGAATCAGTCTTGGACCCGAGTAGTGCGGGGTAACCCCGTGACACCCGGGTTAAAAGCATCGCCGACAACGGTCACCGGCGCTTTTGGTGCTGACACTTGTCTCTACCATGCTGAGCTACGGGCCCTGCTTTGGGTTCGGCGCTGCATCTACTTAAGAATTGTCAGTTGATTAAGGTCCCGCCGGCTGGACTTCCAGGACAGACCATTTGAACCAGCAACAGTCCGGTTTCGGTTTTAGCCTAGTAGGCTGGACGATTCGGCCCGAGGCCGAAATCTACAGCGTCTCCGCCCATTCGGGCTCGGAAGCTCTACCAGGTTGAGCTACAGCGGGACCAGCAATCCATCGAATTCCCTATTCTAATAAGTCTTTACATCAAATGGCTCTGAACTCTTCATAAAGGAACAAGTTGCTACAGTCGATCGGAGATTCAGTCTAATGGGTTGGTCTCCATCTGAGCTTATGATCTGATGTTTCCTGTTGTTCTGTTTCGTTTCTAGAAATTCGGTCCAATAGCGGTAGTTATGCTCATTTTCGTTTATATAGATACTTGCGTCCTCAGCGTTGGGAGGTTTACTATTGATTTGGCTTCAGTGAGGAACCTAGGTGAAGTGAACGGCTTCATGGAGATGAGAAGACGGGCTAGATGACAGGGAACTGAACTGGGGTGGTTTTTGCAGAGCCGTGACAAAGTTCACACCTCACCAAGGGCAGAGGGGAAGATGCGGAGTTGAGTGCTCGCGTTGCGTCTATTTTCAAAACGCTTGTGTAGGTTGCACGCCGGGTAGGACGTGTCTGATCGCCGAATGCATCGAAGGAAGGTCTTACACCGGGATAACGTATCCATATCCTTCCTGCGACCTGAGGTCCTGGTGTCCCATTGGTCGGAAGCCGAGACCGCCGCCCGAGCGAATGCTTGAGACGACAACAAAGAGCATGAACAAAATTGGTTTGCCGGGGTTCATACCAATTATCGAAATCACAGACGAAAGATCTTGGTTTTGGAAGAAGATTGAATTGCGCACAGTCATAGTTAATCTCGGGCAAATATTAGCAGGGCGAACGCTTCTCCAAGAAGTTTCCAGAAGAGGCCTTCATGATTACCTGGGCTTTGAAGGTCGGATCATCCTCTCTGGCATAATGCCCGACGAGTTCCTAGACAGGTTTGATTCGGGAGATTATCTCAGAATAGTTCGCGAATTGAGACCCGATGTGGCAACTGTGCCCGATAACTATACCTATGACGATGACCCACTGTATCTGTCGTGGTCTCAGACCATTAGACTCGTCAATAACGCCAACGCTTTCCTCCGTCTTGATATTCCGGTGTTAGGTCTATGCAAGGGGGTCTTCTGGAACCAGGCCTATTGGACGATTCAAAAACAGATTGAGATGGGGTACAGATCCTTCGTCTTGCCCGCACGAGAGCTATCTAGGGAAAAAGATGACAGCCTCAGGGTCATGCTCGCAGCAACGGTTCAAGCATTCGAGGAAACGAAACCAGACGCGGAGCTGGTGATACACGGGAGGTCGTACAGGTGTACAAGTCGCAAGGAGTTGACTTACTCCAGTCTGTCTTGGTTCCTAGAGGCGAAGCAGGACGGCTATTACAAGGATGGCTCACCCTATGACCTCGTCGACCCGAGAGTCAGATTCGAGAGTTGCCATGTCCTGCATGTAATGGGTTAAGACCTGAGGATCTGAGAGAAGCGGAGAAACGCGTGGAAATTCTTGCGTTGCATAACCTTCTCGAAATGCAAAAGGAATTGGGGGCCTGGTAAGATGGGTGCCGGGAAACGAGTTAGGCAGTTCGCCGAAAGGTTCGGGCAGGGTCAACTCGTGCAAGGCGAGCCAAGATCTGAATGTCCCGAAGGCGGCGCCGATTACCATGGTATTCAGATAAGAAGCACCATCGATATAGACCGTGAAGGACGCTGGCACCTCCTCATAACGGATAGGGCAGAAGTGCAAAAAATCAAGGACTGCTTTGGCAATGAACATTGCCTTGCCGTGATAAGTGTTAAGGGAGTGAACATCTATTCGGTCTATAATCCACTTAGAGGGTTATATGGTCCGATCGTTCCAAGCAGACTGCAACAAAAGGGTCAAGGAATCGAAGCCACCGTAAGAGAGTTGAGCCGATCCGAATTCTTATCGAGTTCAACTAAAACGGGGAAATTACCGTTCGAGCTTATCATTGATCGGTCTGGCAATAGCGGGTTGCTAGTGATTGAGGGCAACTCTATACCTGTCGCTTGGATAGACGAGTTGCGTTGGAACAACGGACAAGTAAATGCACCGGCTTTGGTTTTCAGTATAAAGGACTATCAAGGCAAGGAAACCTTCTTGAAGATCGCTTATAATGGACATGGTGATGCTTTCTTAGGCGTTAAGACTCCAGGATTCAAGAGAGTCCAAGGAGTCGAATATGACCCGGGGAAAGCACTCCTCACCATCACATATCTTAAAGAGACCCCATATAAGAGAAGAAACTGGCTCAGAGCTCCTCCCTTCGAATACTACGAGCACCTCAAGATAGGTTTCTTCAAGATGTCTCTCGAGAGAGTTGAGGGCGTCATTGACCGTGATTCCTATGCCGGAATAAACTGGTACCCTTACGCGGATTTCACCAAGAAGGGCATCCTCGGGACCGAGATCGAATGCGCAGTCCTGAAAAAGTCAGGGGTAAAGGATATTGCTTATGACTTGTCCGGTGGCAATGACATGAATAGAGGCATTAGATATTTCTTTGACGCATCGTATTTCGATGAGAACAGGAAGTTTGTCGTGGAGGAAGTAAAGCTCAGGACAAGTGAAAAATCATACAGAGACGCCCGCTATGACGCGATCTTGGAATTTCCCAAACGGTTGAAAGAGTGGAACGCGATGTCTGACGACGCTAGGAAGGGATTGCCCAGACTTTACGAAGGAACGATAGTAATTGTGTTGTTTAACCCGCAGAGTGGAGAATTCACACGTAGGCTGGATGGGTGGATCAAGATTGACAAGGATACTGGCATACCACGATATTTTCCCAACAAGGGTGTAGCTTAAATCCTCAAGTGGGTGAAAATAGTATTGATGGCATCTGCTCACAGTCTCGCCAGAAAAACCGAGAATCTAATCGAGACGATAAGCGGTTGTCAATATGAGGTATGGTGGGATCACGACAGGCTGGATTGGGGTTTAAGGCATCCACCCGCAACTAATGAATCCCAACTTTATTCTTCTTGTTATGCCTATCCCATCCTGTCTGTCCACGAGGGATTCATAGAAATAATCCGTACAAGTCCCAATATGAACCATATACTCCAAGATAGTTACCACATTCATATGCTACCTGAAGACATTGACAGGTTAATCAATTCTGACATGAGGAAAAGACTTGAGAACATCATCCCAGCTATAGTGAGGGACTATGAAATAGTTTGCGATGCAATGAATGAGGCTGTCAAGAAATATGGGCTTCCCCTTGACGAAGTTGTTACCAAGGCTCACTCTTTCTACATAGACTTCGGAATTAAGTTTGATGCGAGAAACATGAGCGACGAGGAAATACTAAACGCAATCGACGTGAGATTCAAAGGAGTTGGCGAGGCGGGGCACAAATTCGATTCCTGGATTGGCTATAGAGCAGAATATTCTGCTGAAAGACGTGCCCTCCTCAAAACAGACATCCGAGTCCCTGGAAGGCGTGGTCGAATAGGCAGACCAGCCTTGTTAGTGGCAGAATGGCCCCCTAACACTGGCGATCCCGAAAAGGACAAGAAGATATTCAACGATGTTAAGGCGTGGTTGGAAGGGGTGCGAGGAACGGCTTTCACGCCTCAAGGCATCTTGAGGCTCGTAGACAAAGAAGTAGTTCTAATCAAACACAAGCCAAAAAAGAAAGCAGCATGAACCTTGAGTATAGGGTAATTGGGAACTGATGAGTACTAGCTTTGCCAACGCTGTATTGGTGTGACTTTGCTTAGATCCCGAGTTAGACAATGGCAAACAAGTTTAAATAAAATCAAAGCGAGCGCTGATATTTGAGCCCCGGTGGTGCAACAGGTTAACATTGCCGGCTGTCACCCGGCAGACTCGGGAAGCGGAAGCTCGAGAATTCGAAAAGAACGCCAAAGGCGTTTTCGGCATGCCCGACCGGGGCGTACCAAATTAAAAGACACGTGATTCACCTGTCAAATTCCGCAACAGATTATCGTTGAGGGGCCGACTCAGACAAATGCCTTCATCTCATTTTTTCATAGGAGTAACCCTTTATTCTTCACTGTCGCCCCAATTCCAGACTCCGAGCCTGCATATAATAACTTTGATTGTGGGCATTTCTTTAATCAAAAGTCTTAAAAACATCATCTGACCGCCTTATGTTGGTTGTGATGATTACGCGCAGTGCAGTAAGCTTTCTTGGTTCTGAGGCGTCCTGTGAAGACACATCGCCGATTTTGACATAGACAAGACGGAGAATGGGAAGGGCCATGGCATTCCATAGAGCAGAGACAAAGCACTATGAAGACTACGTTAGAGTCTTGGACTTCATTGAATCAGGGATACCCAGGCGCCATTGGAGAAGAGAACCAACCCCCCACATACAGGGTTTGGGCGAATCCTTCTTCTCGTTGTTGGAGATAACCGTTGTGAAGGGAAGACGACTTAGCGTTGGAGAGAGGGTCTACGTCGGATCAGGAGACAGATCGATTGTAATCACCATACTAGGCAGGATTGGCTACGAAGACCTAACGCAGGATGCAAAGGACAATCTGCCCAAGGTAGTAGAGGCGACAACGAAAGAAAACGAACCGAGATTCCTCAGCATGATCAACTTCTTTGGACTCCTGACTCCTAGGTTGCATGCCTTTGAATTGCTGCCCGGGGTCGGCAAAACGACAACAAGAAGGATACTTGAAGAAAGAGAGAAGGCTCCCTTCAAATCATTCGAGGATTTCGAGAAGAGGACAGCGATCACTGGTCTGGGCAGGATAATCACGGACAGGATAATAGAGGAGCTTTCAACTCCACAGAAATACAGGCTTTTTGTAAGATAATAATGAACGGATTACTTCAGAGGACACTGACGAGCCTTAGGCAGTTGCGGCTCAAACCCGAAAAAAGAAAGGGGCAGCATTTCGCAATCGATGAGACTCTCCTGCAGAGTATAGTGAAAGCCTCCTATATCTCAACCGAAGACGTAGTGCTGGAAATCGGGGGAGGGCTTGGAACGCTCTCCGAGCAAATCCTTGCGGAAAAGCCTCGACGATTCATAGTGGTCGAAAAAGATCCAAGATTGGCTGAATTCCTGCGTCGCAAGTTTTCCGGCCCATCCAATGTGCAAATAATGGCTGGAGACTATCTGAGAATCGGGCCGCTAGAATACGACAAGTGTGTTTCGAATCCTCCTTTCAACATATCCTCGAAGATTGTGTTGAAGTTAATCCACGAAAGACCAAGCATTGCTGTGCTTACGTTTCAAGAGCAATTCGCAAAGAGATTGCTGGCTAGAGCCGGTACCAGGCACTATGGGCGATTGTCCGTCATAGCTCAATTGATTTTTCATGTGGAGGAACTTGCCATCTTTAGTAAGACATCATTCTATCCAGCCCCCAAGACAGGTGTCTCAGCTCTGACGTTCCGACCGATAGAACCCAAACTCGAAGACTCCGAGATCAGACACCTGGAAGACCTTACCAGAGAATTGTTCAAGTACAGAAGAAAGAAGTTTGGCAAAGCATTGAGACTTGCCCGTCTAGATTCCCTCTTTAAGGGAAGCGATCTAGGTCAAAAGCTCCTCGAGACCAGAGTCTTCCAAATCGAACCGGGCGACCTCAATAGGTTGGCCAAGCAGATGCCTTATCTACTCTCAGAAACGCACCATCACTAGAATCCATGATTATGTCTTCCGACATTCTCAGTGAACCTCCACCGTGTCGCCATCTTTCAACTGAAATCTTGATCCAACCCTCATCTGTTTTATTTTTTCTGAGGGCCTGTATAGTATCGCGTGGCTGAATTCCATCGCTAACTCCCCATGGATTGCCTTTGCAAGATCCAAGATAGTCGCTCCCTCTCTCAACAACACGGGTTCCCTTGATACTGACTTTTCGCCCGGTTCCTTTGTCCAAACCCTGATTTTTCCGATTCCACTGAGAACGTCGAGAAGAAGGCTCGTGGGGTTCTCCACTGCTTCTGATAGTGACCTTGTTCCAGCCGGTATTGAATCCCGCAATAAGATTGTTTTTCCGTCATATTTGCCATAAAGGCTATCATCAAGAAGGAACCAATACCTCAGCAAATGCGCTTTCTTCTCAATGGCGGCATCCAAAGAGTAGATTGTTGAGAACTCGGAAATCACAATCGTCGCTCCGACAAGATTAGACCCCAGCACGTGATTCGCAACGTCCTCCCTGCTAAGAAAGCGCGAATTTCCTATCACGTTCGTACCTGCAGTAGCAGAGGGCATAATCTTCACCTCCGATCCCGGCATGAGAAAGAAGACATTGAACTTCCTGAATGAATCGATCAAGGACTGACTGCTCTCTATTTCACCCTCTGAGGAAATCAGGAAAATGGCGCCATCAGTTTGTCTAGCGAGGTCGATTCGATCTGGATTTGCGGCCAGCGAATAGCCTATCGGAAGAAAAATCGTGTTGACGCCCCCTATTCTCCTTGAATATGGTCTCACTCCTTCGGTATAGAATGATTCTGGAGATAGATCCGACATCTTTGAAAGAAACGCCCCCTTGATCTCTGGACTGCCGTACAATAGCAACAACAGCAGTTCGTCCTCCTTCCTCGAGAATGAGAGCGACTTTTGATGCCCAACTTGCCTTTTTCTAGATTTTTCCTTTCCTATCTCCTCCTCTAGTCTGCTAATCTGTCTCTTGACGTTTGCCCTCAGTTTCTGGGTACCCTTATGTTCCGGGATCATCGAGATGAAGATCTGTAGGTTTTGGAGTCTTTCCATCTTCGATTTCGATGCCACTACTCTCTTGTACTGCGCTTGCGCATTTGGAGGAAGATTAGTTACCACTTTGGATGGAGGGAATATTGGCTCGAGGCTTATTTATTTTTCATCTTCTCAAGATAGATTGAACCCATCTTTCTCGTATTGGAAGCCAAAAGGCCAATCTCTTTTGAGCTGGGGCTTGCCTTCTTGATTAGGGAACCGAATGCCTTCTTCGAGGTGTCCACTCTTCTCCGGGTGAATCCAAACGCATCGAGAAGGCGGCAATAGGCTCTTAGGAACCCCTCAATCTGAAGTGGTTGAGCGAGCTCATAATCTCTAGGCTGGAGTTCAAGCGCTTTGCTTAGTTCATACAAGATAATTGCTGCGGATATGGCGACATTCAGTGTAGGATAGGACGGATCCGTTGCTATCCTAGTGTTTAAGTCCATCATTGCTAGTTCTTCGTTCGTTAGGCCTGACGATTCTCTTCCAAGAACGAGACCAGTCTTGTCGAACTGGGTTGAGATATGGGCTAACTCCTCTGGTCTTATGAATTCCCTGAACCTAGACCTCCTACCAAGTTTAGCGGAGGTACCTACCTTCAGGTCAACGCCCTCCAGTGCATCGGGCAATCTCGGGAAAACCCTTGTAATGTTCAGTAGAGAGGCTGCTCTTGCTGAATAGATCTTTGCATGCTTCACTACTCCTTCTTTTGGCCTTACTAGACAAAGGTCCGAATATCCGAAATTCTTCATCGTTCTGGCTACGAGTGCCAGATTGAAAGAATAGCGCGGCTCAATCATGATCACTCTAACCTCTGGCATATTTTGTCCAGATGCTTGGTTTGGGGTATAATAAAACTAAATAAGAGGCCCCGGTTATGGAGCCCAATATGGGAAGAAGAAGAGGAGGCATGCCGTACGCCAGAGTTGAATATATCCCTGGAGCCCCCGGCATCAAGGTGAGTAAATTCAAACTTGGTTCGGGGCAATATGATTCCGGTCTAAGGATGGTAAGTCACGAAGATGTTGTGGTGAGACAGGAGGCTCTTGAGGCGGCCAGGGTTGCGATAAATAGTGTGCTTCAGAAGAGGTTAGGAGAAGGAAATTATGTCCTTAGGGTGATCGCCTATCCTCATGTCATTTTGAGAAGGCATGAATTCTTGGCTACAGCCGGAGCTGACAGACTTAGCCAAGGGATGAGAAGAGCTTATGGAAAGCCGGCAAGCAGGGCAGCCCACGTATCTAAGGGCGGAGCCGTGTTTGAGGTGCACTCTCGAGCTGAGAACTTAAGCGTCCTTAGAGAGGCATTGAAAAGGGGCACATATAAGTTGCCTTTGAAGACAGGGGTAGAAGCGATCAAAGCGTGAGATCAATGAACACCAACGCGTTGTTTGTTCCCGGCGAAAAGCTCGGCACCATAGAGGAGGGAGAGTCCGGTGAAGGAACATATGAAGATAATGGTAACATCAGAGCCGTAACAACCGGCAAGGGACACCTAGATGCTCAGAACAAAGTCTTCAAAGTGACAGCAATGAGTGGGGCAATCTCCATCCCAAGGGTAGGAGAAGAGGTGATTGCAAGGATAAACTCTGTCCAGAATGCCTTGGCCTCTTTGGAAATCATAAGGGCCGGGGATAGGGTCTTGGGAAGGACCTTCACTGGGATGTTATATCATGGGAGAATGGGCAAGACTCCAGTAAAGACGTTGAAGAGCTACGTCAAGCCAGGAGACATCATCAGGGGGAAGGTGATATCGAATAAGACGCCCATCCAGATTTCGACCGTCGACAGCAGGCAGGGAGTAATCCTAGCCAATTGCTCCAAATGTGGCGAGAAGTTGGAGAAGACCAATAAGCCCAATCTCTTGGTGTGCCAGAATTGCGGATGGAGAGAAACCAGACTACTGGCTCCCGACTATGGGCAACCAAAATGGTGAGGTATCGTGGATTTCGAAATTCGAAGGAAAAGCGAAAAAGAACTGGAATTGATTTTTGACGAGGCGTCGACTACGTTTGTGGACCCACTGGCGACGTACATTCTGGAGGTCGATAAAAGAGCATTTGCCACCTATGTTTTGGATCATCCCATAAAGGGACCACTTAGGTTGGTTGTGAGGGCTGAGAGGGGAGATCCCGTAGACTTGGTATTCAAAGCCATCGAAAGACTGCAAAAGGAAATAGAGGAAATCAGGGAACACATAGAGAAGGAAGCTAATAAAACATGACAATGGACCCCGAGGTCCTGTCACGCTTGCCTACTGAACTCCGAAATCTTGTGCTTTCAAAAAGGAACGTAAAAGACATAGTGGAAGATAGAGAGCTAGCCAAGGTGGGAGACTCTCTCCTTAATCTTCTCAATGTGCTCGCAAAGGTCTCGGGATACATACCTGAAGAATCGAAGGTATCGAACAGAATGCTTAGGCAGGTCTCGCAGAAGGCAGGCTTAAGGATGCTCCTTAAGAAGAGATTGAAAAGAACGGAGATTGGCAACGCGGTGGAGGCCTTGGTAGCTTATTGGTATCTGAGAGGGAGATTCTCCATGCAGGATTTCCTGAAGGAAATAAAGGAAACGACCGGATTCGATTCAGCTCTGATAGAGTTAATCCGGAGACTCTTTGAGGAAGAGGGCTGGTAGCTTGAAATCCCAAGCCAGATCTTTAGGAATAGACGATGCCCCCTTCGATTTTTCAAAGAGCAAGAGAACCTGGCTAGTCGGCGTTATCTTCAGGGGAAATCTTTGGATGGAAGGCGTCCTAGTTGATACGATCCAAGTGGATGGCATGGATGTAACTGATGTCATAATCAACATGATAAACAACACCAAGTTCGCTTCACAGATAAGGGCAGTATTCCTTGATGGCATCACGTTCGGTGGCTTTAATATAGTTGACATCCAGAGGCTGCACGTTCAGACCGACTTGCCAATCGTTACCATAGTTGAGAAAAGCCCTGACCTGAAGAGAATAAGGAAGAGCTTGACGAAGTTCCCCGATTCTGATCTGAGGTGGAACCTGATTTCAAGATTGGGAGAGCCCAAACCTGTGAAAATAAGGGGGTCGAAGAAATGTCTGTTCGTGCAATCCGTTGGGCTTGAGGAGAAAGAACTCAGAGCAGTCCTAGAGTTGACGAGGAAAGCCGCCACTGTGCCTGAGGCTCTGAGGGCGGCTAGGATGTTCGCTTCTTCCTTGCCCATGATATGAATATCTCAAGATTTATTAGGCAGCTAAATACTGAGCCCCCGCAAACTGCGAAATGGCGGTATTAAGATTCTGCCCCAGGTGTGGAACAAGAATGGGGATCCAGAAGACTGGCAGGAAGTCATTATTCACATGCTCCAAATGCGGCTATTCTGAGCCAGCAAAGGAGGTCAAGATACCGGTGATAAAGAACAAGGCAAAACCTGCTGTCAAAATCGTTACCGCAAAGGATGATGAATTAAGACCGTTGCCTATAACTGATACGAAATGCCCTTCATGCGGCAACGACAAAGCGTTCTGGTGGATGCTACAGACAAGAGGGGCTGACGAGTCTCCAACGCAGTTCTTCAGGTGCACTAAGTGCGGGCATACTTGGCGAGAATACACCTGACCAGATAACAGCTAGGCCTCTATCATAGAAGCCAAATAGTAGTTTATTTGTATGCCGTCTCTCAATTCCGCACTTATCTTGAGAGGAAGGTCTTTGCCGAAGAAAAGCGTAACGTCGCCTTGAGGCTGAAAGGAAGAGATTATCTGGTAGAGTTTCTTAAGGTCATATTTCGCCGACACGTTTTCCTCTAGCGAAGCATCCCTCAGTGATCCGGTCTGTTCTCTTAGAGTCCGCGAGTATGATTTTGTTTCCGACGCCACCACTAGCTTCACAGAGTTATCCTCGATTTTTATTTCTACCCGATCTGTCATGGCCTTGCCTTTGTCTATTACGTCCCTGAGGAACTTGAGATCTGTCTTGAATGTTGTCTTATAGGAGATCTTTGGCAAGGGCAGTTCCTTTGATTCCGGCTGGAATATTGGCACTTCGAACCTTGTGCCTTCCTCCCCACCAATGTAAACAACGAGCCTTCCTGGTTCGAATGTTAGGCGAGTCTGCTCCTCAATATGCCCTTTGTAGAATTCGAGGAAGTCGTCTGACTTTATTGAAAGAGATTCGGCTTTCTCAACCCTAAATTCGGCCGCAACGTGGGTGGGTATCGCAATATCGACCATTGAGACCTCTGACAGATCTAGGGCCCTTATCGATATACCATCGGGGGTCAACTTCAAAGGAGCCTCTTCAGTAACAGAAGATGTAGCCTTAAGGACTTCCTGTAGAACCGATCCATCCTTGAATACTATCTCTGCCACAACCGGCTTGTCCGGTGACATACCACCCACACGTCTCCATCAAAGAGATATTAATTTAAGCTCGTGTCCGCTCGAGCCAAGAGATTGAATGTCTTTTTTATGGCGAAGTACCCCGTCTTACCTAAGGCCAGGGAGTTCCTGGCAGATTATTTTGACATCGACATTGGAGAGTTGGCAGGGGACGAATACAAAGGCGCCATAGAAAGGGCAGCAGAGCGCGTCGTCCAGACTATTAGAAGAAAGAGGATCAGCTTTGACAGCAGCAACATGATAGATTACAAGTCAGAAATACTGTCTTTCCCAGTAGCCATAGGCCTGGTTGTCGCGATAAACGACGACAGGTTACGACAGATGTTTTCAATAGCGGAGGCGAAGAAATGCTTCGATCTCATGGCTGCGGGAGGAACAGACGAGATCTTGGAGGTGGCTAACAATATGCTCTTTCCAATAACGGAGACGGAAGAAAAAGGAGAAAGAGGCCTGTCTCTGAAAGTCCCCGAGTACCTAAGGCACTCACCGCAGTTTTGGGGTCCATCATGGAAACTGACAAATAGAAGAATCGTTGGTGGGAGGGTCCTGCTCTCTTCGTTAGAACTCGCAAGATTATTGGAAGAAAGCATAAGGGAACAAGTTCTTGAAAGAACTAGGCGCGCCATAGACCACCGTGGTTTCAGTGGCCTATTGAAGAATGAATTCGAACTGATCACTCAGGAATGGGGCATATTCAAGACACAATTGGGTACATTTGCCATTGAAGAAAGGAGAGATACGCCTCCATGTATGGTAAGGCTTTCGTCCAGGCAAGGAAAGGGCGAGAATCTCTCACACGTAGAGAGGCGGTCATTGGCGACTTATCTCATAGCGATAGGACGAAACGTGGAAGAATTGATGGAGATATTCAAGACAAGCCCCGATTTCAATGAAAGAATAGCGAGATATCAGCTGGAGCACCTCGCCGGACAAAGGGGAGGAAGGAGGAAATACCTGCCTCCATCGTGCAAAACTATGAAGACCTATGGGTTATGCTTCCCGGATCAGTGGTGTGACAATATACGAAACCCCCTTCAGTATAGGATCGGTTGAGAGGCCACATGAAAGAACAAGACATCAGGTTTCTGCGTTCTGTTTCAGCCGAGTACTACACAACCCAAGCGGATCTTGTCTATGTCCCGCCTCCAGTCAATAAGAGGGAAATCGGATTCACCATGGGTCATGAAAAAGTGATGGTCAGGCATATGGCTTTTGATACAATTGATGATATCAAGGCTCACCTTCGCGACAGTCTGCCTTGGGATGCTTATCATTCGTGTGCTGTATATGAGTTTCCAGACAAACCAATTGATCAAAAGAAGGAGTTGTGGATCGAGCTGGCGTTCGATATAGACCCCGACCCGATGGATCCAAGATGTGGAAAACGAAACTCATACTGGATCTGTGCTGCTAACGAGCACTACGGCACTGAAAAGGCCGAAAAGTGCGTGTATTGCGGAGGAAGCATCAGAAAGATTGATTTCATAGACCCGGTTTGCCTGAATATAGCGGCTAATGAAACCGTTAGACTTGTGCATGCTTTGGTCAATGAGTTGAATATCGGCAGCGAAGACCTCAGGATATATTTCAGTGGAAACAAGGGATTTCATATTTATGCCCGTTCCGACTTGCTAAAGGAGTTGGACCAGAACGGCAGGAAAGAGATAGTTGACTACCTTGCGCTTAATGGGCTCAAGGAGGATCTCATCATAACAAGGGCGCCTGGAAGACAGCGGATACTGAAAGAGGGGGTGGGGAACAGGATAATTCAGAATGCAATTGAAATCATTGACAGATGTCGTGAGCATCCCAATGTCTTCTCAAACGAAGCAATGAATAGTGTAGAGCGTGAGAAAGAGCGGCTTAGGCAAGAACTCAACAGGGGTTTGTTGGATCGGATCTTCTTGATGCTTGGAACGAAAAGGGCGAAGAAATTCTTGGCGACGGCTGTAGAGCGCTCAAAAATCAAGGTTGACCCCTCTGTAACCCTAGATCTACATAGATTATTTAGAATGCCTGGCACAATCAGCAGCAAAAGTCATTTACCTAAGTTCCCCGTAGAGCTTAAAACGCTGGCTAATAACGTTCTTGATGCTATGCCTGAGTACGGGCCAGATAGAACCGATATTCATGTGAAGATTGCTCCCGAGATCAGAATTAGAGGGAGGAAATTCGGCCCGTACGAGAATGAGAAGGTCGAAGTTCCGGGTTATTTGGCTGCCTATCTTGTCACAAAGGGGGTGGCAACCATTGTCTGAGGAGAAATTGCCCGACGTTTGGAAAAAGGAAAGAGAAGCTGAGGAACCAGCCGAACTATCGGATTCCTCCATGGGTGCTGTCAAGACATCCCTAAGAAGAGTCAGAGAAGCGAACTTCGGCACCGAGAGAAGTGGAGTAGTCCGGAAACTTAGGGAAACTGAAACCCACATGGTCCGCTTTATGGCCGAGGATGTTATCTTCAGCAGAGTCTTGAAAGTTCTCGCGAAAGACATGGGAATAAGGGTTTACAAGGAACCTGATTTGGCCGTTTTGCTCCCCGTCATGGAGGCCAAGAAACTCGTTGAATCGTTCATGAAGAATATGGAAGGAGGACATGCCAAAGCTCTGCAGAGTCCCTTCAAGTCGAGTGCCATTGGCGAAATCGTTCAGATAAAAAACAGAGTTGAGCAATTTGTGGACGAGTGGGGAACCAAACATGGTCCTTACGACGACTCTGATTTGGCCATGTTGCCCAAGAAATATGCGGAAATTCTTATAAGCCAAGGGTTAGCGCAAAGGATTTCGCCATACTGACTGCGGTGAACATAATGAAAATACCACCAGAAATTGATGCTTACTGTCCGAAATGCAACAAGTATACTGCGCATTCCGTTTCCGTGTACAAGGTTGGAAAGAGGAGGGCACTGGCAAGGGGGGAAAGACACCATGAAAGAGTTGATAGGCATGGGTATGGAGGATCTAAGGCGCCAGTAGCGAAACCTGTCAAGACGACAAAAAAGGTGGCGTTGAAATTGAAGTGTAAGACATGTGGCAGGATCATCGTGAGAAAAGGCATTAGGATAAAGAAGATGGAGATAAAGGTCGGGTGAGTGAATTGCCAAAGAGATATACCGGTCCGAAGTCGTCCTTCCTTTTAGTCAAATGCAAGACATGTTCGAATCAGCAAGTGACTTTCTCAAATCCAGTCATAGAGGTTAAGTGCAACTCCTGTAACGCAGTTCTCCTGAAGCCAACTGGGGGCAAGGGGAAGTTCGCCGAAGCGGAATTGGTAAAGAAACTAGGATGAGCGCCTATTCCGAACAAGAACTAGTCGTCGGTAGGGTTCAGGAAATAGGCCAATTCGGAGCTACATTGAAATCCGATGCATATGATGGCGAGCTCTTTCTCCATATATCGGAGATTCCTCTGAAGAGGGAACAGAGACTTACGGATGTTGTCAGAAGAAATCAGGTCTTGGTTGTAAGAACTATGAGGGAAGATAAACACACGAGTAGGATGTTCGTTTCGCTCAAAGGAATATCCTTTTCCGATTCCAGAAGGGTTCTTCGCTCGTGGAAGGAAGAAAACAAAGCAATAGCGATTTTGAAAGAGGCCTTGGTGAGAACCAATCAGCAACAGGAATTAGTTGATAAGATAGAAGAAAAGGCTGTCGAGAAGTTTGGCTCCCTTAGTGAAGCTTTCCGGGCCGCCATAGAGACCGGCAGCAAGGCCTTTTCTAGGTTGCTCATTCCCCCTGAAACTGCGAGAGTTCTTGAGGAGGAAATTGAGAAGGAGTTGCTCAAGAAAGTCTATGTCGAAAAGAGGCGAGTGAAGATCTTCTTCACAGACCCCGCTGGAATTGATAAAATGCGAAGTCTTGGAAGCAAATTCTCTGGAAAGAGCGAAATGGGTGTAACGTTAGCGATCAGAACGATAGCGCCCCCGGAGTATGAATTAATCGTAAGAAGCCCTAGGCCGAAAAAAGCCAGAACAGTCGCCGAAGACGTCCTAAAGAAATTGGAGCAGGAGACTAGGAAACTAGGCGGTCAGTTCAGTGTTTCATGAATCGTCCTTCATCGATTTCATTATCGCTTCGAGTTTCACCTTGAGATATCTGTCATCTAGTGAGAACCTCGGGGGAGAAGGATCCTGTAGTTCCCCCTTGCAGTAGGGACATCTCTCCAGTCTGAGCGTGTATCTTCCGCACTTCCTGCACTTCCTCAAATCATCGAAAATCGCTGAGTGTATCGATAAAAACTCTCTGGTCGTACGTTAAGTCGTTTCTTCGTTCAACGGCTTTGGAGTTGAACGCCTAAGCTCCGATAGGATATCCCGTGGACTCTCAACTGCCGCGCCCCTATCGCTGAGGACACGCAATATGAGTCTTGCTATGAATGATTCATCATTTGAAGCGGTTGATGGGAAGCAGGGCCGTCGCAATCAATTCTTTCCCCCGTTATCGCCTTTCCCCTTCAGGCGTAGTGTTTCAGCGAAGCAGCGCTCAACAGGCAGATTGCGCACGAATCAACGTGCTACCGTGCGCGCGCATGATGTGGCACGCTAGGTCTTAGCATCCTTAGTTGATCCAAAGGCCTCTTTTTCATGACCTCGGGATTAGCGAGGTCCATAGGAACGATTCCCTTGAAAAGCTCTGTCATATTTTCAACCGCCTGAAAAACCATCGCTCTCCTCGCCTCCAATGTTGCACTTGCGATATGCGGAGTTAGAACAATGTTTTCGAGACTCGCTAGGGCATGATCCTTGCGTATAGGTTCTGTCGCGAACACATCGAGCGCTGCTCCTGCAATTCGTCCTCGTTTGAGGACCCTTGCTAGGGCTTCCTCATCCAAGATTGCCCCCCGGGAGACATTGACTAGGTAGGCTGTCCTCTTCATCATGCCCAACTGGCGTGCACCAATCAACCCTCTTGTTTGAGCGGTTAATGAAACACAAAGTGCAACGAAATCAGATTCCATAAGAAGCCTTTCAAGCGACGTGGCGCCGATATCTAATTCTTTCTCAATCTCCCGTCTTTTCGCGATGTCATAGTACAAAATTCGAAGCCCGAATCCCTTGATTTTCCTCGCTATGGCCGAACCAATCCTTCCAAGGCCGATTATGCCTAGCGTCTTTCCCTTCAGCTCAGGCCCTATCATGTACGTAAGGCCAGGCTTTCCTTTTGGGGGCCCCTTCCATCGTCCGGACCTTATCATCCGGTCTCCTTCGGGTATCCTCTTAGCGATGGCAAGAAGGCTCGCAATTGCGAACTCGGCCACGGAATCTGTTGGCGCACGAGGAGTATTAGCTACATAAATCCCTCTCTTAGTCGCTTCGGCGAGGTCTATGTGATCCAGGCCGGCACTGACCGAACTTATGACCTTCAACTCGTCTGCGGATTGCAGGACCTCTCGATTGAATATGTCCATCGAGAAACAGATAACGCCATCCTTCGCTTTGATTTTTTCCCTCAACTCCTGTTCTTTTGCTGGCAATTGCCATTGAAGTTGTTCAACTATGAACTCCGATTCTAATTCGCCTCTGCCAACGAATACCAAAGGGTGAATGACCAATACCCTGGGCTTGGTCATGCTCTACGGTATGTCGGAATCGCTATAAGTCTGAGGCCAGAGCGCGTCAAATCGCCTCATCGTCGCGCGTGATACCCCGGCAGCCCCTTATGGATTTGATGTGTTGCCGGAGGGTTTTTATCTGTCGTTTTAAGCACTCGTCACAATCTAGTATGTTAGCAGGAAGGATCGAACCGAGTGTCTACTATTTCACTAATCCGAAGCTTTGGATCAGCAAAGGATGGGCGGTTTCAAAACCAATCTTAGTAATAGGCTACCCCGGGATAGGACGCATTGGCGAAATAGTAGTTAGATTCCTGATAAAGAGTTTCAAAGCTCAAAGAATCGGAATGATCACATCTCCCTACTTCAGCACGCAGGCAGTCGTGGACAAGAAAGGAAGGACCAGACTTCTGGGCGTCCAGATTTTCCTAAAGAATAGGAAGGAGGGAGACCTGATTATCGCGCTCGGCGAACAGCACCAGGAATTAATGGGAGGTGAGTTCGAGGCTAGTAGAATACTGTTGAAATTCTTCAAAAGCATCGGGGGAGACTTGGTAATAGCCATTGGAGGCCACATTGAGCAACCTAAAGCAGAAAATAGGATATTCGCTTTGGCCGCTGATCCATCAGGACTAGAGTACCTCAAGTCCTTGGGTCTGGAAATGGCTCCAATAGGTACACCAATCGTTGGGTCAGTCGGCATAACCTTGGGATTGTGCAGGCTGCTTGGCATAAAGGGTATAGGTCTGCTCGGGCTAGCAAGTCTAGGCGGACCTGAACTAGAAAGCTCACGCCAAGTCCTTGAAAAGCTAGATACATTTCTCAATGCCAATCTAGATTTTTCGTCATTTGAATCTGAAGCCCAGAAGTGGAAGGAACTGCAGGATAAATACAGAAAGGAACTGAAGAAATTGGAAAGTGATAAGTCGCTCTCTGCCTTCCTCAAGGGACCGGAGAGCCCGGAATACCTTGGGTAACAGATAGCTATGGTTCTCCTATCCACCCTATCTTCAGGGTGGCAATCAACATTTCCGCCTTAGCTGGCTCAATCACTTCTCCTGTTACTCCTTCGGGCATTTTCTCTGCATTCACCCTTATAGATATCCTGAGCGGCTTTTGGTACTTGAAACGCACTTCTTTTGATACGTTACCGGTTGTGTAGACAATTCTGTCTTTGTATACGGATATGGTGTTTTCGCCCAACTCTACGTCGTAACTGAGTACAACGCTGCCGTCAGAGGTTAGAAGTTCCGCAACGGCGCTGCAGTTGAGATAATGCTCAGTACCATTAACAACATATTGTCCTCTGGTTTTCACGAGATTGAGCACGGTAAAACTTACTGTGCGATTGGGAGCAAAGTCATATTCGGTCGTCCAAGTCCATTCAGCTGTTGTGATGTCGGATGATGAGGCGGACAGACTGTAGACAGTAGGTCCTTGGTAATCATAATCCACCTTGAAAACGGAGACGACGCCATAAAACGATCTGTAAACTAGTGTAAAGTGCGGATCAACTGGGATAAGACTCTGAGAAGTACCGAATGAACTGAGCACTAGTAGCCTGGTCAAAACGTAGTCCCTCTTCGGTAATTCTATTGTTGGTTCTGTAGTTCCGGAGTACGTGGGTATGAATTGCTGATCAGCTAAAGCCTTGCTCAGGTCATAGTCTCCAAACGTGCGAATGGTGTAGTTATGAGTTGGTTCCGTCTTCAACCCGTAACCGATTTCCGCCATCCAAATCCATTTCACCTCGTCTCCCCAAGCACCCAAGTTCTTCGCGTGCGGAAGGCTGGTGAAGACAACCACGTATGACACGTTGAATTTCCTCATTATCGGCAGAGCAATCGTGTTGTTGGAGATGAAGGCCTTCCCCACAAGAGCAACTTGAGTGGTGTTTATTGTAGCATTGTCGATTATAGTGGGTCTATCGCCCAAGGTTGTAATCCAATATCCGTAGTCCCACCAAGACATGATAACCGACCCTGCGGGAGTGTTCTGCCTGATCCAAGCTAAGGTCTCTGGCCAGTCCGGTATGTCGATTCCTATTGGAAGAGAGGCTGCCGCTATAGTTACTGGTGTGCCAGCGTGAGCGAAGCCCATATAGACGGCCGGTGCGAGCAAACCAAATACCAAGAGTGCTGATAGAATTAGGGGAGTGCTAGAAACACCTTCCCTTCTTCTTCTCGTACGAGATTTGCCGAACACCCTAGTCTCAATCGTCTGGTAAGCTCCACTCACCAACTGGTAGGCGCCCATAGAGCCTATTATACAGCTGAATGGAGAGAAGATCAGACCGAGCCTTACCATCATCGTTGAGAAGTAGAGCGAAGTTACCCCACTTAGTAAAACAGCCACGTTGTTGACATCAAGCTTTTTGATCGCAAGTAGAAGACCAAACCCGAAAAGCAACAGTAGTGTTCCATGATCGTTAAAAATGGTGAACCAGTTGGATACTTTGTGCTCAGCCACCGATTCTATTATTGCTTGTTCCGATCTTAAAGCCGGGTTCAATATCGCTAGCAGTTTTCCATATAAGGAAGTCAGCACTCCAGCTTGGACTCCTAGGATTCCAATGAAAACGCCAAACGCAATGATCCCCAACATTGCTGACACTTTCAGACGAACCGACTCGAGTCGATCCAGCTCCCGTTTAGCTATAATGAATGCAAAGGCGCTGAACGACACGGCAAGATTCAGGGAGAGGATCTCTGCTTGGCTTCTCGGGAACAACGACGCAATAGCCAAGTAGATGCCTTGCGTTACGGAAAAAGAGAGGAGAAGCTTGGAGTTATCTACCAGAGATAGAAGGCTCAAAACCACGGTAAGCAGCCCAATCAAACCGACGGCATACACATATCCAGTCCAGCTTATAGCAAGATAACCTAGAGAAAGGCCAGCCAGAATAGAAAACGCCCATGTTGATTTTTCGTCCTTGGCCTTCACCGATTTCAGGAAGAACAGGAGTGAGATCGCTATCAGAGGAATTCCAAGTGTTTCGTGTTTGAAGAACCCAAGGTGCGTTCTTTCTATGTGGCTTCCATTGAACGCAATAAGTACAGCTGAGATGAGCCCAACTTCAGTCGATAGTAACTCCGTCCCTAAGAAGTAGACGGCTAAAACGGCGAGCCCCCCGGAGAGTGGCGGGATCAGGATCGTAAGGCTCATTAAGTCAATGCCTATCCCCATGAATCTCAAAGCATCATACAAAGAAGCAGCAAATAGAGGAAGGCCTATCGGTGTTGATGCCGCGACAGGACGACCTCCTGGCACCCAGCTCATCAGATCTATCCAAGAAATGAAAGCAGGAATGCCATTCTCGACGATGTAGTCTGCACTTCTGTAGTGCCAATACGGATCGAACTCCGATAAGAAGAAGCCATATCGAAAATTGAGAAGGCGCACTGTTATTGCTAGCAACAGAGCAGTCAAGAGAATGGCGCCCTGAAGGAAACTCCAGGTATCAATTCCCGGCCTCCTTTCATTCAGCAGATTTAGTAGATTGAGAGGCAAGTTCGTTTGTGTCTCTGACGACGGAGGCATAAGAATTAGCGCTCATTTTCCCGCGGGACTATCATTTAAACGTAACCTAACTCGTTCGTCAAAACAAATTTAAATAGCTTATGTATTGAACAGATTGCTCGGGTTGCGCCCAGAAGATCTGTTGTTGGCGATAAACAGGATGTCCGACGCTTTCGTCTCCACATTGGAGAAGAAGAAGGAAATCCTGAGTGACGAGAGAGTTGGCCGGGCACTGGTGATCGGGCTTCTCTTCGTCCTAGTATTGTTGCTTTCTGGATGGTCATATGTATTGGTCTATAAACCCCGTCTGATTTACGGCGCAAGTACGAATATAGGGTCCACTTTCATATCACCTGAGCAATTGGGAGAGGGGCCGATCGAGGCCTTGATCGTTGGACTCTTATATGCAATGGGTTTCGCTGGCCTCTATTGGTCTTATTCCATTTACAGCAGACGTCGTGGCTCCTCGCCAGAAATAATAATCGCGTTGGTACTGATTCTGATTTCCGTCATTTCGCTATATTGGATAGGAAGCTCTAAAGCATATTAGAAACTACCAGGGCACTCTCTTAAGACCGACCTTATAGGCAATTATGTTGGCTCCCAAATGCACAAGGGGAATTGTGAGCACGAAAAGTAAGAACTCGCCTACATCTACTGGATTGAACAATTGTGACACCACAAATGCGCCAATGACAAAGTCATATTGATCCAGAAGGGGGAACGGTTGCCCTGGTTCCATCTTGAACCTCCTCTTGATGAACGCCCCGGCTAAGTCCCCGAGTAGGGCGCCAAACGCAAGTATGAACCCCCAATACCCTTGGGAAAGAAAGAGGCCCACAACTCCCCCGGCGACAACCCCGCCGACGAACCCCCTTATTGTTTTGTTTTTGCCGAAAATTGGTTGGGAGTCAAGGAATTTCGCCCCGTTGTCGATTGGCGGACCTCCCCCGAAGATTACGGCACTTGAATTGGCAACCATTGCCGGAAGCATTTTGACGTATATTGTGAGAAGCATGCTTAATATTGTGCTGGCACTCACCCAGTCAGACATGCTCTGGCTCCCTCCATTCCATTTCCTTCCCCTCGCCCTTGAGCGCTACGTCAAATGATCTCACTGGTTCGTGATCGGGTTTCTTTCTGATTGTTAGTCTTCCTGCTCTGGGTTCGAGTTGCTCAATTTCTATCACTATGTCTGGCCAGAGGTCCACTGCATACTTTGTTATGGCAGTCTTGCTATCATTTGAATCAAGAATGAAAAACGCGCCCACGTCACGTCCAATTGAGATCTCCCGCAACGTGGCCAACTGCTTTATCAGTGAGGAGTGGGTGGCCTTCAGAGCCGAAGATACGTTCCAACGGACGCTCAGCGCATCTATATAGTTGTCCAGCGGATTATCCAGAAATAAGTATCGGATGTTATTCTTCGCTATGAGAAATTCGCAACCGGAAATGGCCCTTTCCTGTAGCAAGAAATCTGATAGGTACAGCAGACGTATGTTCTGGAGCCTCTGAGTGTCTCCCCCGGTTATCTCTTTGAGTCGATCTATGGGAAAGTGTAATCTTGAGTGAAGGAAGAGGACAGTGGTGCGAGAAGCGGCGGTAGAAAGTAAGCGCAATACCAGCTCCCTTCTCAGAGGTCCAGCGGGTCCCATGATGGTTGTAAGCTTTCCGGCTAGATAGGTAAGGTCCTCACCCAGTAGAGGATGAACAGGCGAGTTTTTACCATCTTGGCCCATGGTTCTCCGGTTTTTCTCTGCATGAAAGGTAGCGGGGTCGTTAAAAACTTGAGCGCGCTGCCTTACGATCTTGGAGAAACGCTTAACGCAATACTTCGCACATGAACGCGCTCGCCCAAAACAGATAGAACTCGCATCAAGGGTGTATGAAGCACTTGCGGATAGGAAGCACCTGATATTACAGGCCCCTACAGGATTCGGAAAGACTGCGGGCGTCTTGGCAGGCATATTGCCGTTCATTGAGGAAACGGAATCAAGAGTCTATTATACAGTGAAGACACACAGGGAAGCTGAGGGGGTGATCAGAGAGTTAAGCAGGATTGAGACCGTGGTCTCTTTTCCCTTCAAGGTCTCTGAAATCAGGGGAAAACGGCACTTGTGCAGAGTCGCCCTAGAGAGAGGAGCCCAAGCTGAAATCGTTGACAGGTATTGTAGGAAGCTTGTGGAACGAAGAAAATGCCCATTCTATCTGGCGTTGAAACGGACATTGCCGGATTTTGGAAGAAGTGTAAACTACAACATCCTCTCTTCGAAGCTTGCCCTTCAGCTGGCCGCCATGAATGGAACATGCCCCTACTATTTGATGAAGAGTGGTCTGGCCTCTTCTGATCTCATAATCATGCCTTACCCATACATCACGTTGGACCATCTCAGGCGGGACTTAGTGTGGCCCAGCAGGAGGCAAAGCCACTTGGTTATTGATGAATGTATTGCAGCGCATGTCGACGTCGTGATTCCCCCCGGCGACATCAAGGCAAAGGACCTATACGAGGGCCTAAGCTCTTCAATCCTCTCCATTCGACTTGACGAACGCAACGCTACGAATGTTGTGGAGAATAGAATATACGGTCGAAGAAGGGAATTCAGCGATAAAGTTCTCAAGGTCTCGACGGAAACAGGACGTACCCTCGAATTAACTGAAAACACGGGAGTCCTTCGATCAAAAGGATCAAAGTTTCAATGGTGCCCGGCGTCATATCTGCGCGTAGGAAGTGTCACACTGGTCTTTGAGGAGGGCCGTTTATACCGTGAAGCCATATCCGACATAGTGAGGGCGGAACGTCAAATCGTCTATGATTTTGCTTGCGTTCCAGATCATAATTACATAGCTAACGGGTTTGTTGTCCACAATTCACACAACATGCCATTTGTCATAGGAAGTGACAGATCTTGGAAACTTAGGGTTGCAGATTTGCAGCGGGGATTGCTTGAGATTTACTCCCTGGACATAGCAGCAAGAGCCATCTTGATCGAGCTGCTGTCGTTCTTGAAAGGGAAGCGAATTGAGAAGATTGTTGTGATGACCCCTTCTGAATTCATAGGAATGCTCGAAAGAAGATTTAATGGTATACCGTTCGACCGGATTCTTCAGATCCTTACAAATGCCGCAGATTCGGCCCAAGAGAAGGCCTTCTCTTCAGACTTCATCGCTAAATGCTCCTTGGCCTATGTTGCAGAATTCTTTCAACAACTCTACGGTAACAGGTTATATCCTTCCTTCTTTCTTGAGTACGTCACCACCGAGGAATTTCCCGCTTGTTACCTTGAGCTCTCATCGTTTGATTCAAGCTCCGTAGGCCGCAGCATCTTTCGGCATTTCAGATCAGTGATTCATGTGTCAGGCACAAATGAATGGGAAGAAGCGTATGTTGCGTTGACCGGGGTGCCGACTCAGTATCAGAAGTGTGTAATCGATCCGTATTACAATTACGAGAGCGTCTTCTTGGCCGTATTGGAAACAATGAGCAGTAGGGAGAGTGATAGAACTGAGGAAAAATATCGTGTTTATTCCGAGAATCTGGCTGCGCTCGTTAATGGCATTGGAGGGAAGAGTGCGTTATACTTCCCTAGCTTCAAGGTGTTGTGTGCCTTCAGAGAGGAGGGCTTTGAAAGGGCCGTAGAAAAGCAGGTCCACTGGGAGGAAGAGGGCATGAACTCGGAAGAGCATCGTGAGATGGTTAATCGATTCGTCCTAGATCGTGAGAAGGAATCCGTTTTGGTTGGAGTTATGGGAGGAAGAAGCGCCGAGGGCATGGACTTTGGACCAGGTATGCTGAGAGGCGTAGTCGTGTTTGGGATTCCCTTCCCAGAGCCTTCCCCCAAGATGGAGAAATACGTACAGTACCTAAACAGGAAGTTTTGTGGCAAAGGAGAGCTTTATGGATATTCTTACCCTGCGGTGATTAAGGCAGCACAGGCTGTCGGTAGGGCCTACAGATCCCCGGATGACAGGGTGGCCCTGATATTAGCAGATGATAGGTACTTCAGTTATGAGATCTTCGGAAAATTCCCAAATTGGATAAGGAGAAGCCTGAAAGGGCGATATGCCGACAACATGCTTCTGCTAGACGACCTAGAAAGGTTTTTGACGGCCGACTGACAGTATTATGTTTGCAGTTGAAAGGCAACGGAATCAAGAGGCTCTGGGACGTATTGGACCAATCCGGAGACATGATCGAATATGAAGGCCCACTTGCCGGCGGTTTCGAATTATCACTGAAGATAAAGGAGGCTGGAAGGAGAACGGTGTTGTTCAGAAACCTATTACCGAAACAGGGCGACGTAGTCTCCAATTTGTTCTCCTCTCAAGAGAAAATCGCAAAGAGTTTGAATAGAAGCCCGACGAGCTTTCTGGATGAATTGGGCAGGAAATTCAAGACAACCGAGACTGGGCCTACTACGTCGACCTCTCATGACTTCGCTGGATCCAGAAGTCCCAATTTGGTTTTGCCACCTGCATTCAAGTACTACAAAGACGATTACGGCTCATACATAACGAGTTCAGTTGTTCTTGCGCGCGATCTGAAGTCAGGGTACATTAACGCCTCAATACACAGGCTTCTCCACCTTGGAGAAAACAGATACGTCATAAGAATGGTCGAGGGCAGGCACCTCCATCGCATATTCCAAGATCACAAATCGGAAGGTAAGGACATGCCCGTTGCCATTTTGGTAGGAGTCTTGCCTCACCTGCTTTTGGCTGCAGCCTCTCCTCTCCCTTGGCAGATCTCTGAACTCTCTCTGGCCAGTTCGCTAAAGGGGAATCCTTTGCCAGTGACAGATCTGAACGAAGTGGACTTCCCGGTTCCAATAGAAAGCGAATTCGTTATGATAGGAAAGATATCGAGAGAGCGGTCCGCCCCGGAGATGATGACTGACGTTCTTGGCACTTATGATAAGATAAGGGAACAACCAGTTGTGGACATCCTTATGACTTACTACAAGGAGAAGCCCCTATGCCATGCAATACTGCCCGGCGGGTATGAGCACGTTCTACTCATGGGTCTTCCGAGAGCAGCTGAAATAAAGGCTGCCATCCTCGAAAGAGGAATTGAGGCAAGAAGCATCGTACTTACCCCGGGCAGTGGGGGGTGGTTACATTGCCTCATCAGCATAAGGAAGAAATCGGCCTCGGATGGTAAGGACGCAATTCTCATTGCTCTAAATGCCCATAGATCGTTGAAAGGAGTCATAGTCGTTGATGATGACATCGACGTAAATGACTATGAAGCCGTGGATTTTGCTCTGGCTACTAGATTCGGCAGGAAAGATCAAGTGATCTGGTTGGAGGGCCTGAGGGGTTCAACTCTAGACCCATCAGCAAATCAATCGGAACTAACCACGGTCAAGTGGGGCCTTGATTTGACATTGGATTTTCGAGCAGAGAGAAGGAGATTCCTCAAGTCGGAGATCCCTAGGTAGCATCAAGATGGACGCTATCATGAGGTCCGAGCTAGAAGAGCTGGTTTTGCTCCCCTTTAAGACAACGGAGGAAACGCCAAGCGTTGTCCCGATCAAGAGCGCGCACATATCGGGTATTTCCTATCTAAACATCGGTGATGCAGGAATCGAGCTACTATCCGAGTTTGAGGACTCTGGATTGAGAGTCTCTGTCCCCACAACTATGAATCCCGGATTTGTTGAACTCGGGGAAGAAGGGGAGAGAACCTGCGATGTGACAACCTATGAGAAACAGGCTGAGATAATAGATCTGTTAAAGAGGATCGGCGTAACGCCCAGCTTGAGCTGTGCTCCCTATTTCGAAGACAATCCGCCAAACCCTGGCGATCATTTGGCGTGGGCAGAATCCTCAGCTGTTCTTTACGTGAATTCTGTAATCGGTGCTTGGACTAATAAGGAGAGTGGAATAGGCGCACTTGCCTCCGCCATAGTTGGCTTCACGGCCAATGTTGGAGTTCATAGGGCGGAAGGCAGAATACCAAAATTAAGAGTTAGATATGAAGGGTCATTGGAGAACGAAGTGGAAGCCGGTGCGTTAGGCTATGTTGTTGGAAGAAAGGCCGGAACGGTGATACACTATATTGAGGCACCCGGGCTTCAGGAACAAGATAGAACAATCGAATATCTGGCAGCCTTCGGTACAAGCGGTTCTGCCCCTATGGTTTGGATTCATGGGGCCAGCCCGAGAGAATTCGATTTCCACGGCGCCAGAGTCGAAGAGGCCCTGTTCTACAAGAAAGAGATCGAAGAGACTATAGAGGAGCTTAGCTCGGAAGATCAGGCCGAGGCCATAATCATTGGTTGCCCTCACGTGACGCTCAACACTATCAAAGACGTCGCACAATATAACGATAGGCTGGCCCTGCCAACTTACTTGTTTACTTCAGCTAGGGTGAAAAGAGCAGTAGAGAGTCGTGCGATTCTAAAGAGGGATGGAAAACTGAAGGTGGTTGCAGATTCTTGTGTAATGTGGTGTGGCCTCAGACGGATGGGATTCAAGACGGTCGTCACTAATTCGGTCAAGGCCGCCTTTTACCTCTCTCACCAAATGAGAATCAATGCTAGATTAAGATCGTTGAAGGAAATTCTTAGTGGGGAGGAGATATGATCAATCCCAAAATCAAGATCGTGGTCAAGGGCAAGGGCAGTGGTAAAGTATTGAAATCTGATTCGCCTATATCGTTTCTTGGAGGGATAGACCCGAAAACCGGACTAATATCCGATGAGGCACACCCGCTATTTGGAGAGAATGTGAGGGAGAAGGTCCTAGCTATTCCCTCCAGCAAGGGAAGCACAGTTGGCAGTTATGTATTGTATTCCATGAGGAAAGCTGATACGGCTCCTTCTGCGATTCTCTGCAAGGAGTTCGACATGATAACTGCTACCGGTTGCGTTCTTGCAAAGATCCCCCTTCTGATATTAGATGAGGGCACATGGAAGTCGATAGATAATGGGCAGTTTCTCGATGTCGATGCTTATACCGGTACGATCTGCGAACCCACTGGTCGATAATAGGGGCCTCCCGGCTGAATGGATGTTCAGAAGAGCGTTACGCCCCTTCGGGGCCATACCCTATGTCATTATGGTCGTTCTCTGGACGACCTCTAGGATAAGATAGCTGCGTTTGCCCTTCGCCACGGTTTATGTTCGCATAGTGCGCGCCGATGCCCGGCGACATCCAAGCTTAATAATGCTTTTTGAACTTACTTCTTCTAGATGAAGAGAGGAAAGATAATCGCTTTCGAAGGAATAGACGGCAGCGGGAAGACGACGATTTCCGATCTGCTTTATCACGTCATGAGGAAGCAAGGCATACCCGTTCATTACACCTTTGAACCAACCTACACAAGAGTCGGAAGCATACCGCACAAGATTTTGAGGGGCGACCTCAAGACCTCCCCTGCGTTTTTGGCCCTCATGTTTGCCTCGGACCGCCTGTTTCATTTCGAAACGGAAATATGGCCCATCGTTCAGGACGGAATCAATGTGATAGTTGACAGGTATGTTCATTCATCCATAGCTTACCAAGGGACAGCCCTTCATGATGAAAAATGGGTGAGGATCATAAACAATAGGATCCCACCTCCGGACTTGGGTCTATACATTGACATAGAACCAAAAGAAGCGATCAGAAGGCTGATCACCACGAGGAAGGCTAGAAAACCCACCATCTTTGAGAAAATCCAGTTCTTGACAGAGGTAAGGCGCGCTTATCAGCGAATGGTAAGACAGGCTGAATTGGTACAGATCGATGGAAATGGAAATCGGCAACAGATACTTGCCAATGTAAGAAAGACAGTACTTGCTAGACTAGGAATCTGATTCCTTCTCTTCCTGCTTCTGCGTTTCCGTCTCGAGCACTTCTTTGATTTTTGACGCTTTGACCTTTCCTATCCCCTCGACATCCATGAGTTCCGCTATCGAAGCATTGAATGTCTTGATGGGAGTCGTGAACTTCTCCAACAGTTTTTCCGCTGTAGTCCGTTCCACAAAGGGCAACCCAGACACGACGAATATCTGCATCTGCCTAAGGGTTGGTGGCTTCTTTTCCCCCCTTATACGCGGGAACTTCTTCTTCTCGAGTTGCTCCCTCTCTGCTATTCTATAGATATATGAGGCTGTTTCGGCAGCCGAACCGGCTTGGATCACGGGAATCTGAAAATCGACCACAAGCGAGATTATTGCTCCTCTTAATGCGTTCGGATGTATCCCCGCCACCGCGAACAGGTTCTCGCCTTCTATCAACACTACAGGCAGCGTGTAGAGCTCCCTCATTTGTGATGCCTGAGAGAAGAGCCTTCCATCTATTATCGAAACCGAGAAGTCCTTCGTCGTTTTTCTTTCAATTATTATGTCCTCAGATACAATGTAATCGCCTACTTGCAACGTTTTGAATTCTAGAAGGGCCCCCATTTTTGTTAATTCTTGGGTGACACTAGATTGGCGCTCACGCTCGTCTACTAATATTCTTATTTTCTGCGGCTCTGTTTCCTCTGCCAAGAATCCAGAAAGATCTCCCCTCGGTTTTTTCTTCTCGGCCTGAGGCCTTCTGTCGGCAGCAATTGCCTTTATCAGTTTCTTCATCGAGGATTCCCTTCGCTTTGCTATCCACAGATACCTCTCATCGCTAGTTCCGGAGAAATATAATATATACGCGTCACCAGGAAAGAACCTAGCAGTCCGCCCTATTCTCTGGACAAAGCGAATAGCGCTAGGCGTATTATCATAGAAGACTATAGCGTCAGCACCGAATATATCGAGCCCTTCTTCTCCTACTTGTGTTGCTATTAGCACATCGCATCCTCCCCGCTTGAATTTGTCTATTGCGGCTTGCTGTTGCTTCTGCGTCATCCCACCAAATCCAGAAGAAGCTCTCTGGCCTAGCAACAGGGTTGTCCGGATATGTCCCCTTCTCGAGAGATAGGACACGATTTCGTCCGCTGAGAGCCTATAACTCACGAAGACTATCACTTTCCTGCCTCTCGATGAGACTTCCTTGTTCAATATTTGTTCTAACATCTCAAGCTTAGGATTGGGAGGGTCCAATGACACCTGCATTTTTGCGAGCTCAATGGCCTGGGTTATCCTTTGGGAGCGCATCGTCTGCTTCAACGATTTCGGAGCACCGCCTCTCTCCGATCTCCTCAGTTGTGATTCCATGAAGTCGAGGAAGAGCGATGCGCCGCCTAGGTCTAGCCTTTCAAGCGCCATGAGAATGCGCCTAGCGGAAGCCAAAGACTTGACTATCTGGAGCAGGCGGTAGTCCCGTTCCGAGGCGGCCCTCTTACTCATCTGAGCCATAACCTCAGTAATGCGCCTGAAAGAGGGT
Organism: uncultured Nitrososphaerota archaeon; assembly: GCA_964408285.1. Taxonomy (GTDB): domain Archaea; phylum Thermoproteota; class EX4484-205; order EX4484-205; family JAAOZO01; genus CAYOYV01. The sequence goes on along the minus strand of CAYOYV010000008.1, from coordinate 24,379 downwards.
CTATTTGTTGAAATTAGCTCCCTCATACCAGGTTTTGAAAGCTCCTCTTCAAGTTGAGAAACGAGAAGAGCCCTCGCATCTGCCATGAATGGAGAAGGTCGGACGGGAAGCAGATGCGGTGTTACCTTCTGTATGTATTTCCTGACCGACATGTCTTCATCGGATTTTATCAGAAGTTTTTCTAATCTGAGACTGTTCGCCATTTCTTCCAAGCGTTCCGGACTCCCCGGTGACGCCGTAAAGCCCACCACATGGTAGTCATGCCTCTGTTGCGCGTATATCTGCACGATCGGCACATATGCGTACTCGCCTATTCCCCTATGGGCTTCATCGAGTACCAATAGGTTGAGGTCCTTAAGTGAAAGCCTTTGTGATGCAAGTTCGTTGAACATTAATTGAGGAGTGCAAACGAGAATGCGGAATGATGTGTGACGTTGCGCCGATGGTATTTCCCCTGTCCAGAGCTCTATTTCATCGTCCTTAAGGTTGAGCGTTCGGCGGAGCGTTTCAGAATGCTGTAGGCAGAGAGGCTTGGTCGGCGCTAGGAAAAGGATCCATCCAGCTTCGTTTGACCTCAGTTCCTCGGCAATGATTAGTGTTGCGACTACCGTCTTGCCTAGTCCGGTTGGTAGTGTTATCAGAGAATTGACACTGAGAGCCGCTTGAGCTAGCTCAATTTGATAATCTCTCCACTGAATCGTTTTCTCTTTGATGAGAGGATGCACGACAAAGCCTCCGTACCCAGTAAATGTCCCGCCAAGCATCCTTCTGTCGCTCTATTGTGTCGCCTGTTTCATGACGTCCAGAACCGCCTTTATTGTGTCAACCAGCTCCTTTATTTCGTGTGGATCCTCGGTTTCGTTTAGTTTCTCGACCAGAAGTCTCAGTTTCCCTCTTAAGGCCATTTGCAGTCCGTTGGTTTGTTCTGCAACTTGCGCTTTGCTGGGCTCTTTCTCCTCCTCTTTTAGATCCGGCTTGAAGCCACATGAGGGGCATAAGACCTCACCTCCCTTTGTCCTGAAGAGAGGTGACCCGCATTTCGGACATGGTTTTGCGAGCATGGTGGCACCTGATGTTAACAGGTTTGCCATCTCTTTGATCTTTTCGTCAGACATTACCCTTTAATACCTCCCAAAAGTCAGGTGGTGATATAGAAATCTTGCGGGGGATCCACCTTGAGCAAACAAACGAAGGCCCAGAAAAGGAAGGAGGAATACGAGGCCTCGATCTTGAAGGTGGTGGAGACACTCAAGCAAGTTCAGGCTGATTTGGCCGCCCCAAAAAGCGTGAAGAAGCTCGTCAAAGAGGCAAACGATGCCCTTACAAAAGAAGGAGCCTCTTTCGGCGTTAAGGCAGCCGGAGCAATCCAATTGCTTGAGGAAGCGAATCAAGACACGAATCTTCCAATGCTCTCAAGAACTAGGATATGGAACGCTCTCACGCTATTAGAAAAGATTAAAGATTGATCCCTTGAGAATAAGCAATCGTGCGGAGGTTGCTGAGTCTGGAAAAAGCGCGAGTCGCTGCGCGAGACTTAAGATCTCGTGGCAAAGGCCTACGTGCGTTCAAATCGCGCCCTCCGCACCTCTGTTACGGCGCCAGCGACGCCCAGTAGATCTGCATCAGGTAGTCTTCGCGAGCCTTCTTGTTTTTTCCTATTTCGTGATGCGCGCAGACACAATTGTTAAATCAGTATTAGGCCAACACACAAACAATGCAGATGAAAAGATTACATCGAACTAGATTGCGGGCAGCTATTAAGGATATAGTAAAAGCCTGCAAGGGCATATTCGGGGAGTATCTTCTTTGTGTAATCCTGAAAGGGTCAGGGCAGAATCATGACTTCGTGCCAGACTACTCGGATATTGATATCCATGCATACGTTGAACCTAGGGTCTTGGAGGAAAGGAAAAGCCCCAAGCTCGAATACGTGATCAGGTTCCAAGAGGCCATCGGACGATTGGATCCGAAGAAGGCCGGCGTCAGTCAATTTCAGGTCTATTTTCTCCCTGCCGATAGAAGGATTGAAGGTTGGAATCCACCTGTCCCCGGAACATATGAAATACTACACGGGGCTCCTGTTCCAGCGATGCAGATGACTTCGCTGCACGAATACCTTGAGCAAGAATGGCGGTATTTGTCAGAAGCGAGAAGAGACAGACTCGATCTTCTGGGGAAGTTTGTTGATAAACCGAATTCCTCGATATCGGGATTAGTTAGACTGACTGGAACTTGCTTGAAAGGCCTTCTATATGCGCTTTCGTGCGTCCTCACAAAGGATCCAGGGAGGGCCTTCTCATTGACCCTAGATCAGATGCTAAGTTATGCTTGTGAACAATCACAAGAGCTATCACACGCAAGGAGCTTCTTTGACGCGATCACGAATTGGGGAGAGATAGAGAAGGACCCAAGGAAAGCTAGAGAGGCGTTCGCCCTTGGCATCCGGGCTCTTGAGGCCATCGAAAGATGGCAGGTGGCCAATCCTAAGCGCTTCTGATTTGAGATCTAGTGTCTGACTCTCGCCAGAAACGCTGGCGCATCAATCGATCCGCCCAGTTTCAAGAGTTCAAGTTCAGTGGTATGACTCGATTAGCTCAAAACATAAGATGAACGAACGCAGGAATGCTAAGGAGTCGTTGCTAAGATTAAAATACAGCAGGGCTCGAAAACGAATCGGGCTCGTGGCCTAGTATGGATAAGGCAGCAGAGCTTAAGCGCTGAACCTCCTAAGCTGCAAATCAGGGGTTCAAAAAGGCCTCAACCCTTGACAGTCCCCTCGGGCCCGCTATCTCAATCGAATAACGAAGGGAGTATATTTTCTGAAACCGGGAGAGGATCCGATAGAATCTATGGTCCCTCGGAAAGAGCCCAGAAGAAGCTCGAGCAAACACACCTATGGAGCGCTATCATGGCGCGAGCTTCTTCCACCGGCCTACTTCCGTGGCGTCTAGGCTTGAGGAATATTAGTTATGAGCGTCTGCTCTAATTCCTGTTCTATCAATCTGCCGAGTCTGCCTATGCCTTCTTTTATATCTGGTTCATTCGCGTAAGTGAAATTCAGCCGCATGGTATTCTTTCCAGAATCATCAACAAAGAAGGATCGTCCTGGAACATATGCTACCCTGTATTCTGTTATTGCCCTTCGCATCATTGCTTTCGTATCCATTCCATCCGGAAGCCAGACGAAGACAAACATTCCACCTGCTGGCCGAGTCCACCTAACGCCCTTGGGCATTGAATCTTCCAGCGTTTTTAGCATGAGATCTCTCTTTCGCTTATAAGCTTCACTTATCACCTTTAGTCGCTTCTCGACCAATCCGTTTCTCAGGCACCATAACGCCAAGTATTGATTCAGCGGCGAGGTACACAGATCCATTCCTTGCTTGGCTAGAGCGATTTTGTTAATGAGATCCTTGTCTGCAACCACCCAACCAACTCTTAGGCCCGGTGCGATTATCTTGCTAAAAGTTGAAAGGTATAGCACCCTGCCATCCGCGTCCAAGGCCTTGAGTGCGGTCTTCGGTCGTTCATCGAATGAAATGTATCGATAGGGATCATCCTCTATCACCAAGAGGTCATATCTCGACGCAAGTTCCAAAAGGTGTCTCCTCCTGTCCTCGCTCATTGTCACGCCAGACGGATTCTGGAAGTTCGGGATGGTGTAGATGAACTTCGATTGAACGTTTTGTGACTTGAGGTGTTTCAGCTTTGTCTCGAGCAAGTCTGTTCTTATCCCCATGTCATCTACAGCTACTCCTACATAGCGAGGTTCAGACAGATTGAAAGCTTGGAGCGCGGCGAGATATGTCGGGAGTTCAACGACAACGTGGTCATTTCGATCCAGCAGTAACCTCGCACTTATATCAAGAGCCTGTTGGCTTCCAGTTGTTATTATGATGCTATCGACGTCGCCACTTATGCCGCTATGAGACCTCATGAAATTCAGCACCTCCTCTCGCAGCTCTGGAAAGCCTTCAGTCGTCCCATATTGAAAGGCTACCTCATCCACGGAACTTAGATATTCAAAGAAGCCTTCGAGTTCGAAGCCCTTGGGAAGAAGTTTCGGATCCGGAAGTCCGCCGCCAAAAGAAATGACGTCTTTCTCGATCGTCAGCCGGAGAAGTTCTCGGACCTCGGAGGGCTTCATGACGGCCTCTCTCGAGGAATAAAACCTCTCATACTTCAAAATATTTGCTCCCGTATCTAGTAGGCGGTCATAACATAAAAGGGTTTTGATGTTTTAGCTTTCAGAACCTTGTTCTGCACATCCTCATTACTGTACACTAGATACTGCTGCGAGAGATTTGTCTTCTGCGGGTTTCTATTTCTCCAAAGATTCCCAGTAGGCATTGACCTTTTTCTGAATGTGTTTTATCAGGTTCTCCCTCCTACCGGGATGAAACAAGTATTCGAATCTACCTTGAGTTTCAAGATACTTCTCCACAGGAAGTCTCCTTTTTGGAACGTAGGTATGAAGTACTTCGCCGTTCACCGACTCTTTTAACGGATATACACCAGTCTCAACGGCAAGCTTTGCCAATTTCAATGTCCTAGACGCATTGAAATCCCAACCTGGTGGGCAGGGCGAGAACGCTATGAAGAGTTTAGGTCCATTTAAGCGGTGGGCGGCTTGGACTTTGTTGAGGAAGTCTATGGGGTGAGAGATTGATACGGTCGCCAAGTAGCGAGGTTTCATGGAATTCCAGATGGAGAAGAGATCCATTGCTTCCTCCTCCACGCCGATGGGTTTCATGCCTGTTGGCTTAGATGTGCTAGTTACCGCGGAGAACGGGGTGGTGTCCGATTGCTGGGCTCCCGTGTTCATGAAGGCTTGATTGTCATAGCACAAATACCAGAAATCCAGCCCCCTGTGGATAGCGGTGAGGGTGCTCTGGAGTCCTATTGAGCTTGCTGCGCCATCGCCAGTGATAACTACCACCTGTAAATCATCTTTGGCGTCTCTCCTTCCCTTCTCTTTCAAAATATCTATTGCGTCTCGAACCCCTTGGGCTCCAGCTGGTGCACATGCCATCGCCGCGTAAAGCCAGGAGCCGTCGAAAGGAGAGAAGGGGTAGATGACCGAGAGGGTGAAACAGCCCGCTGCATTAACGATAACCGTGTTTGAACCTATCCCTTTAAGAAAGAGGCGAGCCGCGAGCAAGCCACCACAGCCCTGACAGAAGATTGTTCCAGAAGAGATGTGTTCCTCTTGCGGTATCTCGGAAAGACTTCTAATCTTGATCTTCTCCTTTGCGGTCACTCGGTCTCACCATGACCAATCGCTAACATTCGTCTAACAATCTCATCGTCGGTCTGCGTGAAGAGAAGGATCGGTGCCATTTGGAGAGTCTGCTTTCCTTCTTCGGTTGAGATGGTCTTGTTCAACGCAAACTCGAATTCCGCTTGGCTTATGTCCTTGCCTCCTAGGCCACCTATGAAAGACAATGCCACTGGCTTTTGCTTTAGATTATAGAGAGCGCTAGTCAGTTCGGAGAAAAGCACCCCTCCCTTTCCAGGAGAAATGTTCTGGTCTATCACTGCGATTCCTTTGAGTCCTGAAAGGGCTTCTATGAGTTCTTGGGCAGGGAAGGGCCTCAGGAGACGAAGTTTTGTTAGCCCAACCTTCATTCCTTTTTCTCGCATTAATGTCACGGCCTTCTTTCCCTTGGTGGCAAAGCTACCAATCATCACGATTGCGTATTCTGCGTCGCGCATCATAAATTTCTCAATCGGGCTCAAGTCTCTCCCGAACTTCCTTCGGTATTCCTGCGCTACTTCGCCATAGACCGTTAATGCGTTCTCGGCGGCGAGGTGTAGCTGATACCTGAAATATGAGTACAGGGAGGCGTTTAAGACCGCGGCCCCTTGGACCATTGGTTGTCTTGAACTGATGAACGCGTGTTTTGGAACATATGGCGGCAGGAATTCCCTGACTTCGTTCTCCTCCGGTACATCTACAATCTCCCTCGTAAAAGATAGATAGAATCCATCGAAGTTTACAATGGAAGGAAGCAGGATTCTTTCGTCCTCTGAAATCCTGAAGGCCATAAGGATTGAGTCGAGTATCTCCTGCACTGTTTCACAATGAATCTGGATGAAGCCGGCATCTCTTGCGCTCAGAACGTCGTTGTGATCTGGTTCTAGCGTTATGGGAGCTGACAGGGCCCTCGAAACGTTTGCCATTACAACCGGGACCCTCCAACCGGAGAGATTGAACAGCATTTCATAAGAATAGAGGAATCCTTGGCTGGAACTTGTCGTGAAAACTCGCGCTCCCGTGGCCGAAGCCGCACCGGCGGCGGTTACCATCGAATGCTCCGAATCCATAGTGACGAATTTGGCCTTCAGTTTGCCATCCCTAATCCAGTGCGCGAGCGTTTCTATTATCTCAGTTTGGGGCGTTATTGGGTAGCCGGGTACGTAATCAACGTCCGCGAGCCTCGCTGCCCAAGCAGCAGCTTCATTGCCCGTTAAGAGGGTCTTGAGGGTCATCTAGCCTCGATGACCTCCTTTATCGCTTTGACCGGGCATTCTTCGAGACAAATCAGGCACCCTTTGCAATTCTCGTAATCCACGATTGGTTTGCCCTCCGGAATACTTATCGCGCTGTCTGGGCATGATAAGTAGCAGATCCTGCAGCCAGTGCATTTTGCTTGATCCACTTCCGGCCTAAACACTCTCCAATTGCCGGTCTTTCTCGTGCGACTATTCGAGGCTTGTGTGATAACAGGGGTGCCCAATATGGCCGAATCGTAACGCGGTTGAATTATATTCACAGCTGTATAAGGAAGGGTGCCTCGTGTGGCGATTTCGACGAGAGGCACTGCGCCGTAGGCCTCTGAAGCGAGATCGATGTTCTTAATAACAAGATCCTGACTTAGGCCAAGCGCCTTCAGCTCCAAATCGGTGGCCTCTTTCAGCTTCGATTCACTTAGACCAATCATTTTGGAGGCAACACCAGCCATGGCTGCACTAAGTACTGGTTTTCCCAGAGTTCTGAGCGCCATTTGGGTCAGGTTTCTTGACGAGATGCTCACTCTGAATCTGTTCATCAGATCTTCTTCGTTAACTGCGGAATTCACGAAAGCCTTTCCTGAGGGGCCAAGGCCCGCGAGGGGAAGGGTAATGGAATCGTATAGCAGCGAATCGTCTGAGATAAGAACAAGATCTGGGTTCTTCAGGTATCCTCTTTCCATGATCTTCTCCTTGGATATTGCAACACAGGCCACCATAGGTGCTCCTCTTCTTTCCGCACCATACAAGGGGAAGTCTTGAACTTCAAAGCCCGAGAGAAAGGCTGTAGTTCCTAAGATCCTAGATGATGTCTTCATCCCTTGGCCTCCCCGGCCATGGAATCTGATCCTTGTCACGCCCAAGATAATGCGGTTTAGCTACTTATTCGTTGCTTTGCTTAGGTTTTTTTTCACCTACTTAAGAATCAACTTGGCGTCTAGAATGACGGCATCCCTCTCGCTTAGAGCTATGGGATTGAGGTCTAGGCCATGTATCTTGTCGCCAAACCGCTCCCCTATCTTTGATACAGTCATCATGATTCTGACCAGCGCATCCCTATTTACCCTGATGCCTCGGTAATTCTCAAAAAGCGTCTTGCCTCTGAGATCACTCAACATTTCTTCTGCGTCAGCAATGCTGATTGGAACAACTCTCGTTGAGGAGTCGTTGTAGACCTCAGTGAAAATCCCCCCGATCCCCACCGTAATGCAGGGCCCAAAGTTTGGGTCCACCATCAACCCGACTAGGGCTTCAATTGATGAGACACACATCTCCTCGACAATGAATGTCTCGTTCTTGAATTTGGTGATGAAGCCCCCCAAGTTGCGCCTGAGTTCATCAAGGTTTCCTATGTTCAGTATGACCCCACCTACTTCGGTCTTGTGAAAAAGCGCGCTCGATGAAACTTTGAGGGCCACGGGGAAGGAGATACCCAGCGGCTCCTTAATGTCTTCAAGCGTCTTAACGGTAACAGCCTTCGGAACCCTTATTCCGGCCCCGCTCAGGAACGATTTCGTGAGATGTTCCGGTATTGCCTTTGCTCCCGACTCTTCAGAGTAATCAAGTATTCTACCGAAGGTTGTTGTGTCAATTTCCACAGGCTCCTTCGCCGCAGCCATCCGTTTCAGATAGCGCCCCCTCTCATAGAGAACCCTGATTGCAAGGACGGCTCTCCCTATAGAGGGATAGACGGGGATGCCCAGCGCCTCGAATTTCTTCGCCATTTTCGTTACGTATTCTCCTCCTATGATGCATGGCACGACGGGTTTGCGTCCCTCCTTGAACCACTTCACAGTGATGTCAAATAAAGCATCTGTCGTCAATGGGGTCTGGAAGAGAGGAAACGCCAGAATCCCATCTACTCCAGGATCTTCGTTCAGTATCCTGAAGGCGTGATGAAACATTTCGTCCCTGACGCTTCCGGTTAGATCTATAGGATTGTCAACTGAGGCAAAGGCCGGAAGGTGTTTTCTCAGTTCTGACTTACTGTGTTCAGACAGCTCAGCAAGCTTCAGTCCGCCGAAATTCGGGTCTTCGAGATAATCCGCAGATATAACGCCATATCCACCACCTGAAGTAAGTACTGCGATGTTTGGGCCTGTGAGAGGTCTCTGATTTGCCAAAATCCTTGAGTAGTCAAAGAGCTCCACCAGATCATAAGGACGAGTTATGCCGAATTGCTTGAATGCACCTGAAGTGGCAGTATCGGGCCCAGCTAATGCTCCCGTGTGGAGGATGACCGCCCTGCTGCCCTTCTGTGTTCGGCCTGCCTTAAGAATCACAACGGGCTTGCTTCTTGAAACCTTCCCGCAAATCCTCAGTAGCTTTCTACCGTCCCTGAACCCCTCCAGATGAAGACAGATCACTCTTGTCCTTTCGTCTTCTGCAAAATACTCTATGAGGTCATTCTCGCTGATGTCCATTTTGTTCCCTAGCCCTATGAAAGCAGAAATGCCAACGCCGTGGAGCTCGAGCATGTCCATGAAGCCCACGGCCGAAGCCCCGCTCTGCGAAACATATGCGATCGTCCCATCGGGCGGCCTTCTAGAGCGCTCTTTCACGACGAACATTGTATCCAATTTCGTTCTTGGAACGAACACACCAAGAGTGTTAGGGCCGAGAACTCGCGTCGACTTCCCGGCGATAATGTCCATCATCTGTTCCTCCATCTCTCTTCCAACTTCGCCTGTTTCGCTGAAACCACTTGAGATTACAATGACGCTTTTTGCTCGCTTTTCAACGCACTCCTTCAGAACGGCAGGAACGGAGGATGCCGGAATGCTTACGATAGCTAGGTCTATATCGTCTGGAATTTCCAGAATGCTTTTAAAAGGAATTTGCCCGTCAAGGGGCTCTCCCTTCACGTTCACCGGGAATTTAAGTCCTCCAAAATCCTTCAGGTACTCCCAGATCAAACCACCTATTTTCTGTTTCGAGGAGGATGCGCCTATCAAGGCTATTGTTCTTGGATCTAAAAGACTCTGAAGGGGGTCGGCCTCTGTCATTATCTCTTGTCTAGATTCAGGCCCTCAGTAAGATAAAGTAATTGCACCTCTAGCCGGAAATGGTTTTTAACCGCCCAGAAATGCGTACCTCCTGATCATGTCTGAAGTCCCCCTCAAAAGCGAGGCACAAAGTGACAAAGTTGAGACTTTGAGGAGAAAGATGATGGTCATCGACCTTCTGACTCTATTGAAGAGGAAATACAAACATAGGGAACTCTCGGAAATGACGGGCCTTCCTCCGTCCGTATTATCGAGATATGCAAGAAGAAGGATGTTACCATCGGACGAAAGGATCGAGGAGATATTGAGCGCCTTGAAAAAGACTATAAGATTCGAGGATCTGGTTAAAGAAAGGATCAAGCCATCGAAGGGCGGATATTATGACGTAACCCCGTTGATTTGGGATACCGCGTTTCTTAGATTGGTAGCAGTTAAGGTGTCAGAGAATTTCTCGAAGTACGGCGCGAGCAAGGTTTTGACCGCCGCAGCCGATGGGGTTCCAATAGCATGCTTGGTTGGTGAGGAACTGGGCGCGGATCTTGTGGTCGCCAAGGAGAGAAAAGAAGTTGGCTTAGAGGACTTTATAGAGGATTCATACAGCCCTACAGATGTGGCAATTGTAAGGACGTTCTACGTCCCGAGGAAGGCAATAAGGAGAAACGACCGCTTGCTTATAGTCGACGATGTCGTTCGAACTGGCGGTACAATCGCTGCACTTGTTAGACTGGCAGAAAGGGCCGGTGGCAAAGTGATTGGCCTATTCGCAATGGTTTCCGTCGGAAATAAATGGAGAGCCATAATAGAGGAACAGTCAATACCCTACTATTCATTGCTTCGACTCCCCTGATTGACCCCATTCGTTTTTATAGAGATGAAGCGGTGGAAGACATGAAAGCCATGGAACAGGCAGAGGGCCCTCAAGAGGAAGCGATCCACCTAGATGGAAAATTAAGGGCCAATGAGATCCTGGTTAGAGAAGAAAATCAAGTAAAATGGCTTAACGAGCGAGGATATGGAGTTGGCGATAAGGTGGTAGTTCTTTCAGTTCCTGAGGCACTGTTCCTGATTGAGAGCAACAAACTCAAAGTGGGGATTAGAGGGGGGGACGAGATAGGTTTCGAGCAATTACTCAGGAAGGCAACCAAGGCAGACAGAAACGTCTGGAACAGGTATCTTATTTTGAGGGATCTCCGTTCGAGAGGATACGTCGCGAGGGAGGGCTATGGGCTTGGTGTAGACTTCAACGTTTACAACAAGGGCGGCTTTCCAACCGAAACGCCGAGCTTTTTGGTCGTTGGACTGTCTGAGGGTTCCCCCATAGAGTTTGAGGATTTGATTAGTATATTGAAAAGAGCCCAGTCCAACAGAAAGACTTTGGTACTCGGCGTCATTGATAGAAGAAACGAAGTCGTCTATTATTCTATATCGAGGTTGATTTGATATGTCTGGCTTAAAGGAATGCCTTGAGATCGTAAGGCCAACAGACGTGTTCTTGATGGGCCTAGGAGTATTCGTTGGCTCGGTCATCTCAACCGGAAGAGTCATGCTTTCACAGGAATTGATTGCCGGTTCGGTAGCGTGTGGAATCTTCACCGCGTTTGCAATGCTGACAAACGACATAATAGATCTCGAAATAGATAAGATAAACGAACCAACACGGCCCATACCATCTGGAAGATTCACAGTGAAGGGCGCGATGGATTATTCCTTGGTCCTCTTGGTCTTTGCTATAGTGGTTGCAACCTTAACGCGCGATGTTTGGTGGATAACGATCCCTCCCCTTGTTGCCTTTCTCAGTGTTTTCTACAACATCTTCCTGAAAAGGATTGGATTCTTGGGCAACATTCTGGTGAGCGTTTTGGTAGGGTTATCGTTCATAGGTGGCGGTTTGATAGCGGTTGGTCATATCCCTACCTATCTTATCCTTTTCTCGGTGATGGCGTTTCTTGCAAATCTCGGAAGGGAAGTTCATAAAGGCGTAGTGGACATTGAGGGCGACGCAGCACGCGGGACAAGAACAATAGCTGTGAGTTATGGCAGGGAGACGGCTAAGAGAGTAGCCGCACTGCTTTACTGCTTCGCTATCCTCTTGGCGCTGGCTCCTATTCCACTGGGTCTGACAAATACTTACTACCCCTACATGATAGGGGCAATTTGTGTCCTTTTCTTCTCGTCCATTTACAGGCTCTTCAGGACAAACGATAAGGCGAAGCTTCGACTTGAGAAGAACCTAGTAAGGATATGGATGCTGTTTGCGATGATATCCTTCATGATTGGTGGTGTTAGAATATGAAAGATGATGCATCTATTCAGCCATTAAGGGGATTTAGGGAACTAACCCCGGAGGAATTCGGTAAGAAGGCTATAGTGACTTCGAAAGCCAAGGAGCTCTTCAGACTATATGGTTACGAAGAGGTAGAAATCCCAACGTTAGAGCCTTTGAACCTTATTGAGCTAAAGGTCGGGGAGGAAATTAAGCATCGCATGTTCAGGTTTAAGGATCTGAGTGGGAGAGATGTTGTGCTAAGACCTGAAGGCACGATCTCCATAGCTAGGTTGATGGCGACCAAGCTAAAGGCCATCTCTCTTCCCGCTAGGCTTTCCTACGTCGCGAATATGTTCAGATATGATGAACCACAGAGAGGAAGGTTCAGAGAGCATACGCAGGTTGGGTTCGAGTTATTCGGTTCCGGAAGCGTGCTAGCTGAAGTCGAAATATTGGAGATAGCCTTGCGCTTGCTGAGGCAACTTGGATTCAAGGATTTCAGGGTCAAAATCGGACATGAGGGGATATTAAGAAAGACGATGAGCCACTTCGATGTTCCTCCAGATAAACAAGACATGTTGCTTGGGATGCTCGATAGGAATGAATGGGATCCGATTAAGTCCGAGCTAAGGCAACAGGAGAAGATCGAGCTTCTTGGCTTGTTGGAGAGATTATCCGGCTTAAAGGGTTCCGAGGCAGAAGCCATCGTGAATGAGGCCAAAGAGGTTCTCAAGGGAATAGATGGGATCGAGCCGCTCTTTGACGCCTTCCGTCAGATCATCGGCTTCTTGCATGCCAACACCGGCAATCGTGTTGTAGTCGACATGGGTTTCGCAAGGGGTTTGGAATACTACACAGGTATGATCTTTGAGATCTACGTTAAGGGACTGGAAATTGCAGTGGCCGGCGGAGGAAGATACGACGGGCTATGTAAGTTGTTTGGGTTAGACATACCAGCTATTGGTTTTGCGTTGGGAGTAGACAGATTAGTTCTCGGGGATGAGGCGCCAGAGGCATACAAAGAAGCGTTCGTCAGTCTTGTCCCTGTGACGGAAGCCAATTACGAGTATGCCTTTGAAGTCGGTAACGAATTGAGAAAAAAGGGAATCCCAGTGATAACCGAATTTCCCGCGAAGTCCTTATCGTCCACAATGGAGAAAGCATCTAAGAAGGGACCCAAGTTCGCCATCATAATCGGCGATAAGGAGGCTTCGACCAAGACCGTTACCATAAAGGACATGAGGAGCGGGGTGCAAGAAGTGTGCACCATAGACGTTGCGGTTCGAAAAATATGTGGATAAGGAGAGAAGTTCGCGCTTCGCCACAACATACATTCGTGAATTGCTCGTGTAAGTGCAGTTGTTTGCACTCTGTGAGAAGTACCGAATGAGGAGACCCTCGTAGCAAGTGTTAAAAACCAATATTGAACAGAAGCCGAATTGGATATGACGATTCCAATTAAGACAAAATACTTCCTTCCCCAAGAGATCGTGAACCAAGAGATATACCATGAAGACTGGATAGACTTCAACAAAAATGGCATCATGGATCCTTACGAGAATCCAAAATTACCCATCGAAAATAGGGTCGACGATCTGCTTTCCAGGATGAATCTGATGGAGAAAGTCGGTCAGTTGGGTTCTGGGTTCGATATACCAGAACCGGGAATAGGGAACTTGACTCATATCAGCAGAGGACTTGGGGCAAAGGAGGGAGCAATAAAGGGAAACGAGTTTCAAGAGAGAGCAATCGAGAAGACGCGCCTGGGAGTGCCAGTTATAGTTCATGATGAGTGCCTACATGGTTGTGTCGCGAAGTTCTCAACGAGTTTTCCTCAGGCGATAGGTCTCGGGGCAACGTGGGATCCAGCTCTTGTCTACAAGGTTTCCCAAGTCATAGCAGAGGAGACTGTAACGAGAGGAATTCATCAGTGTCTTTCTCCTGTCGTAAACATTGCAAGGGATGTGAGAGGAGGCAGGACGGAGGAAAGTTACGCCGAAGATCCATACTTGACTTCAATGATGGGAGCTGCCTTCTGCCAAGCCATGCGAGAGAAGGGAGTTGTAGCTACACCCAAGCATTTCGCGGCGAATTTCGTGGGAGATGGCGGAAGGGACAGTAACGAAATCCACTTCTCTGAACGAATACTCCGAGAGACATTCTTTCCTGGCTTCAAAGCGTGCGTAAAGGCCGGAGCACTTTCGGTGATGGCAGCGTATAATTCGATTGACGGTACACCGTGTTCAAGCAATAAGTGGCTTCTTGTCGAAGTGCTGAGAGACGAGTGGAGCTTCGAGGGTTTCGTCGTATCTGACTATGGTTCGGTCAATGGAATCCTCAGCAAGCATCATGTCGTGGCAACCCCCGAAGAGGGCGCAAAGGTTGCCCTTGAATCCGGCCTTGATGTGGAACTCCCGATTACAGATTTCTTCGGTGAGCCCTTGCTAGAGGCCATCAGGAAAGGATTTGTGCCCCAAGAGGTTTTGGACGAAGCGGTTCGTAGGATCTTAAGGGTAAAATTTCTGATAGGATTGTTTGATCGGCCATTTGTAAACCCAAACAAGGCGGAAGAGGTCTGCGGGTCCACAGAACACAGTGATTTGGCGCTCCAGGCGGCGAGGGAGGCCATCGTTTTGCTTAAGGACGAAGGAGGGCTGCTTCCGCTTGACAAAGGCAAGATCAGATCGATTGCCGTATTAGGGCCGCTCTCAAACGAACTCAAACTGGGAGGTTATAGCACGGTTCCTCTTAGGGGAGTTACGCCACTTGAAGGCATAAAGAGCAAGGCAAAACAAGGCACCGATATCTATCATGCCAGTGGCAGCCCCATTACAATCGGGAAACACTTCCCAATATCCTCGGAATTCCTCGTTCCATCAGATGCAAGACCGGGCGAACACGGCCTTAGAGGAGAGTACTTCGACAACATCAGCTTATCCGGTGATCCTGTCATAGTGAGGATTGACGAAAGTGTTAATTTTAACTGGGGAGCCGGTTCACCCGACCCAAGGATTCCCTCTGATAACTTCTCCGTTCGTTGGACGGGAAAGCTTGTCCCGCCCCAGAATAGAACATATGAGATCAACCTCACGACCGATGATGGTGTCAGGTTCTGGCTCGACAACAAACTCCTAATCGATTCTTGGCATGATAGGGGCGCAACTTCAGATATTGTGAGAATAGCACTCGAGGGAGGCAGGGAGTACGACATTAAGATAGAGTACTATGAGCATCTGGTCGATGCCGTAGCCGAGCTTAGCTGGGATTTTGCGTTCTCGATGTCAACCGAAATTCTTCAGGCTGCGGAGCTAGCACGAAGAGCAGATGTTGCTGTCGTTTTTGTAGGCGTATTTGAGGGGGAGGGCAAGGATAGGGCTAGGCTCGAGCTTCCGGGACCGCAAGAGGCGTTGGTCGAACAGGTACTCAAAACCGGCACTCCAACTGTTGTAGTTCTAGTCACAGGCAGTGTTGTAACCGGGGAATGGATGAGTAGTGCCCCCGCGATAATCCAAGCTTGGTACCCAGGTCAAGAAGGCGGAACTGCTATTGCTGAGGTCTTGTTCGGAGAATACAACCCCGGAGGAAGACTGCCATTCACTTGGCCAAGATATGTTGGGCAACTTCCACTCTACTACAACTACAAGCCTACGGGCAGGGGCTACGACTACGTTGACATGACTGGAGTTCCGTTGTTCCCGTTCGGCTATGGCCTAAGCTACACAGAATTCACATACAGCGGACTAAGTCTTAAGGTAGATCAAGAAAGTGGAAACGTGAAAATAGAATTAGACGTTCAAAATGTAGGAAGCAGGCAAGGAGACGAAGTCGTCCAATTGTACATACACGACGTGGTGGCAAGTGTCGCGAGGCCCGTCATGGAACTCCGAGGTTTCAAACGGTTAACGCTCAAGCCGAGCGAGAAAAAGACCGTCTCCTTCGCCATCACTCCAGATGACCTTGCGATGCTAGATGCGGAAATGAGACGAACCGTCGAACCCGGCGAGTTTGAAATCATGATCGGGTCCTCTTCTCAGGACATAAGGCTCAGTGGGACATTCAACGTCAAAAGTAGGATTACATCTGATTTCGATTGCGCCGAAATGAAGCCGGAGAAAATCAAGCTTAACCCTGGAGAAAGAACGACCGTTATAATTAGGGTGAAGAACATAAGCCAAGTCTCCGACAGGGCTCATGTCCGACTCCTAGTTGACGGCAGGGAAGTGGAATCCAAAATGATTGACCTTTCGCCAAGGGAGGAGAGGCTAATGAGATTCCACACGCAGCTTCGTAAGTGGGGAAGACACGAATTGGCTGTAGGCCTGCCCGAGCCCAAGGTCACAAGGACGGTTCAGGTTCTACCGGCGTCAAAGAGGGCCCAAGGCGCCTAGTCACGACAAGATTGAGGCGCCTCGGTACGCGGTGATAGCAAAAGGTCTGAACTGGTGGGTTAATTCACTCTACGTGGAACACTGGCTTTTCCTTTGAAAAGCGCCTGAGAGACCTCTTTCAGGAAGGGTAGCAGGGACTCCATTGTAAAGAAACTGACCCCGGCCGCTCCTGCCTCGCGGGCACCCTGTGTCCACTGTACGATTTGAATCGCATCCTTCAGGCTTCCATGGCTGGTGCTTACCCCAATGTTCACGAAGGCCGGAACTTCGGGGGCGGCTTTGTGGGCCGCGGCGATGGAGGCCCTAATCCGATGCATGTACGACGAGAAGTCATAGACGTAACCTGTTGGATTAATGGCGTCTAAGTAACCTTTCCTAAGCCAGGCCTCCCAGTCCCTTAGGCAGATCTGGGGATCCAAGACTGTCCAGACATAGGCGGACACAACGGCATCTGCCCTAACGCGTCTGACGGTCCCGTAGATTTCCCTTGTAAGGGTTTCGATTTGCGCTATTCGCCATTGGTTCCACTTCTCAAATAACGGAGTCTCTTCCGTCAGTTGTAGAGGGTCGGCATCAAAGCGTTCCCTAAAGCTGTTGCGGCTGTATTCAGAATAATCTGCGTTTGCGTCAGGATAGCGGAGATAGTCAAGGCTAATACCATCAACATCATAATTCTTTGCTATCTCTGCAACGATGCTTACCGCGAATTCCCTGAACTTGGGATGAGCGGGATTCCCCCATCCTATGGTTTTTCCCTCTTTATCGACCATGGCCCATTCCGGATGATTCCTCAGGGTCAGACCAATTTCGTCAGCACCTTGTGGCACTACACAGACGAAGGGATGAACTTCCAAGCCCCGAGCATGTGCTTCTTCGATCAGGATTTCTAGAGGATCCCACTCCTCGAAAAGCTTGGTGGGAAGTATTCTGCTATTGTATGAGGCGTCGCAATTGACACCAACAACAAACGGACGTAAGAAGTTCAGTTTGCACTCGGCGGCCAGACGAGCGATCTCCCTTACTCTGAGTGATCCAGTTTCAGGAGCTCTGCCGAACAGAGCGGCCGGATGGATATCCACCCCTCTAACTTCCCTGATGCTTTTTCCTTCCTCAAGATTACGCATGCCTTGATAGTCACCAAGAAGAGTAGTTCCGTGGTTTAAATCAGTTTGATAGGAGCTACTTGTCGAGGATCATGTAGAGGCAGCTTCATCCTCACGTGCGTAGATATCTGAGTGCGATCTCAGCCGCTTTAGCCCTTTTCGAGTCGCTCAGCCAGTTGTTGAGGGTGCTTCTGACTTCAGGGTGACGGCGGGCCAAGTACAGCATTGCTGAGGCCACTGATCGCCATACGTACCGTCTTTCATCTGTGGCAAGTTGCGTCAAGATGCTCAAACCTATTCGCCAGTTTTTGTTACCACCATAAGACGCAAAGGACATCGCTACATTCCAACGTGTTGCTTCATCCGTTCTCTGAGCCCACCTGCGCAAGTGCTTTATGGCCAAAGCCGGATAGCAACGCAGCAAGCCGTCCCCTATTGCGTATGGTCCAAGGTTCTTCCTCACATAATTGGTCTTATCGCAAAGGAGAGGCTCAAGTAGGTGCACAAGCGTTTCTGCCCATTCCTTCTTTCTCAGATTTCCGGCATCACGGACTGCGTGGACTACGCATCTCCTGAGGTTCGCCGAGGGATGATTGTTCCATTTCCGAAACATTTGAGAGATCTCTTTGAAGTGCAACTTCAAGAGCTCTCCCCAGACTCCGTGTGCGACTTCCCGAACAAGCCAATGTTGGTCGTTTGCCAGAGCGGTAAGAACTCTCTTGGACCTTTCCCTGTCGTCTCTCCACAGGTTAAGAAACAGTATTGGAGCGTACCTTCTAACGTAGGGGTCATTGTGGGCGGACAAAGCTCTAGCCCAAAACCGTAGCTTCTTTGGATTTCCATCGTTAACCTCGACCAATAAGTGAGACGCTGACCAAGAGGGCCGCCCCCAGTTAAGCGGAGACGCTAGCCTACCGAAACCCTCCACATCGTCTTGATAGATAGCTTTCCGGAGCGCGCTCTCCACTTTCGGTGATAGATGGAGTTTCAATGAATAGGAGTCCGCACTCCGACATAATATGTTTTGACCAAACGAGGAGGATTTACGAAGCGACTGGTGAGCAACGCCACTCAGACAGCACATTCAAATGCCCCTGACACAGTCGATCTATACCCATCCAAATCGCGAACCTTGCACCAGATATGTTTTCTGCCATCACTCAAGAAGAGGTTTGTAAAAAAGGTCACTAAAGCGGGCCCGGAGGGATTTGAACCCTCGATCTCCGGCTCTTTTCGGTGATTAGAAAGCCGACGCCTTATCCTGATTGCCCACTGTTGGCTCTAGGCAACGGGCCCGATAAACCATGGACTCCAATGGGTTAAAAAATCTGTTCCGTATATTCGCATGCGTATCAGGGCCCTGTTATTTTCTCAAGGTTTCTCCTGTTTGGAGCTCCAGTTGGAAGCGGCGGATAAAAATGGGCCACCCCATCATTCTAGGTAGATCCCCGGCTTGCCTGGTTTAGCCCTTGCGGCCCTTTTTTCAGGGTCATATCGCATTTTGTCGTTTACAGCGAAGAATTGAACGTTGAGTTCTGTTCTTCTCTTCATCAGCGCAGATACCCCTCCATAGAAGTCAATTTCCTGAGGAAGGACGTAGACGTACACGTTTCTGGGTTTCCTGTTCTGCTTCTCCCTGATTAGTTTGGCGACGTTGTTTATGTCCTTCAGAAGCTCCTCGACTGCCTTTTCTTGTTTTTCAAACGTCACATCGATCTTACTCTCATCTGCTACAGGCCATCTTGCTAGGCTTATGAGTCGCTTGTTTCCAATTTCTTCCCACAACTCCTCGGCTATATGTGGGCAAAACGGTGCGAGTAATCTTAGCAACGTTCCGTAATTGTCTTTCGAAACATGCTCTGAGAAGTTATTGATGCAATCGATAATTGATGATATTGCCTTTGGATATTGAAAGCTCTCTATGTTTTCGGTGACCTCCTTAATCGCGACGTTTATCTTGCTATCTTGTCTTTTGTCCGATGCGCCTATCTTGTCCTTCAGTCTTACGAGTTTGGTGACAACCCTGAAGCTCCCCTCAACTCCCTCGTCGCTCCATTCCATTGGCTTATCAGGAGAGGCAACCGACATGAGGAACAGCCTCAACGTATCTGTCCCATACTTGTTTGATATCACCGTCTGGTAGACAGCGTTTCCCTTGCTCTTGCTCATTCTGACTCCGCCCTTATGAACTATGCCATGGTTGAACAGCCTCATAAACGGCTCATCGAAATCGATGAACCCTAGATCCTTGAGGGCTTTTGCGAAAAATCTGGCATAGATTAAATGCATCACGGCATGCTCTGCGCCGCCGATATATTGATCCACCGGCATCCAGTAATTGACTTTGGCTGGAGCAAAGGGTCTCTTCTTGTTCTTATTATCGCAATATCTCAAGAAATACCAGGAGGAATCGACGAAGCCACCCATCGTGTCCGTTTCTCTTCTCCCCAGCCCACCGCACTTGGGGCACTTCACGTTGAGGAACTTCTTGTTATGCGATAGGGGATTTCCAGTCGATGTAAAATGGACCTTTTCAGGAAGTAAGACGGGCAGATCCTTTTCAGGAACGGGCACCATTCCGCACTCTTCACAGTATACGATCGGTATCGGCGTTCCCCAATATCTCTGCCTCGAGATCATCCAGTCTCTTATCTTGTAGTTGATGGCTTTTCTGCCGAGACCCTTACTTTGCAGGTATGCCGTGATTTCATCGATTGCGATCTTACTACCGATTCCACTAAATCTGTCCGAATTGACAAGAACTCCCTCTTCAACGTAGGCTTCTTTCATGCTCTTTTCGTCTATTTGCCTGTCCTTGGGCCGAATTACGACTTTGATGGGAAGGTTGTATTTCTTCGCGAATTCGAGGTCCCTTTGGTCGTGGGCAGGAACGCCCATAACCATGCCACTTCCATATTCCGCAATGACGAAATTGCCAGCGTAGACAGGAGCCTTTTCGCCTGACAACGGATTTGTAGCATATCTTCCTATGAAGACGCCTTCCTTCTCGAGACTTTCTATTTCTTCTTCGGTTCTTGCTTTCTGGCATCTCTTTACAAAAGATTCTACCTCTTTCTTGTGCTCATCGTCAGTTAGCTTCAAGAGCCTTGGGTGCTGAGCCGAGATGACCATGAAGGTGACTCCATAAATCGTATCCGGCCTGGTTGTGAAGATGGGCCAAGTTTCCTCTCCTATTCTGAAATCGATCTCCGTCCCGTAGCTTTTTCCAATCCAGTTTCTCTGCATCACTTTTATCCTTTCTGGCCAGTCTATCTTGTCTAGGTCCTCGAGCAGTCTGTCTGCGTAATCGGTGATTTTGAGAAACCACTGCTCTGTCTCTTTCTTGATCACCTCTCCCTCACACCTCCAGCACCTACCGCCTGCTGCTTCCTCGTTCGCTAGGACCGAAGTGCAGGTCTCACACCAGTTCACGGGTGCCTTTTTCCTGTACGCCAGGTTTTTCTCGAATAGCTTTAGAAAGAAGTATTGGTTCCACTTATAGTAGTTTGGATCGTGACTGGCAATCACCCTGCTCCAGTCATAGCTGTTTCCTAGGGCTTTTTGATACTCCATGATTTTCTTGATAGCCTTTATAGTATATTTCTTCGGGTGGATCCCTTCCGTCTTTGCGGCCGTTTCCGCAGGTAATCCAAATGAATCGTATCCCATTGGATAAAGAACGTTAAGCCCTTGCATCCTCTTGAACCGAGCATACACGTCTCCTATTGTGTAGTTTCTGACATGCCCTACGTGGAGGTAACTTGCAGAAGGGTACGGATACATTTCAAGGACGTATAGTTTTTTCTTCTTGGGATCTTCCCTAACCTGAAATGCCTTTGCTCTTTCCCATCTTTTCTGCCACCTTTTCTCAACTTTTCCAAAGTCTACTTTCATATATGGTCCCCCTCGATATTAGAGGGAATGAAGGCGGGTTGTGAATTCAGAATCGACATAAGGCTTCACCGACTCGGATCGCTCTGGCAGACGCCCAACTGACTTAAAAGCGTTATTGTGCTTTGCTACAAGAATTCTTGGCACTATTCGCCTTCGCGATTGCCGCTCATTCTCATGGGAGAGGCCCGCTTCTTTTCTCTTGTTCTCTAGGTTCTCCCCAATGTGATCTGCGCCGTGTTAGGGAATAGGAGGTTGTTAATCAAGCGATTTGGAGTTCTACGCGATTATCCGAGGCGGCCTTCTGATTTACCACGTTACCAACAAATCTATAATCAAGAGACGTCTCTGTAGGAAGCCGGAATGGCACTAGAGATCGTGTCCTTTGATTTCGGAGGAACCCTCGTTTATGAAACTAGGAAAGAATACGTTGTATATCACGAGATCTTCGAAACATTGGGTATCGAAGTTGACATCAATGAAGTCGAATCAGCCATACAGAAAGCCAAGGATTGGTGGAAAGAGCAAAAGAAACAAGGCATTATATGGAATTCAAACGTCTTGGAGAAGTATATACAGCATGTCGCTATGTATTTGAAGATCGAGGGTACACCGGACTTAGTCAAGCGCGTCGACGAACTGTGGCTCGACAGAGCCGGATTGAAGGCTTATGAAGACGTGGAGCCGGCCATAGAGGATTTACGGCGAAGGGGATACAGGCTTATTGTAATATCAAATGTGACCTCATTGAAAAGCCTCTCAACATACCTCTCTAAAGTGAATTTGAACACATACTTCGCGTTGCTCGCTGCGTCTGGCTCCGTAGGATTCGAAAAACCAAACAAGGGCTTGTTCCTCTGGGCATCGAGGGCAATCGGCGTTGATCCGGGAAGAATAGTGCACATTGGCGACGACTTCGACGCTGACTATCTTGGTGCGACTGCGTCAGGATTCAAGGCCATTCTAGTTGATCGGAGTGGCAAGAATGCCGACAGGTCCGCGATTAGGGTGAGGAGCTTGACGGAAGTGCCACAGATAATCAGGACAATGTGAACCGTTGCAGAAGCATGAGAATAGAGCCATGAGCTAGGCGTCATCAGTTAGCAAGACATAATAATTTCCTGCAAAAATCCGGAAACGGTCCAATGAAATACGAGGAGGAGAGGAGAAAGGCTGTGGGCTATTGCGGGGAATATTGTCATAAATGTGATTGGTATGCCGGAAGAATAAAGGAGCCAGCAGATCAGCTGCTACGATTGATAAAGACCCGCCCTGAGCTTAAGGGTTGGATAATGGAGAAAGCCGATGCCGACAATTTCGTTGC
The DNA here is from genome assembly GCA_964408285.1 of uncultured Nitrososphaerota archaeon. Classification (GTDB taxonomy): domain Archaea; phylum Thermoproteota; class EX4484-205; order EX4484-205; family JAAOZO01; genus CAYOYV01. The sequence continues at coordinate 1,889 of CAYOYV010000008.1, read as the reverse complement.
CGGATTGGAATGGCTCTCACAATCCGGGTTCTGCGCTTACTGCTGCAAAGCCGGTTCCGGATGGAAGGACTGCCCAGTAAGGAAACGCTGCGAGAACAAGGGAATATCGTTTTGTTTCGAATGCGGAGAGTTTCCATGCAAAACATGGGGCAAATGGCCCTTCCCTGAAGAAAAGGTGCAGACCCTTAGGGAAATTCAAAGAGCCGGGGTGGCAGAATGGGTAAAGAAGCAGTGGGAGTAGAGCGCCCGTAACCTTCTGGTCTTATGGACACTAGGTATTAGATCTTATTGCTATGCAATGACGCCATGGAGTCTATCTATGATGGAAGTAGCTCTTCCTTAGACATTGATTTAAGTGGTCTGGGCCGGATTTGAACCAGCAACAACTCGGTTTCGGCGTTCGTCCCTTCAGCCGAGCGCTCTCCCAGGTTGAGCTACCAGACCGCGTTATTCTATTGATTCAAGAGGTTTATTTTCTTTTCGCGAACCATCACTTTCTGTATTCATTGTTATTGTTGAATCTTGACTGGATATCTTCCGTATTTCTCTGCGGTTCTGTACATGGCCAAGGCGTTTTCGGGTGGGGTATATCTTGTAAGGACGTTCGTGGTACTTAGAATGTAGCCTCCACCCGGGGCTACCTCCTGTATGAGCCGCTTTACTTCTGCTTCCACTTCCTCGGGCCTTCCCAGCGTCAACAGAGAATCCAGATCCACGTTGCCCATCAAACATATTCGTTGTCCCCAGTGCTTCTTGATCTTCACTATATCCACCCCTGAGCTTGGCTGAAGACTATGCAGGCCATTGAACCCGGCTTCGATTATGTCGTCCATCAGCAATGTAATGTTGCCGTCCGAGTGTAATATTGCAGGGAGCTTTAAACGATGAGCAGCCTCCGCCTCCCCTGCTAGATATGGAAAAACATACTTCCTGAGATCCTGTGGTGAAATGAATGGACCGCTGTCATAGGCGATATCGTCTCCAACCAGTATCACGTGCGCCCCGGCCTCAGAATACAGTCTTATTACCTGCAGGTTGAATTTGTGGACTTCCTCGATTAGGTGGATGAGGGCATTTGGGTACTGATAGAGCGCTTTCACATAGTTGTTCAGGCCCATCAACGGGTAGATCGAGTCGAATACACCACCGACTTGAGCGAACACGCAGAAGTCGGTCTTTTCTGACCACTGTTTAATGGCCGAGGTCCGAAACAAAGATATGTCCGGTTCCTCGAAACGCTCTAGATCTTCCTCTGAGGAAAAGGCGGTCTTCATATAGCGTCTTGTCTTTCCACTTTCCACCCATTCATTCCCGATCCAATCTCGATACATGGGGTAGCCCTCAATCGTTGTTCCTATTCGCTTTGTTTCTGGCCCACCTTCCAATCCAAGGTTCACTATGTCGATGTTAAGCAGGTTGCGGACTTTGACATGGGCCTCGAACGACTCTTGGATGGGCTCTCCTAGAAGTGCAGAGACTAGTTCATCATGTATTTGTAGCTCTCCCTTCGGAAGCTTATCAGGTTCCTGAATGCTCAACGCCCGATAGACTCTTTCGACTTTGTCCATGACTGTCACCTATCGTTCATATTCACACTTGGCCGTCCCGTAGCACATGAAACTGTTGTTCTTTAGCATTTGCGGCACATATAGAATTCCAAGGCGAGCCGGAAAGAGATAAAAAGTTCATTCCTTCGATTAAGTGCGGCGGTGGTAATCTAGACTGGTTAGGATACGACCCTGCCATTGTACAAAAAGCAGCGCGGTCGCCACGCGGGTTCAAAAGTCATTGATGTGACGGAATTTCCCGCCCACCGCACGTTTAGCGCGCGCGCTGCGCTCTCCTTCTATCTCTCCTCTCTTGATTCCGCCTTTCCTTAAACTGGCCCA
>CAYOYV010000007.1:0-71337 GCA_964408285.1 uncultured Nitrososphaerota archaeon | reverse complement strand
CCCATCAAGGTTGTGTTAAACGGATGCATCCTAAGGTTTGGAATCAACTTCTCTTCCACAGCAGATTCACCGTTGCTGAAGGCCCACTACGACCTTATTTATCTGCTTGCGTTTTCAGGGGTCACGGATGCTCGTCTGCTGGACTGTTCTTGATTCTGGCACCGGCGATCCTTAGCTCTATGATGTTGTCGCTCGAATGAACTATGTCGCAGCCGTATGCTCAGTGATTTGACTAATATATTGCTCCATAGAAACTGACAAACCAACCCGCTTCTCCTGGGAAACCGACGAATCTGCAAAAGGGAAACCAACTGACTTTCTTCGGGATGTCCTTTACGGCCATGTCCTGGCCAAGATAGACGAAGCGAGCATCTGGGCCGCCCAATCTCTCCACAACCCTGTTGATGGCGTATTCATCCGTGATCCAAGGGGCCCAGGCGAAAAGAAGCAGGGTCACCAATATTACAGTTGCGATGGCTTTAGTTTTGATGTTCACTATCAGAAAATTCGTGTTAGGTCTAATAAATCTTGCTTCTGATGTCTCTATCAATATTAGAGCGGCTGAAGCGAGGATTATTGCGGATGGTGGGATTTCTTTCGCAACTCCAACATTGTTGTCTTGACGCGCGCGCGCGAGACGGAATGAGCAGGATGCAGGGCGTCATGAATGTGTACCCCTATGCGATGCAGATACGCGTGAATCCGGTGGCACTCACGACACCACATTCGGCGGACACCAAAGGTGTCGTCAGTGGAGGAGGGAGCTACATCGAGTTCATGATTCCGGGATTATTGATGATGACAATGATCACCTCCGTCATGACAGGCCTGCCGCGCGCTATTGCTTACGAAAGGGATGTGGGGACACTGAGCGGCTTCTTGGTAGCACCAATTAGCAGAGCCTCGATCATAGCTGGAAAGGTTCTGGGACGCATGATTCGAGGGATAATCCAGGGAATCGCATCTCTATTTCTGGCGATGCTTCTCTTCGGAATAACGATTCACGGGGACCTCCTATTGGTAATTCTGACTCTACTGCTTGGGGTTTTCAGTTTCGTTGGCCTAGGCATAGTGCTCACCTCGGTCGCTGAAGATGAAGAGACAGCTGGCATGATAATGATGACGTTGACGATGCCGATGTTGTTCCTAAGTGGAATATTCTTCCCGATTCAGATGATGCCCAGTTTCATGCAAACGATTTCCCACTGGCTTCCATTCACTTATGCGATCGATGCTATCAGGAGGATAATGATATTCGGGGTGACCTTTGCTGACATATCCACGGACATAATAGTTCTGGTCACCTTCGGCGTCATCATGCTTATAATAGCAATTCCGCTATTCAATCGGGCAATGACCCAATGACGTGGCAATCCAGCTTTTGCGTCAGTGGGACATCTTGAAATCGCGATGAAAGCTTAATTATCGCTTGCGCCGTAGGCCGTTGATGATGAGCAGTCCGAACGCAGACGAGAGATTCAGACAACTCAGTGAAGAGATGCTCAAGGACATCCTAGAGGTTAGTCCAGGGCTTGGCACCTCTCTCGGACTACACGAACCATATGACTACCTTCTGCCCGATGGATCTACGAGAGGGATTGTTGAGTCTCTTCAGCTGATGGAGAGATGGATAAGGCGTTTCAGGAATACCGTGAACTACGAGGAACTGAGCGACGATAACAAGATAGACTGGGAAGTGTTGGAAAAATCGTTCGAGCTTTCGAAGTTCTCGTTCTATGAATTACGTACATATGAACGGAACCCAGACGCATTCGACCTGATAGGCGCGCTTCTCTTCATCATGTTGACGAGGGAGTACGCTCCTTTGGAGAAGAGGATCGATGCCATAGCCTCAAGACTGGAGAAGACCCCAAAATACTTCGAGGAATTCCGGTCAAGGTTTGAGGAATCGATGCCCGTGAAACTCTGGACTGAAGTGGCACTGGAATCGGCCGGGAGCATAGCGGGGTTCCTTCAGTTCATATTACAAGTGGCAAAGGGGAAGGTCTCCGATCAGGTTTATGTTAGGCTGGAAAAGGCTGTCGAGAATCTCCAGCCTGTTTTCGGCTCCTATGTCGAATGGCTGAAAGACCTACTCCAAAGAACTACCGAAGATTGGGCAATCGGCCGGGAGAAATTTGAGAAGTACCTGGAACTGAGGGAGTTGGGGCTGACATCAGACGAAATCCTGGATCTTGGCGAAAGATATCTCAGGGATCTGAAGGTGGAGAGGGCAAGACTCTGTAGGGAGATAGCACCTGGCAAGCCCTTGGATGAAATCATGGAAAGCATACGGGAGAATGCGCCAGAAACTTTCGAGGACGCATTGGAATTCACGAAGAAGACGATGGAGGACGCGAGAAGATTCGTTCAGGAGAAGGGCGTGGCGACCGTCTATCCCGAGGACAAGCTGATTGTGAACGAAACCCCTGCATTCATGGCACCTCTAATCCCATTCGCAGCCTTGAGCATGCCATCCAAATTCGATCAGCCGCAGATTGGTGTATATATAGTGACAAGGCCCAAAGAGATCTCGAATCTGGAAAAGCACCTCAATTATAAGTGGATAAGGAATGTCGCAGTTCACGAGGCCTTTCCGGGCCACTTCTTGCAGGGAGCGATCTCGAATCGCGGGAGCTTCATAAGGTTATTTGGGAGTGGGAACGAGACAGTGGAGGGCTGGGCTCACTACTGCGAGCAGATGATGGCCGAGAAGGGGTTCATAGCAGACAAGGAAACAAGACTAATTCAAACCAATGACATGATCTGGAGGGCGGTGAGGATAATCGTGGATGTCGGGCTCTCAAGGGGCGAGATGAGCTTCGATGAAGCTGTTGAAATGCTCATGAAGGAAGCCGACATGTCAAAGGAAGGCGCGACTGCAGAAGTCAAACGCTACACGATGACGCCCAGCTATGCACTGTCATATCTTGTCGGGAAGCATCTGATACTGCAGCTGAAGGAGGAAGTGAAGAACAGAATGGGAAGCAAATTTAGTGATAAGTTCTTTCATGATACGATAACGGCAAATGGCTATCTGCCCGTGTCGCTGCTGCGAAAGGTATTCGATCAAAACATTACGAGATTGGAAACACCTACCTAGACCCGCCTTTCAGGGTTACGCTATTGACGCCTAGGTGACCATGGTGGCTCGCGCTGTCGTGTGTGTTCAATCTCTTTCGATGTTGAGCTACCAATCGCAAGCTTTTCAAGTTGGCGCGACTCAACTCACTCTAACCGAATTCCATTCGTAGATTGGGCATCCTCAACTGAAATCGTGGGATGTAGGAGGCAGCGCCGAACGAAAAGTGATAAGTAATAGAAATGGGACAAATGCCCCTGAAGAGAAAGGGACAAGGGTGAAGGCTGAGGATTGCATGGATTCTCAGAGTGGGGCAACGATTTCGCAAGAGCTCCGTCTTTGGGGATTGGCTGGCATCTTCCAATGGAGTTGAGGGTTAGGAACCTGCTGGTTCATGACCAAAGCAGGGAGGCGAATCCTAAGCAACAATAGGTGGGTAGGTGATGAAGAGCCCAACGCCAAATCACAACAGGAAAGCAGATCCCTTCGTTCTTCTATTTGTCCTTCTGGCTCTCACTATTCCCGTGAATTCGGTGATCCTCGCATCAAAGAATCTGTCAGTATCGCTAGAAGGCTCGATCTACTCCCCTGCCAAGTATGATGTATTCGCTGGTAGACTCAATCCGAGAACCGCTTCGCTGAAGACCAACGAGACTGCCGAGGTCGAACTCTCTCTTAGCCCAGAATCCAGCGTGGGAGACGTAGAGGTGGCCATATTCGCACCACGCCGGTTAGTCACTGTGAACGCTACCTCGAGCAAAACCATTACACTCGGAGACCTGAAGGCAGGCCAGATCACAAGGGTCGTCTTCTTTGTATCTCCAAAGTTGGAAACCGATTCATATGTCGCAGTACTGGTGAAGGGCCAAGTCGGTTCGAGGAAGATAGTCTCGGGGTATTACCTCCATGTCTCTCCTCCAGACACAATGGCCTCATCTTCTGTCACAGATGAATTCATCAGGGTTATGGTAGTGCCCTTTGAAGAACCCAAATCTCCTCCCAGCAGCGGAGGCTCCAATTCGAACTCGGGATACGTAACAGTAAGGGGCTCGTTCCTGTTCATGGATACAGACAACAACTTAAGGCCAATGATATACACTCACGTAATCCTGTATGACTATGAGCCGCCCAATACATACAGGATCGTAGCGGAGAATTTCACTGATGCGAATGGCAGCTATTACTTCAGGGTTCTCAACAACGATTCTTCCGGCGGTCTTGATGTTCGTGTCGGTGTTCGCAGCGAAACCCAAGGCGCAGCCACAACGAGGACTTCGCTGGGGCAAATCTACGAGGCAGTGACATCAACGCAAATGGACGTTCCAGATGGAGGCGTTGTCGACTATGGAACCCTCTACCCATCAAGCTACAATGACGCTTGGGTGATTGCAGTCTACTGCAAGAAACAATCGCTGTGGATACTCACGAGGACAAGCTGGGCGCGTTCCGTTGTCGACGCAAGATGGCCATATCAGAGCTGGCCTCACTCGCATGGCGATTCAATGCATTTCCCTGACAGGTCGGCCTTCAACTGGGACAAGTGGGTGGTCTATCACGAGTACGCGCATTGTGTGATGTATGAGCTCTATGGATACTTCCCCTCTGGCTCGGGCCCTGATCCTCATTACATCTGGAGCGAGTCAAGCCCAGGATTTGCGTTTGTGGAGGGCTGGTCTGAGTTCATGACATCCGCAGTAGAGAATGATCCAGTGGCAGGATACTGGAGCTACGGGTATTATAATGGACATGGAGGGAACATGGAGACAAACGACTGGTACAACTGCCAGGATGTCGGAGATATGGACGGGGACATTGTGGAGGGCTCTGTGGCCAGCATACTCTGGGACATCTTCGATCCAATCAATGACGACAACTTGGCTTATCCAAGCGGGACTTCATCGGATGGATTCGATGAGATATTCGATGTCATGAAGCAGCGGAAACCGAACAGCATCAACGAGTTCTGGACCTACTTCACGTCCAGCTACGATCATCTATATGAACTCTATCAAGTTTACCTCCTATATGGAATAAACAAGGACATGACGCCTCCGAGCACTCCGACCCAGTCTCGTCCAATCAGCGGAGCCCGTGTCAATCCAAAACCCTTCCTGAACTGGACCGCTGCAACAGATGATCTCAGCGGAGTTGCGAACTACACCTTGGAGGTAGATACCTCAATGTCGTTCAACACAGGGAACCTCAGGAGGATATCTGGAATAGCTGCCACAAACTATACTCTGACACAGAATCTCTCTTTGGGGCTCTGGTATTGGCGCGTAAGGGCTCGTGACCGAGCCGGAAATAATGGATCCTTCAGCTCAAGCCGGACGATGATTTGCGATAGGATAAGGATATCCTCAGGAGGCGCCAGCGATGGCCGTGATGATGTGGGGCGTAATATCACGATTTGGTACAAGGTCGTCTACAGATACGATAACGCTAGCTTAGATTCCGGTAAGGGGATCGTTCAAATAAATGGAAAGAACGCGACCTGGTCTGCTGCCAGGCAAAGATGGGAGCTGAATGAAAGCAGGTCCTCGGTTCAGAAGGTAACCTATCAAGTCACTGCTGTTCAGGATACAGCAAATGGGATAACTGGAATCGACGATCTCGCTGGCTCGAGGAACGCGATCTGGGACAGGATCATACTATTCGGCGGAGGGGTCAGTGCGACTTTCGTGAACACTGGTCTCACCGAAACGATCTGGTTAAAGGCGCAGTATGAGTATGACCTGACCCAGTTCAATTCCACGTGTGGGAAAATCTACCTGAATGGCTCCCAGATGACATGGTTCGGTTCAAGGAGCAGGTGGGAGCTCAACTATACCTCGAATGATCCAAGGAAATTCACCTTCCTTATCAGCTCAATGATCGACAACCTCTATGGGCTGACGGCGATAAATGACACGTTCGGACAGAAAAGCATCATCTGGACCGACCTGCGTCTGAACCCAGTCAATGCTTCGCCGGCCTCAGTCGTGAACCTAGACAACAATATCACACTATATGCAAAGGTCATCTGGGGTCACAACAATTCAGTTGTGGTGGGAGCCCACGTGAGCTTGAATTCCACGCTTGGAACCGAGACTTCGAATGGTACTGGCTGGGTAAGCTTTCTGCTTCAACCGAAGGTCAACGTCACGAGATTCACCTACGTCCTGGAGCCGTTGAACGATTCAACCGGTCAGATAACCAAGGGCATATCGAGAACAATTGCAGTTGCATGGACGCAATTGGTTGTGGCTCAGGTTCAAGTGGATAGGAGAATGGCCAACACAGGAAGCCCGATAGAAATACTTGCAAAGATCACCTGGGCACACAATGGCTCCGCAGCGATTGGAAGCCAAGTGGGCGTCAATGGTTCGGCTTCAACTGGTTTCGCGAATGCCTCAGGCTGGGCGAAGGTCGCGGTGACGAATGACCTCCCTGCAGAATGGGTCTATAGAGTGAAAGCACTGAGGGATGCGTTTGGCTACGTAACCAATTCCACTGAACTGACAACTCTGAAGCTGACATGGTCTGAATTATGGGTCACATCGATATGGTCCAATGACTCCTTATTGAACATCGGAGAATCTGCCCACGTGAAAGTCCAGTCGAGATGGGCACACAACAATTCGGCAATCGTAAATGCCATCATAGCAGTGGATGGAACACAAAGCCCCACAAATCAGACTGGATGGGCCTCGCTGAATATCACTAGGAATCTGGCTGGCAAGTACGTCTTGATCGCCGAAGTGATTTCCGATTCCCTAGGCCTTGTCACGAAGTGCACGATGAAGAAGAACGTCACGGTCACCTGGACCGCGCTGAGAATCGACGTGATGACTTGGAACAGCGATCTAGTCAACGCAGGGGACATCATACAAGTCTATGCTCACTTGGCATTTGCCCACAACTCGAGCAGCATAGCGGGAGGGAGTATATCACTCAACGGAACCAGTGCCCTGACGAATAGCACTGGTTGGGGTAACTTCACAGTTCAGGAAATCACCGCACTATCCCGCATTTATGTCGTCAAGGGAGTCCGCGACCCATCTGGCGAATTCAACGTTTCGGAGAATGAATGGGCTCACGCATTCACTTGGACGGGGCTGAACATAAGTGAGATCCTTTCAAATGCAACCATGTGTGCAGTCAATGGCACAGTCAGAATATTGGCCCGGGTCGTGTGGGCCCATAATGGCTCCTCGATATCAAATGCTCTTGTGGAGCTGGCTGGAAATTCCTCTTCGCAACAGGTCAGGACGAATTCTTCAGGCTACGCCATCTTCAATGTCACGGCCAACGTGGTCGGCGACTATCTATATAACGCAACGGGCAGGGAAGCGCAGGGGATCACTGAGGGACTCAAATGGAGATCCCTTCGGGTGAAGTTTGGCACAAAACGCAATATGACTTTACATCTCAAGCAGGGTTATAACCTGATGTCTTTGCCCCTGTTGAATGAGAGTCTCACGGCATCATCGCTGCTCAAACTGATCGGGAATGCTTCGCAGAGCGTTTTCATGTACAACGCCACTGCTGGAAACTATGTGTCATATGACAGAAAGCTGGTAGAGTTCGGGATACCTCAACCGGACTTCGAGATAGAGCCGAACGCCGGCTACTTCGTGTATGTAGAAAGTGACAAAGACTTCACTTTAATTGGAATAGACAACGTCTTTCGGCGGAATGTACACTTGAAAACAGGTTACAACTTGCTGGGATGGACTTATACAGAGAATAGCAATGTCACTTCAGCCTTCATTCGTTTCAGCGCAATCGACAGCGTTTTTGCTTTCAATTCCACCACTCAGAAATACACATCGCATGACCGAAAACTGGCCGAATTCGGAATACCTCAGCCTGACTTTGCGATTGTTCCCGGATGTGGGTATTTTGTTTTCTCAAATGTGGAGTGCGATTTATATTATGAAGCTGGCTGACATGGGGAATCCAACGATGGTGGCCGACTCAAGATCACGATCCCATTGGATCATACTACTCACGCTGATAATGTTGCTCTTGGGTTCCTGCAGCCTGAGTTCTGTAATGGGGATTGGTGTACCGTTCAATGTCTACGGGTTCGTTAGAGATGACATAGGGAGTGCCTTATCTGGAGCAACGGTGGTCGTGAGATCTCCAATAGATCAGGGATCAACGACTACCGATCCGCAAGGCAGGTATGCAGTCACGCTCACTGTAAACGGCCCCGGAGACTTAATAACTGTTCAAGCAACCTTCGGTTCAAGATCTGGATCGAATTCACAGACAGTGCCCCTTAACTCCTCAAGTATGCGGTTAGATGTTATTGTACCCAGAATTGCGACGAGCATTTCTTGCTCCGCCTCTCCGCCGTCAGTCCTGAGAGGGCAGAGTGTTACAATCTCCGGTGCCATCTTTCCAGCTGTCGTGGGAGTCTCGGTCGCGATAACCTATACCAAGCCCGGAGGTGGCTCAGAGATTCGCACTCGGACGACTTCCTCAGGTGGAGCCTATTCTGACAGCTACACGCCGGATCAACTCGGGACATATCAAGTTCAGGCGAGTTGGGCGGGAAACAATGATTACCAAGGAGCGACAAGTTCTCCAGCCACATTCTCGGCGAGGAAGAAGGAGAGTTCAATATCGCTAACTCTATCTCCAAACGCAATAAATGCAGGAACCCAAATTGTCATTAGCGGATCCCTCTCTCCAACCATGGGTGGGACGGCAATATCGCTATTCTATAGGTCTGTTACAGGAACTTGGATCACCATAACCGTAATTTCAACTGATTCATCCAGTTCCTTCACATATACTTGGACAAACACTCCAACTGAAATCGGTAACTATGAAGTTCAGGCTTATTGGCCCGGAAATGATGAGTATGAGTCCGCCTCACGCATAGCTGCATTCGAGGTAGCTGAGCCGGATTTCTCGCTGGAAGCCAATATCACATCGCTCACGTTGGTGGTCGGCGGAACGAAGCAAGGCATCAACTTGACGATTAGATCAAAATACGGTTTCTCATCGTCCGTCAATCTCGCCTTGTCTGGGATTCCAGAAGGCGTTGTCGCGAATCTCTCTACAACCTCGTTGGCTCTATCTGCGGGTGGGAAGGCATCGTCATTTCTGAGTCTGTACGCAAGCTGGAACTCTGTCCCGGGAGATATCGTGTTTCGGATCTCTGCCTTCGGCGGAGGGAAAAATCACACCCTTGACATAAGGCTGGTAGTGAAACTGCCTCCCCCGAAATTCACGCTTTCTATAGCGCCGAACTACGTGACGCTTCCGAATCTCAGCGGTTACAATGCCTCGGTGAAGATTGAGGTCGCCTCGGAGACAAACTATACGATCCAGCCGAGGATAACTCTCAGGGGCCTTCCACCTGGGCTGGTGTCAAAGATCGGAGAGGAAACGCTAAACATGCAGAAATTCGGATCTGTTTCAGCGGCGCTAACGTTGATAGTGGGCTCCGTTCCTCCAGCCAAAGGCAACTACACAGTCCTCATAGAGTGCAGCTACGGAGGAGTAACGGTGACAAGTCAACTCGAGGTGGGGATAATAGAGAAGATGCCAAGCACGCTTACCGCTGCTCTGAATTCATCATCGCCGCAGTACGGAGACGAGATCATGCTGAGCGGCGCAATAACTCCGGAACAGAAGGCCGAAGTGACAATCAAGTTGCTCAACGATGACGGTACACAAACTGCCCTGGCCAGCGTTGAGACTGATGATCAGGGCAGATTCTCTTATAACATGTCGGTAAAATTCGCAGACGGAGACTACATGGCTCTCGTTTTCTGGGAGGGAAGCAAGTTCTATCTGGGAAGCAGCACGATCATTCCGATGAGAGTCGAGAAAGCTTCAACGACTATCACCCTGAGGTCAAATGCAACATCTATGACATTCGGCTCTACAGCCTTGCTGAGTGGCTCGGTAAAGGACGCAAAGGGTAGGCCCGTCGAGGACATCGGTGTTATTGTAGTCGTCTCCAGCAAGAAGGCAACTTGGTCATCTATCCTGAGGACTGACAAGGATGGTGCCTACGGCCTATTCGTTTCTGATTTCTCACCCGGGCAATACGAGCTCATGTCTCATGTCGAAGAGCAAGCTTACTATAAGGCGTCTGATAGCGAGAAGATAATTCTCAGCATATTGCAGCCGGTCGAGCCACTGATAACTCCTGCGAAAATCACATTCCTAGTAATCGGCGCAGTTATTGGTATGATACTCGGAGCGATTGCCGCGACATCGCTTGAGACAATACGAAAGAAACGCTGAACCAGTCAAATTGAATGAACCAGCACCAACTACATTATTCTGCCTAGGCTGAATGCTGCGTTGCTGGACACGCTCGGCTCATCGTCTAGTAATCGGATTATGCCTGGTAGTGCGACATGCTTTGCAAGTATTGGGTCGCTTATGGCAACTTCGCCGATGACGTATGCTGCTTCCGCCCGAACTGTGCTGTCCCTGTCGTTGAACATCATGGCCACGCGAGGAGCCCACTCCTTTGCAAGATCAGGATAGCTCGATATGATGTCCCTTATTGCCAATAGCCCATTGTCCCTGACCGTTGAATCGTCATCGTCCAAGAGTTCAGTGATGTCCGTAATAATCCCGTCATCGACTTCTGGATGATAGCATCTGGAGATCATGCGAAAGGCAACTGCCGTGCGCCTCCTCGCTTCAACATCTCTCTCAGCAATCAGATCCAAAGCCCGATCCATGACCTCACCATTGAATTCAGTTGACACAGACGCAACTAACCTGACGCCGATTGCTGCAATGCCGCGTTTGGTTGGGTCGCTGTCCTCGAGCAGGGCGCCGATACTCGGCAGGGCCTCCTTCAGCACCTCAGGGTAACTCATTGCTATGTATCTGAGGCTCACGGCAGCTGCTGCTCTGGTCAATAGGTCCGAATCGTCGATGAGGCGCATGATCGAAGGCATTGCGTTTTCAGCCATCACTGGCAATCTGGATCCGATCCTGCCAATTGCTATGGCCAGTAACGAACGGACTGCCGCGTTGTCTTGCAGGAAGCTTGGAACTTGGGATATTGCGTCCATCACGAGTTCTGGTTCTCTGAGTCCGATTTCGCCCATCAGATAGACTGAAGCCGCGCGAGCAATTACGCTCTCATCTCCCATCAATCGGCTGGCAAGAGGCCATACTGATTTTCTGCGCACATCGGAAGACGAAATGGAAACGCGCGCAAGCATCACGGCCGCCTCCAATCCCATTGATGGTTCTTTGGTTTTCTTGATGCAGGCCATGAGCTCAGGAACGAATTTGTGGAGAAGAATGGGGGCCTTACGGCTGATTCTCTCCAGTGCTATGAGGGACCTCTCACATGTTGGCTTCTCTCCAAGTAACATGAATCCCATCATCTTTGGCATGATCGGCTCAACCAGTGTGGGACACCTGAGCGCTATCTCGCCCGCCGCCAAGCACGCGAAGTAACCCTGTGGCCCGCCTTCTCCGACCAAATTTGCCAACCTTGGAACAATGTCGACTACGGACTCTGGAGAAACGGAAGCCGCCGTCCCGAGAAGCGACGCGGCATATGTTCTAATGACATAATCCTCATGTTTCAGCATTTCGAATGCATGACCAGCCAAATCGTGTCGAAGCTCTGGAATATTTCTAATAACATTGGACATTGCAAAGGCTGCTGAGGTTCTGATATACATGTTCTCGTCATCCACTAGTTCAGGCAGAAGCTCCGGAGAACGGGAGCCTAATCCGACGAGCGGAGGAATCCCATCAAGCCGTTTGCCCGGATCCTTCTCCTTTAGAATCTCGAATATCTCTGCCACCTTCCGCCGTTCTGGAGTTTTACTCCAGAGCATTCAGTCTCTATTGTGCTGCTGATTGTCCCCTAATATCGCTTTGTCAAATGCTTTATGTACATACTATTCTAGTGCAGTGCGGACGCAGTTGTGCGCGGGATTCTCTCAGGATAGTCGTCAATTTCATCCATTTCTCGTGTTTTGAAAGCAGGGGAGGAAGCTGCCGATCGACATGTAGGTCCCAAGAATCGCATAGGTGGCTCCTAATCGCCCTCTTCTCGTCACCTAATGGACACGCATCAAATGACAACGCTCAGGATGTGGAACAATGGAATCCCTCAAGGGAATACAGCCAATCTCTTGCTGAACAGCTCAGTGTATACGGCTATTCGGCATCACAGCGGGGTTCTTCTTCATTGTTTCGGTATGTGTCTAAAACGATCAAGCTTGATGGGATACTGACCCACTTTCTTTGCGTAGCTTACCTCATACTTCAGTTTCTCTGGAGATACTCCGATGTAGGTCTCCCCGCCATTGTCGAAAATGTATCCCCCTCCACGCGCCGAATGGAAAACGCACTTCTCCACCTCCTTCTCTATCGATTCTGGAGAACCGTTCACCAAGACCCTCCAGTTGGCATTGCCATTGAAGACGATTTTCCCCTTGAATGCCAGGGCTATTGTTCTGATATCATTTTCCACGCCGACATCTGCATACTTCACCTTGTAGACGTCCCTTACAATATCAGTTATGTGATCCATGTGGGAATCCATGTGGAGGCCTCGTTGCCTTGAGCCATAAAGTTGATAGAGTTCTAGATTGTACGGCAGTGCGAACCTCTGATACTGCTCCCTGTCGAGATATCCTGCATGATCATCAGACAGATGCAGTGAATCATGCTCTGCACCGGTCATTTCACAATCGAAATTCCTCATGACCTTGAAAGCGTGGACCAGCTTTCTGAATAGCTTGTGCATCTCATTGGGATATCTGTAGATCCAAGAGTAAAGCTTCTCGGGTCCGAGTAGCGATCCAGCGGCCGAAATCGGCGGATGAATCTGAAGTCCTCCTGACGCGGGGATGTCCCTATAATTTTCTTTGACCAATTCCCTGAACCTCTGCAACCTCGCGTAGTGGTTCCTCACCTGCTTGTTCGAACTTGGGTCGGGGATTTCCAATCGGTCAATATCCTCTAGTGTCTTGACGCGCGGGATTATCCACGGGCTCATCCAAGGATTTGTCTCGTCTGGCATTCTGATCTGGCATTCAAAGACTAGCCCCTCGGAGATCGATCCAACATCGAACCATGCTCCAACCCCAGCCACGTCATCGCCCAAGGAGGAGAGCCTCCATTTGATGCCCTTTATCTGGCTGTCCAACATGGTTCCGAGGTCATTGTAGTACTGTGCCAAGGTGCGCCCAAAGAGCCAAGCATAGTATGGCCCTCCAAGTCCCATGGTTACAGGAATTCTGTCAGCCTCCTTGAAATCCTCGGCTGCCGATATCCTTCGCTCGCTTTCCTCGATCAGGTGAACGTAGTGTCCTATGTCGAATGGCTCCATCTAGAAATGTAGGTCTGGACTCGATTTATTTGTTGTGTTGGACGGCGATTCTGTCACATGCCCGGATGAATATCTGTTGTGCTCACATATCGTGAGCTTCCTTCGTGAGCTGCCATTAAATACAATCAGAGGAAAGGAGTTCATTAGGTGATGTGGAATGGCAATATGGAAAAAGGCGGAACTAAAAAAGACAATAGACTGGGAGGAGATGGCGAAGGACATGAGGGCGGACATAAATGGCGTTTCATTCAAGTACAGGGCCACGACTTTCTTCAAATGACAGTTTCAAAGGAGAGATCACAATAGCCGACAGAATGGCTCCGGCCAATGAACCGGGGCACATCTTGTGCGGTTGGGTTCCACTCACATGGACCCAATGTTTTTTTAATGTATTGAACCCTGTTTCTACATGGTAAGCCTAAGGATTCCAGCAAGATTCTACAGGTTGTATCTCGAGGACAAACCCTACGGATGCAGCGAAAGGGACTTTCACTATGTCGAGCGAATGATCGAGATTCCAGTTGGGGAGTCCGCCCTAGTACTCGTGGATTGCTGGAACAAGCACTATTGCACGAGCTATATGTCAAGGTCCAAAGCCATAATAGAAAACAAGATCGTTCCAGTTGTTGAAGCTGCCAGGAAGGCGGGGATGGCAATCATCCACGCTCCATCTTCAAACGTGGCTGGAAGATATCCCCAGTCAAAGAGGCTTTTCGAGCCAGGTGACGAGGAGAAGGGGCCAACATACGCATCAGTCGATGCTGAATGGCCTCCAAAGGAATTCGTGGAAAGGGAGGGAACCTATTCCTCTCTCAAACGCGTTTTCTCTCCCCCTCGTGAGACGTGGAAAGGCGAATACGAAACCATGATGATCGCCGAACCAGTTGCGCCGAAGCCGGATGACTATGTTGTCATTTCGGGAAGCCATCTGCACAAGATCCTCAAGAAGCTTCAGCTACTTCATCTGTTCTACGTGGGCTTCGCGACCAACATGTGCCTTCAGCACAGGGACTACGGCATGAGGGCGATGTCCGAAAGGGGCTACAATCCGATTCTGATCAGGGATTGCACGACGGCCGTCGAGAGTCACGAGACCTTGGACGACCTTCTCATCACAAGAATGTTCGCACATGAAATTGAGATGAAATACGCCTTTTCGACCGATTCCCCGGGGTTCATAGAGGCTTGCAGCCGAGCGAAGTAGTGAGAACCTACGATTATGGTGGCAATTGATGGCCGCAACACGAGAATTCGAAAGGATCAATATGTTACTTCTGAACAAGCAACACTTGCTTCAGAGCTCCAAAACCAACAACATCGTTGAAACAGTGGAGGACATTCTAGGCCTTCATTCTACAAGCCCGACTACACCATACCTGTCACTATTGGCAAGATCTAGGGAATTCCACAAGGAGGGCCTAGAGAGGGAATTGTATATGCGAAAGAGGCTTGGAAGAATCAGGTGCATGAGGAAAACCGTTTTTGTTCTGACCAAGCTGCTCATCCCTCTTGCGTTTGCAGCAACGAGGGGAACCTCCGAGATCGCTTCTAGGCAATTCGCCAAGTATCTCGGGATATCTGAAAGCCAATACGAGAAGACAGCAAGGGTCATCCTGGTTCTTTTGAAGCGCCAGGGGATGACCACCTCCGAAGTGAAGAAAGCGCTTGGCGGAAGGCTGAATGTCTCAGCTATACTGAATCTTATGTGCGACAAGGGATTGCTCATCCGAGGGGAGACTGAAAAGGGTTGGAGGAGCAATCTGTACAGATATCATCGTTTCGATCAGTACTTCCCTGACATCAACCTTGACGCCTACAGTCAGGATGAGGCAAGGGCAATGCTCGTAGAGAGATATATAGCCTCGTACGGTCCGACGACCGAGAACGACATCTGTTGGTGGACGGGTTTCCCCAGATCAGAGGTTAGGAGTGTCCTACGAAGCTTGGAAGGTGAACTGGCAAGTTGGAAGATCGCAGGACTTGGTTCAACCCATTTCGCAACGAGCAGTGATGCGTGTCTTCTGGATTCGAGGAATCTCCAAGGAGCAGGAACAATCAACATGCTGCCATACCTTGATCCCTATGTCATGGGTTACAAGGATAGGAGAAGGTACGTCCCCACGAAACATTGGAACAACATCTTCGATTTTGCCGGAAATGCCACATCGACTATCTTGGTAGATGGATCAATAATGGGTATTTGGGATTATGCAGAAGACCCAGAGCCAACGGTCAAGCTTCTCTTCTTCGAGAAGGTGAAGGGGGGCCTTCTGGATAGGATTCATTGCGAAGCCTTTCGAACAGGACATTTTATCGCGGATAGAGAGGTCAAGGTGAAGGAATGTACGAGGATGGTTCCCCTTACGGAGAGAACTGCTGGCGGCGTGATGACTCCCCTCAAAGAAACCACGAAACGGCGAGGGAATCCGGGTGAAGGGAGATAAATCGGGAAAGAAGATTAACTTGTTCTCTTTCTTAATGGGAAGAGGGGGTGTCTAGTTCATGCCGAAAGTTGATCTGCCTTCATTGGTAATGGTTATCACGTTTTCCGTCAACCTATTCATCGGGATATACTCCAGAAACACCTTATCGGTTCCAAAGGGAATCGGAGAGGCGATCCTAGTCCTCGGATTCGTCGCGTGTGGCTATGTATTGTTATACCTCAGGAAAGGCTTCTTTGGGGACACTGAGCCCAACCTTGACCACCTTGTGACCGAAGGGCCATATAGGTTCTGCAGGCATCCCCTCTATCTCAGTTTCATAGTGATTGTGTTGGGCATAGATCTGATGCTCGGCAGCCTCATCGCCTCTGCGTTCACGTTGCTCCTTTCGGTTCCATCTGCGATTTACAGGGCGAGGGTCGAGGATGAGCTATTGAAGAGGAAGTTCGGAAAGCAATGGGAGAACTACGCGGAAGAAGTGGGATTCTTGTTACCAAAGATATTCGGTTGAGTGACTAGGGAATTGCTGGGGAGATCCCCGTTGCACAAGGGGGCCCGAATCAACATCCAAGAGCATTGGTCGTCTGATGACATAAAGGAAGAATATCTGCATGTGCCTTCCCACTCTCGCTTCGGTGGAGCGGCTCTTTCATCCACTCTCCGAATCAGCTCTGAGCTTTCTCCTCTCTTCAATCCTCTTCAATCGTTCCTGCTCGCGGGCTATTGAGCGTTTCTTTCTCGAGTTCCAGAAGTAAATGGCTACAATCGCAGCTGCCAGGACGACATAGCTTGCTATTGTAAGCGCCTGGGGGCTGAGCAATCGCGATTCTCCTGTTGGCGGCTTCTCGGGTTCAGTTGGTATGATGGAAGCTGGACTGACTTCGGTCGCAAAGTCTGGCTGAAGCAATGTGGCGACGAAGAGCTCCGTCTGATTCCCGAGCCCATTCCTGTAGTAGATCGTCACCTCGTATCCCTCTGCCAATACGAGTTTCATCGGGAATCTCCCTGACCAGTCAAATCCGACTTCGTTGACATCCAAGCTGGAGAAGATGGGAATGTAGAAAGAGCCATCGCTTCTCCAGATCCCCAGGGATGACAAATCGGTGACTTTCACCGGATTGCCTCCCGTAAGGTTCCAGATCTCTAGGGCAGAGGTCGAATTGAAAGCCAAGTACTTCACGAATGTTGACTCGTTCGAGACTGATTTCAGGAAATGATTCAGGGTATCATCCTCCGTAACCAGGAGCTTCAAAGGCTCATTTCTTTTGGTTGCTGTCTCTGGAGAAAGGTATGAGAGCCTTTCCTTTTCCAGCTCGGCGTTTCTTATGTCCGAATCAAGTCTATCTGCAGCGGCCCTTGCCTCGCTAGCACTGTTGTCGAGTTCTGTCATTGAGTCAGCTGTCGCATTAGTGGACTCCCTAAGGAGTGCTGAAAGATTCGACAGATACCTGAACTGGTCAAAACCTGTCCTAGCAACGGACAGCATTGTGCCGCCAACCTCAGATAGGGCGCTGGACATGCCCTTCATGCCAGAGTAGAGCTGGTTTACCGAAATGGAGTAATTCAAAAGAGCACCATGCACCTCTGAGAGATCGATCTGATCCAAGATAGTCTTCATCTCATCCAGCGAGGCAATCGCATCCTGGATCAATGGAATGCTTCCAGAAATGCCATCGTAGACTGACTCCGTCATGGCAATGCTGGACAGTATTAGGCTCCTCTGTTCAGGATTGGAAGTCTGGTTTAGCAATGTGTTCAGTGTGGTGTTGAGCTGAAGCAGAACCCCGGCTTGAGCCGAAAGGGTGTTCTGGAGATTCTGTAATGTGGCTATTGTTGAATCTATGTTGGACTTGGCCTGGGATATGATTGCGCTCAGGTTCTCTGATGAGGTAAGCTGCAGCAGCAAATCCAGTTGAGGGAGAAATGCTCCTATGGCGCTTGCTGTTCCATTGGCTTGTTGGGCAATCATCAATAGGGCATTTCCCACTTCAGCCGTTGCAACCCCAGATGCAACCATCGCATTACTTGCTATGTCCAACTGATCCGCGATGCCTCCCACAAGGCCAATTGAGGAGTTGGCAGATTTCAGAACCGTCTCCAACAGATCTGCACTCGCCCTTAGGCTAGATGCCCGTCCCTTCATCATTTCCAAGAAGCTGACTAGTGTCTCGGAGGAGTACGAGATTATGAAAGGTGAGAGCTTCGCGATCCCCCATTCAGATAGCTTAGTCACTTTTATCTTGAGTTCTATCTCAGCGGAATCCTCAAGCATCAGATTCCATTGGTTCTCCTTTCCTTCCTTTGTTGAGTTTGGTGCTGGATTCATGCTGACAATTTCGAAATACGTTGTGTCCAAAGACAGAGACAACAACAACGGCATCTGAAGCCTAACAGACATTGATCTTGTGTTCCAGAACTGATTTGTCACCTTCACTTTCCAAATGAGGAGGTCCCCCGCATTAATCGAAACATATCTATAAGGGCCCATCACAGTCACGTTCGCGGGTTCTCCGTTGACAATCAAGCTCTGACTTGCCAGAAAAGGCATAGCACGAGGTTTAGCAGAGATCTCGAATGTCGATCTTCCAGGGGGGGCCGTAACGTTGAATGTACATTCCACAAATCTCCCGAGGTCGATTGACTTGACTAATCGAATCGCAGGGGAAAACGTCTGCACGGAATCAGCCTCTACATCATGGAAAACAAGCCTGACTGCAGCTGAAGTCGGAGAATCGCCTCCATTATCGACCTGCAATGAATAGGAGAAGGACGAGATCTCCTTACCAGTTCTCGCATCAAGTTGAGTTGAATAGGAAGAGGTTCCCTTGAGGGTGATTGCAGCTACCTCATCTCCAGAAATTCTCTGATTCTGTGCATTCAATGAAAGAAGAAGGATGAGAAGGACAATTGTGCCCAGACCGTTTTGCTTCATCGTATATGTCGCCTTATCTCCTCTATCCTGTTCATCTGCCTTTCGAACTCCACATCACCTAAGTCACCATTCAAGTACCTTCTCTCGGTTACTCCTTGCTCGAAATCGAATAGATCACTGAAAAGCTCAGCTTTTTCGGGCGAAGAAGTAGCGTCCTGCCGTGCGACCCGATGTGCCAGATAGGAGTCCGGCGGCCTGTCCAGTAGCTTTCCTCCCCTCATGAATCTGATTACAGGAGCGACACTTGCCACTTCTGGATTGTGGGTGACTATTATGAAAGTCAGTTTCATGTATGAGTTCAGGGACTTTATCATTGAGATCAATCTTGCCGCCGACTCCAGGTCCAGGTTTCCAGTTGGCTCATCCGCCAACACAAAAAGAGGATCGTTGGCCAGTGATCTTGCCATGGCCACCATTTGCTGCTGGCCTGCACTGAGCTGTCTGGGGGTATTCTTGAACCTCTCCTCTGGCAGCCCTATCAGCCTCAATAGCAGTTTTGCCTTGTCTGTAGCTTCCTCTCTCTTGTATTTCTCTGCTAGCATCATTGGAAGTGTCACGTTCTCTATGGCGTTCAGACGGGTTGCAAGATTGAAGAACTGGAAAACGAAACCTATCTTGTCCCTTCTGAATTCGTAGAGCTTTGTCTCCGGGAGTTCTGTCACATCCACTCCGTCAATCCAAACTCTTCCGCTCGTCGGCCTATCTATCGTTCCAATCATGTGCAGTAGTGTGGACTTACCAGAACCAGAAGGTCCCATCAGGGAGATGAGGTCTCCCTGGTTTGCTTCGAAATCTATCCCGTCAAGCGCGAAGATCTTGTTGTTTCCTACCTCGTACACTTTCATCAGATCCACGCATTGGATGAGTTTGTTTTCACTCATATCTCAGCGCCTCCACAGGCCTGACCCTTGTGGCGTTCCAAGAGGGTACTATGCTGGCCAGAATCCCTAGGATCAAAGCCACGCTGAATCCCCTGAAGTAAGTTGTCGTGTCGATAATGAAGGGGAATGTTACTCCTATCGAGAGGACGTTGTTGACGAAGTTGAGTATCAAGTAGGTGATGCCAATGCCGACTCCTCCTCCCAATATTCCCCCCGCTATTCCAAACAGCAGACCCTGAAATATGAATATATAGAATACCTGCCAGTTCTTGGCACCAATCGACTTGAGAACTCCGATCTCCCTTCTTTTCTCCACGACGTTCGTGGCTATGGAGTTCATCACGCTCAGACCAGAAATCGATAGTCCTATCAAGCTCACGGCAAAAACAAGGGCATCCAACGAGGTGATTATGTTTCCAACGCTGCTAACTAGATCCGTCTCCAGCATGACGTTGAGTTTTGGGAAAGTGGCCTCTATCGTTTGCTTGAGATCCTGCGCTACGTTGGGTTCTGTTATCCTCACGATGAAAATCGTGGCGTATCCTTCCATGTTGAACATTTGCTGTGCAGCGCTTATTCCAGTAAACGCGACCATGCCAGATCCGGCCGCCAGTCCCTGGAAAATGCCCACAAGCTCGGTCATGCCAACGAGCTTCAGATTAGTTGATGTCATCATCTGCAAAGTTGTCACCTTCAACGTATCGTTGATGGCAAGATTGAAGCTTGCGGCTATGGGCTCAGTCGTCAAGAATTCTGAAGCATTGTCTGCGTTTGGGAGTCTACCAGTGACGACTGGTATGAAACCTTGCATTTCATTCACTGGCATCCCGACGACTGTGACCGCTTTTCCTCCTGAAGCGCTAACGCTTATCACAACAGGAATGACTGAGACAACTCCATCCATTTTCTGAATAGTATTCGAGACATATGTGGGAATAGCTCCCTGCAGTCTGCGCGCATTGACGAAGACTGCGGACTTCATGACGGTTTCGACACTGCCCTCTATCTCCGTCTTCATAGATACCGCCAGACTCGACAGCGATACCATGAAGGCGATCCCGATCACTATTCCGAATATCGTGAGCATTGTCCTAGACGGCTGGGTGAAGAGATCCCTAATAGAGTACTTGGTCAAATGGTCAAGAAGCCCTAGGTTCAATTTCGAACGGGATTTCTATGTCTTGGATAAAAGGTTTTTGACACGTTTCAGTGTTCCAAGGGTTGAACGCAGGATTTGGAGGTGCCCGAATCGTATCTCGAGCTTCCTGTAACCTTTGGCGAAGGTAGGTTGCCTTTCCTGTACAGCCATAGACTAAGCGGAATGAACCATACGATAAAAGGGAGACCTCCAAGTGCCTCCTTGGATGCCACCCCGGGAAATCTAATGGTGGACCAAACAATCATGCCAAGCATCCCTGCCAGCAACCCCAGCGCACCCAATGTCCTTGTCTCCTTTTCCGAGGCGAAACGCACGCCAAGCAGGATAGAGGATGAGATCAACGAAAAGAAGCAACTCAGGGCAAAGAAGATATGCATAACTATGAAGGCCTCAGAGAAGATCCCAACTCCTACAGTTGATAGGCCAAGGATGGCCAGTCCCATTGCACCAAGTAGACCAAGGCGATTGGCATGTTCCACAAGGGCAAGAGATGTCGCGAAGATCGATAGTAGAATCCCGGTGATGATTAGGCCAACATTGAAAACAGGAGCCACTTCCGAAACTCCCAAGTCGCTGAGGGCATTGCGCGTCCAACTGAACCACGGAGAAAGAGCGATTGAAATGCCAGTAGACACAATCACGCAAAGAAGCGACATGACTCCAAGCCATGCGGCGATTCTGGGCTCAAGGATCATTCTCAGTCTGAAGGGCATGAATGTGGTCACCCAAACTGGACAGCCCGCTCTTCGGATTTAAAGATTCGAATCTGCCAACTGTGAACCGAGCAAGGCTTAAAAGATTTATGAGACAAGCAACACCAAGTGCGCGCATCTACCATGCCCATGAAACGTCTTAGGTGCCTTGATGCTATGAGGGGGCTTGCCATTTTATTCATGATCCCCTATCATACCGTGTGGCTGTATCTATTCTTCACAGGATTATACGAGGAACTAGAGACAGCAGAAGCAGTGTTAGCAACGCGCGGTGATCCGCTAGCAACCGGTCTACCCTTATTCTTTTTCATAACGGGCGCAAGTCTGGTCCTCTCTTCGATGAGAAGACTTGAAACCGGGAGTCCTCGTGAAGTTGTACTTCACATCGTACTCAGATATGTGATTTATATCCTGACGGAAATGTTTCTCCTGGGAACTTCTCTTTACGTCATACTTGGAGTGACGCCGGATTTTTCTCGCATGTTGTCGCGGGCGATTAACGTAAGCGACCCAATTGCGTCCTTGGGCCTAACCGCAATCGTGGCCCTTCCTTTCATACATGGTCTTTCGTGGAGGCAACTCACTGCCTCAGCGACAGCGATAGCGCTTCTGATGAGTTTAATCCTGTCGCAACCATTCGCCTTCATACTGGGGTGGTACCCCTTGAACATATTATTCACGAATACGTGGGCTGTACTGAAGACAATTCCGCTTATGTTCGTTGGCGCCGCTGTCACCAAGCTCTTGGTTCAGGGACAGAAAATGAAGCGGGAGATGGTTCTCGTTGGCGGAGCAATCACGTTAATGTACATATTCGTGCCTCCATTGATTGGGGCGGGAACAATCCTAGCCCTATTCCTCGGCACATGGGCCTACTATCACTCCATACTCTTCTCCGCAGGCGCTTCTCTTTTTCTGCTTGGGATCATTCAGATGCTTGATGATCGACATGTGAACTTGACCATTCTGACAGTTGTAGGCCGCGTGCCTCTCGTTATATATTATCTTCATTTCTCGCTACTCGCTCTGGCATATAGATTGATAGGGCCTAGCTCACTTACAAGCGAAATCGCAATAGTCGTGACGATCATCATCGCAATCGTCTCTTGGATACTCTGCTACCTGTTCAGCAAGAGGAGATGGGGAAGCCCCTCTGAATGGTGACGACAGCATGAGTTATCCAGAGAAGCCATGGTTGAAGCATTATCCTCGAGGTATTCCCCACGAAGTTGAGGTGCCCCAAATTCCGGTAACCGATCTAATAGAAGCCTCTATCAGAAGCCACGGCCACAAGACCGCATTGATCTATCATGGAAGCAAGATGAGCTATGAGCAACTAGGAACATATATTGAGAAAATGGCATCGGCTCTGTACGATCTGGGGGTAAGAAAGAATTCCGTTGCGGCGATTTACCTCCCGAACTGTCCACAATTCGTGATTTCTTACTATGCTCTCCAAAAGCTGGGCGCAATTCCAACCGCCGTCAGCTTCCTGTTCTCGCCGAGGGAAGTGAGGGGACAGCTTGAGGATTCCGGAGCAGAAAGCATCATCATGATCGATCTGCTCTATCAGAAGATCAAGCCCATAATAGATGAGCTTGGAATTCGGAGAGTCATCCTTTCGGACATCCTGCATTTCATGCCAAGCTTCACGAGGACGTTATCCATAATATTGAAAAAGGTACCCAGAGCAAATATCCCCAAGAAGGAGCGGCCCTACTTCTTCGAGGATCTTGTCAAGAGGAAGCCAGTTGAGTATCCCCCTGTCAGCATAGATCCCGGACAGGACGTTGCATCGATACTGTATACTTCAGGCACAACCGGTGCAGCCAAGGGAACATCGCTGACACATTACAACATTGTGGCCAGCATTGCGCAGGTGAAGGCGGCCTCAGGAGGTGCATTCGATACAAGCACACACCTGTTGGCATATCTGCCATTTTCTCACATGTATGGCCAGAATGTCATTATGACAGGTGGACTGAGCATGGGACAGACCCTCGTGGTCATTACTAGGCCAGAATCCAAGGAATTGCTCAGATATATAGAGAAGTACAAGATAAGCATGCTATTCGGAGTCCCAGCCTTCTTCAGGATACTTATTGAACCAATCAAGAGGGGAAAATACGATCTCTCCTCATTGAAGCTATGCGCGTGCGGATCTGACCATACCCCTCAGAATCTCAAGGATGAATGGAAGCAGCTGACGGGAGCTGATATCACAGAGGGATATGCACTGACCGAGGCAACTCCAGCAACAGGGATTCCAGTTGGAGGTAGGGAGAAAAAAGGATCCGTTGGGATCCCACTGCCCGGAGTCATGGTCGCAATAGCTGATCCGGACGAGGACGAATTCGCAAAGGTCGGCGAGCTGGGGGAAATATTGGTGTCCGGTCCTCAGGTGATGAAGGGTTATTGGAATGACGGGCACAGGTACCCAAAGGCCTTCGCATATATTGGGGGGAGGAAGTGGCTGAGAACTCAGGACATAGGTTACGTGGATAATGACGGATACTTCTACATGGTAGAGAGGAAGACAGATGTCATAAAGTACAAAGGATATCCCATATTCCCCGGAGAGGTCGAGACTGTTATCAGTGAGCACAAGGCAATAAAAGAAGTCGCCGTCGTCGGTATTGGGGCCAGATTCCCGGAATATGGTCAGATTGTCAAGGCCTTCATAGTGCCAAGACACGATTATGTCAAAAGCATCACAAAACAGGACGTGATCGATTGGTGCCGCGATAAACTCGCTCCCTACAAGATTCCAAAGGAAGTGGAATTCGTTGAGGAGCTACCCAAAGATGTGTTCGGGAAAGTTGTCAGAAGGGAACTAAGAAGCAGGGAGGACCAAAACCGGTAGGACTAGGATTACCCATTCCATTCAAGCCTTGACAGAATACCCTGCTCGAGGTCTTTCTTGGCTTCTGAACCGTATAGATAGCCATGGTAGTTGGAGTCTCCCTTCAGGTGATAGTTGAACCAAGCTGTGAAATATCTACTGGCAATTAGATGTTGCTCTTGTATGTTCACGCCATTTCTTCTGCCCAGCATTCCCCGCAAGGCGTATGCGCCGCGCCGCGTTGTTATCCATTCATCGACATAATTGAAGTGATTGCCACGACTGATCTCCACGTATTGCTTACTTGATGCCGCGATGTATTTGTAACAGAGGTAGGCGTTCGCGGGAGGAGCCAGCGAATCCAGACTACCAACTTGGATCTGAATCGGAGCGCTGATCCTATCACATGCCATTCTTATCCGGTCAAATACTGCCCTATTCGAGGCACGTGAGATGATTCCGGTGCCGAATCTACAGGCTGGAGACAGAGCCACTCCAGCTCGGATCCTTGCATCTTGAGACAGAACGATCAGGTTTGACATAGCACCCAACGAATGTCCAGCCGTACCTATGTGCGTTGTGTCGATCATATTCTCCAGTGGGCTGCCTTTCGCGGCATTTTTCTCCAGTAAGTAATCTATTGCTCTGAGGAAGCCATCCACTCTTTGCTGCGGATTGTAACTCATCCTTTTTGGCGCTGAGAAGACAACGATTATGTATCCGTGAGTGGACAGATGATTGCCAAACCAAGTGTACATATCTTTGGTTGCGGCATAACCGGGAGAGAATACTATGGCCGGACACGGGGCGGCTGCTCTTTCAGGAAGGGCTGGTTCACCGGTGATCAACGCCGGATAGTATACTGTGATCTGGAAGGTACCCCAGGATTCCAGTGTGAACGCATCATCATATCTGGCGACCGAGTGGCCACCGAGCTGCTCGGGTTTTGCAAAACCAGTCCTCGATCTTACAACCTGCTCCGGCAGATCCCTTGATTCATCCATTCCGTCGGTCAATCAACTTACGGTTCGGATTTGCATGAGACGTAATAAGATTACTTGTGACAACTCGAATTGACTAGGGAAACCTATCGCGAACAAATCACACGACATACTGTTATGCCAAAAGGAACGAACGCGGGCAATAGACGAGTAACTGTATTCTGTGTCGAGAAGGCGTTTGATTTAAAGCCAAGCACAATCTTCAGTTGTGGCGCGTGAGGTATTAACGAAATTGGAAATCGTCGTCATAGGTATGGGGTACGTTGGAATTCCGGCCGCAGCGCTTTTCGCGAACGTCGAAGACTTCAACGTCACTGGGGTGCAAAGAAGATCGAAGAGATCTGGCTGGAAGATCGACTACCTCAACACAGGCAGGTCCCCCATTGGAGGAGAGGAACCCGGCCTGGAGGAACTCATCCAAAAAGCTGTGAAGAAGGGCAGCTTCAAGGTGACTGAGGATTTCTCCGTTTGCCGAAAGGC
Organism: uncultured Nitrososphaerota archaeon; assembly: GCA_964408285.1. Classification (GTDB taxonomy): domain Archaea; phylum Thermoproteota; class EX4484-205; order EX4484-205; family JAAOZO01; genus CAYOYV01. The sequence continues at coordinate 45,482 of CAYOYV010000007.1, read as the reverse complement.
CGACGCGATCCTAGTGGATGTTCAGACACCCGTTGATACAGATCATGTGCCTCAATATTCCTCGCTGAAGGCAGTGTCTGAGGAGGTTGGGAGGTACATGCCGAAAGGAACGATAGTGGTCATCGAGTCAACCGTAGCGCCCGGGACAACCAATCATGTTGTAAGACCAATTCTTGAGGGCCTCTCCGGAATGAAAGCGGGCGCGGATTTCAATCTCGTTTACTCCTATGAACGAGTCATGGTCGGGCGCTTGCTTCACAACATGATTTACATGCCGAGGGTGATTGGGGGTCTGACTCCTGAGTGTGCTAGACGCGGAATCGGATTGTACAAGAACATTGTCAAGGCGGAGCTGTTCCCAACCGACTGCCTGACTGCGGAAGTGGCCAAGCTCACAGAGAATACCTACAGGGATGTCAACATCGCATTCGCGAACGAAATCGCAATGATCTGCGAGAGCCTTGGCGTAAACGTGCACGAGGTCAGACGTTTGGTGAATTCGCTTCCTAATGATCCTTCCGATCCCTCTAGAAATCCGCTCAGGATGATGCATGTCCCCGGGGCAGGGGTCGGAGGTCATTGTATGCCAAAGGATCCGTGGTTATTGAAATACGGTCTTGATGCCTACGGTTCTTTCGAGTTCACGCCGAAGATACTGATGGAGAGCAGAAGGTTGAATGATTCCATGCCAAAGCACATGAGGGCTCTGATTGAGGAAGCCCTGCACGAAAAAGGAGTGAGAATTCAGGATGCAAGAATCTGCATCCTAGGTATGGCTTTCATAAATGATTCAGACGATACGAGAAACACCCCCGCACTACCCCTCTACAATCTCCTGACCGGAGTCTGCAAGGAGGTCATAGTTCATGACCCTTTCGTAAAGGAGTACGAGGGAGTAGCCCTGACGAACGATTTGGAAGGGGCGATGAGAGGAAAGGACTGCATAGCTGTGGTCACTAATCATAAGCAATACGGGAAGATCGATCTGAACCAACTTAAAGGACTCCTCGCTACTGCTGTCATAGTTGACGGCAGGAATGTCTTTGATCCAGGGGGATGCAAGAAGGCCGGTTTTGCTTTCCGGGGCGTAGGAGTGGGCCGTGGAATGTCAGAAGTGAGGCTCGTGAGCTAGGCTAGTTCAGCAGACGCACATAGAGATACGAAATGCCGAGAACCAGGAAGAACATACTCTACTGCGCTGATTCGCCCTTCCATGTGTGAGCCTACTCCAGCATCATGGCGACCCGGCAAAAGCTTTTCCAAACCTTCCTGCACCATATGGAGGGAATCGGTGGGCGTTGGAGGCGAATTTTGCAGAGGCTTGGATGTCTTCTCACTTTAGAAGTGACATGGCCCCTTTCTCATTCATCTATGACGGAAGGCAAAGCAAGGAGATAATCAAGGATTGGAAGCAGGAGCATTCATCGAGGAACCTCAGCCAGCAACGGACGCAACACACCTTCACATATCTCGACCCAGAGACGAAGCTGCAAATCTCGTGTGACTGTCTTCTATTTGGTGACTTCCCTGCGATTGAATGGGTGATGAAGTTGAGGAACACCTCAGACAAGGACACCCCCATAGTCGAGCGCATACAGGTTCTCGATTGTTCTTTCAGGAGCAGAGACGGACAGGACCCGATCCTTCATCGCGCGCTCGGAAGCTCAGCTGCAAAGAATGACTTCGCACCTATCGATGACGCAATGAGGCCCGGATTTGAATTACAGCTTGCACCAATTGGGGGGAGATCTTCGAATACAACAGCCCTGCCATTCTTCAATATTGAGGGCGTGGAGGAAGGAGGTGTTGTGCTGGCTCTAGGTTGGTCGGGTCAATGGGCGACCTCTTTTACCAGGGGGACTGAGCTACGCATCACGGCGGGAATGGAGCTGACTCATCTGAAGCTTCATCCAAATGAAGAGATTCGAACTCCTAGCATTTTGCTCCTCTTCTGGAAGGGACAAGACCACATTCAGGGGCACAATCTCCTCAGGCGCTTCATACTCGCTCATCACATGCCGAAGAAGTATGGCAAACCCGTTACTCTCATGCTTGCCTGCAGTTCTGGTTCGCTGTACCAAGAATCGAACAGGGCCACCGAGCAGAATCAGATCGATTTCGCCTCTCGCTTCGCACCTCTTGGCGTGGAGTACCACTGGATTGACGCTGGCTGGTTTGAAGGTGGTTGGCCAAATGGTGTAGGGAACTGGTTCATCGATCGCAATAGATTCCCGAAGGGGATGAAATCCGTATCAGAAGCGCTCAGAAGAATGCGATTGGGCCTAATACTGTGGTTCGAGCCAGAGCGTGTACATCAGGGCACCTGGTTGGATCGCGAGCACCCCGAATGGGTGCTGAAATTACAGGACAATCCCAATGGATTACTGAATCTCGGGAACGAAGGCGCCAGGAAATGGTTGTTCCAGCACATATCGGATATGATAAAGAACGAAGGAATAGAAGTGTATCGACAGGACTTCAATATGGACCCTCTTCCGTACTGGAGGGCTACAGACGAACCTGACAGACAGGGTATGACTGAGATTCGACACATCGAGGGGCTCTACACTCTCTGGGATGAGCTTCTGACGAGAAACCCGAACCTGATAATAGACAATTGTGCTTCTGGAGGGAGACGAATAGACCTGGAAACCGTTTCAAGGAGCGTTGCTCTTTGGCGAACGGACTACAATTACTTCGAGCCCAATGGATATCAATGTCACACTTACGGAATCAGCCTATACCTGCCTTCAACTAGCACCGGCAGCGGCTATCCTGAGCTCTACTCGTTCAGGAGTTCGATAAACAGCGGGGTGGTCTTAGACTGGAATCCTTTCCAACCCGAAATCCCTTCACTACGGACCCTTCCATTCCAAGTGGACATTGCAGAATCTTTTCCAAGGGAGAAAGCAATCCGTCTGATAGAGGATTTCAAGCGCATCAGGCACTTCTTCTTTGGCGACTTCTATCCTCTAACGCCTTACAGCATTGCAGACAATACTTGGATGGCCTATCAGTTCCATAGGGAGGATCTCCATCAGGGCATGATCCTTGTCTTTCGTCGACCAGAGTCCCCTAGCCAGACTCTGAAACTGAAACCGAAAGGTCTTCGTTCAGGTGCTTTCTACGGTGTAATCGTTGAAGGAGATAGCTCAAGGCAAAATCTCCTTCTCGGAGATCTCGACGAGGGGCTAGATGTAACGATCGAAAGTGCTCCTGGATCCCTGCTCATCACCTACACAGAGATCGAGTGAGTTCCCACTGGACCTGTCACGAGGAAGGTTCGGCCTCCAAGCACCAGACGACGGCTTTCTTCATCAATTCCCAGTCAGACCCCTTATCCTCCAATTCATCACCGAATGTCACACCATCTCTATCGCTGTCCTCCTCGATCTCGGGGTGAGTGCCAATGAGAAACACTCTTCCTCTACCGTATGCAAGGGCCACAATTGCGGTCTGATTCGTCCGTGCATATCTTCCGAGGATACTGATGTTATGCTCGTCATCAATTACGAAAGTCGGGCCCCAGTAATATAGAATCCATGCTGGACTGGACTCTTCACGCGTTATTGGATGCCCGGAATCAGCCATACGAATGTCGACCATTGCATAGTTCGGATATTCAACGATTTCATTGAGAGGACCTATCGCCGTTCCTTGTAATAAGCCCAATGGAGTCATCGGGAGTTTGCTTCCTCTCCAGATGACTTCTTCGTTTGCATAGTAGGCTCCTCCACAGATCCCAATGTAGCCGTGACCGCTTCGAACAAAGTCCCTGATCTTCTCTCTGCCGTTCGGAGAAATGTCTTGAGAGTACTGGTACATGTCTCCGCCAGGGACGCAAAGGATACGGAACCTGTTGAGGAAATTTGGTTCGTTGATGTCTTTTGCCTTGACCATCTCAACAGTGTAGCCCATCCACTGGAACATCTTCTGTGTTGCTTGTACCGATTCGCCCCAAGTGCCGGCGTCTGAGTATATGGCTATGTCGATTGTTTTCTGTGGCATTGACCGATCGAGGAGTACTATCGTTATGGTTGATGCCAGCACTAGGAAGAGGAGAATTAGAGGCCATTCGAACGGTGACTTGGCATATTGCTCGAGATGTCGCAAGATGCTTCCTCTCCTTCCGGTGATTGCGTGGAGGATATAAGAAGTGACGAGTTTCGTCTGGACGAGCTGATTGAGAGGCATAGACCGCTTTTCAGATGAATTCGTTCTGCAAAAGGCCTTCAGGAGGTTCAGGTCCGGTAATTGGCAATATACTCACGCTCGCACAACGAATCGTACAAAGTTATATCGTGTCACAGGTTATTCATCCATGTATTGAAGAGGTGAGGGTGTATTGCCAAAACCCAATAAAGCAGACGCTCAGTTGCTCCTTCAGTTCTTTGAGACACTCTACGGGAATGAGGCTGTCATGAGGGCCCTGGGTTGGTTATTGGAAATGCCCCCTGTCAAGAGCTATGAGGAATTCAAGGAGAAGTATCCACCGGGAAGTGACGGACAGATGAACATCATAAGAATTGGCATTTACTATGAGTTGCTTGGGGTCTTATTGTACCACAAGGTGCTAAATGAGGACTTGACTTTCGACCTATTTCGTACGGCGCGCGCGATAGGCTGGGACAAAACGGAACCAATAATCAAGGGCATGCAGAAAGAACTGAATTGGCCGGAGTTATTGGAGAACTATGAATGGTTGGCCAAGAGACAAGCTGAGTGGAGGAAGAAACATCCGCCCAAATTCCCAAAAAGCAAATAGAAGTTAGACATGGAGTCTACTCTCAGATTCTGCACCCGCATTTGCCCGTGATACTCACAGACGGGCTCTCCCGAAGAGATTATCACGTGCGCTGGCAAGACCTAGTCTTCAATTACTCTGAGATGGCTTCTTTCGCAGGGGGTCAGTTTCCACATATTTGATTAGGACTATCAGGTTAGGTATCAACAACAAAGAGGAGACCGGACCCCAAATTAACAATCCGTAGGAGTAATTCTGACCTGCGACAATCGGTAGCTCTGCAATGGAACCCGCTATGAAACGAGCAAGCGCCTGAAGCACGTTCAGCGGAATGGAAATCAGCCCGCCGTAACTACCTGCCCTTGCCTCTCCTCCAAGTATTTCGTCCTGGTGGGCGATATCAGCAGTGACAGGATTTGGAAGAAGGTACCAACCAGAGATCCCAATCGCAATCAGTGAGATGAACAGAAAGGCCTGAAATAGGTCCGGAATGAATCCGAGAACTGGTTGCCCTAGGATCATTGTCAAGGGCAAGGACAAAGTCAAGACGACTAAGGAAGTTGTCAGGGGCAGCTTCTTCCCGATCCGTCGTGATATCCTTGTCCAGATGGGAAAGAATATTGCCTCTAAGAGCAACATTAGTGCGCCTATGAGCATGAATTCAGTCCCAACGACCATGAGAACCTTCTGAAGGTAGCTCATTATCAGGCTTGCCAAGATTGCAGTGGGCATTGACATCATTCCCTGAAGTAAAAGCCAGTTCCTGTAGTTCTTGTTTCCGAGAACGACCGCGATCTCTCTGCGAACGTTGGGTCTCGGGAGGGGCCGCTCCTTTTCCTTTATCGTAAGAAGTGCTGGAGCGTAGAGGAAGATCTCAAGGCCACCGAGCCCGAGCAGAATCCACAATACCTGAGAAGCACCACCTGCTCGAAGCGCAGGCAGCGCAAACCCAATCAATGTTCCAACAACTTGGGCCAACATGCCAAAGACATTTTGATACGCTGACACTTCAACCCTTTCCTCCGGATCGGCAATTTCTGCAAGCCACGCCATATACGGAGTGCTCAGGAGCCCGTAGCTGAGGTTGGCAAGACTGAGGAAGACGGTCGCGTACAGAAACAGGCCCAATTGATCCTTGATGTTGATGAAATAGTCGGGCAAGAACAGCATGGCAGTCGAGAAGGCCAGCAATAAGCAGCCTGCTAGGATGTACGGCCGGCGCCTCCCCCACGCCTTCGACCTAGTTATGTCACTCAGATATCCGAAGTACCAACCAAAAAAGGCGATCACGAGCTTTCCAATCGCAAACGAAATACCGACCAGCATTCCTCCTAGGCCGAAAAAGTCCAGGTAAAGCCAGAACGTTGCAAGGTCAATGAGCGAAAGCAGCGCGGATGATCCAAGCCTGCCCATCGCGTATATCAATTTCCCCGTCCTAGTCAGCAATTCAGCTCTCCCACCTGGACGCATGATTCCCGTCGAGTAAATATCAGTCTTTCCGCTTACGACAACAGAGATGGGAGATCGACCAACACAACTGCACAGTCCCGGGGCAGATGACGGGAATCCCGCATCTATATGATGCCAGAGGTTAGGAAGAGGACCACCACTGACTTTGTGGTTCTGATAGATGATCTTCTTGATGCTGTGGGATTGTAATCATATGGAAATCGGATGAGGAAAATGAGATTCGGATTCATACCCTCGACAGACATATACACGAGTGGGGGCAAGTCGAGACCAGCAGAATATACGAAAGGTGCCTCATGTTCCTAGAACATAATATCCGGTACTTGTATTCAAGAGGAGATCATAAGGAAGATTTGCCGAAAGAACATCAGGGTGGACATTATAGGATTGCGTGAGGAGAATTTAGTTTCGCAACGTTTTAAACGAAAAATCAGCATCTCCGAACCTCAGATTTTCTGGCTAAGAGGGCTGGTTTTCCCTTTGTGAACGATCATGAACGGTTGTGAACGATCTTGGCTGGATTTGCCCTGCTTTCTGGCCGATTTGTCGAAAAGCCAACGTACAAACCGTTATACTGGATAACGGCTCCGACTTAGGACGGAATGAAAACGAAGAAAGTAGTATCGTGTCTCATGCTAGTTGTCGTCGCGTGCCTCGCGCTGGCAAAGGCGGACCTCACATCGAATCTGGAATCGACCTCTACACTAGATCCGACATTGTTGACAGATAAAACCACTTATGCGTTCGGAGAGCCCGTAATATTCTCCGGGGAGGGATATCTACCGGAAGGGACAAAATACAGGATTGACATCACAAAGGGCCTTGATACTTATGGATCCTTGGAATTCGATTCCGCAACTGAGGGAACCATTCCTGATGGAGTTGAATGGTTAGTGGAAGAGGGAGTCCCCCTTGGTCTTTACACGGCAGTGGCGTACAACATAACAGACCCAGACAACGCTGAGACCTACGAGAAGGAGGTCAGCAGGGCGTCCTTCATAGTGAGTACTGCAACGCTTGAGACTGACAAGGAGGAATACATAGTCGAGGAGGAGGTAGTGTTCTCTGGAATTGGCTACACGCCTGAGATGGGATATTATATTGACATAGCGTTCGATTCAGAAGTGATCGCTACGCTTCCATTCGATTCTGATACGGAAGGCAAAATCCCAGATGGAATTGAGTGGCTAATACCTTTCGACGCAGTAAACGGAACCTACGATGCGACTGCTTATAGTATCGATGAGCCGGGAGTCCCACTTGCCTCTACCAAATTCTATGTGAACGCTTCTATCGCTGCGCTTACTGAGGCCATATTCCGTGAACTTGATGCGCTGAACGATTCGATAACCGCAGATGTCGGAGGGATAAACAACAGCCTCGTGAAGAAACTCAATGTAACCGCTAGGAAGATCGAGCAATGCTTGGCATGGGTTGACGAGGGAAAGAACAAGACTGCTGCCAATATGCTGAAAGCGTCAGCCAACAATCTAAAGGCCTTCATACATCATGTCGAGGCTCAGAGGGGCAAACACATAGATGAGGAAACAGCAGATTCGCTGATAGCCCAGGCTAAGGCCCTCATAGACAAGATCGAGGCAACCAGCTCTTCTTTGACCATAGAAGACAAGGGCAAGAAAGACTCCAACATGAGTCAACAGGAGCAGGAACAGGAACAAGATCAGAATACGGACAATGGGCATGGGAAGGGCCACGACAAGGATAACGGTAAGGAGAACGGCAAGGAAAACGGCAAGGGAAAGGGAAAGAACAAGTAGAAAGAAGGGGCCGGCGATGCCACCTAGCCGGCCCTTTGCTCTTCCTCTGGGGGCAAACTGCTTGACCGTCTTACATTTAAGGATCCTAATTTGGTCAATCCAAGCGCGCAACTCTGTACCCTTTATTCGGACTGATTCTGATCCCGATAATCGTCTCTTGCAGATTATGATCAACGGAAAAGAACAAGAGGATTAGGCCCATCTGTATATTCATTGGTCGATAGTCGCATTAATGATGAGCGATGTCGCAATCGAGTTCTCGTGATCAGATAGCAATGCGTGACGGGTCGTTCGACTGATTCCGCTAGTATTTGAAAGTGAGATATAGTAGGACTAGCAATACTAAAGAAGTCAGCAGATCCGGCAACATTGCGAATGGGCCAAGACCGAAAGCCCAGAAACCAAAGATCCAGTGAACCAAGGGATTCGAAGCGAGGACCTGCAGAAAGAAGATCGACGAGAATATTATCAATGCGATTGTGAATTCTGACTTTGTCCTCCTATATATGATGATGTATGTGATCAATAAAGCCATTGAGAGTACGGCATTGATTGTTGAAATCACAGTTTTTACCGTACTATGCGATGCCTCTAACACGCTACAGGGTAGGTGATGTTGGGATATTCGGCGACGGCATGTGTTCATGTGGTAGAGGTCTGCCCCTTCTGAAGTCAATTGAGGGTAGGATCGTTGACTGCTTCAGATTATCCAATGGTAGAATCGTCACTCCGAAGGCCATAATGGCAACAATCCAAGGCTGTCCGGGAGTTTCAAGATATCAAGCTGTGCAGCAGGGCGCGAACAAAATCACAATAGAACTCATGAAGAGAAAGAACGACCCAGAGGTCTCTGTTGAAGACCTCGTGTCAAGGTGCCATGAAATCCTAGGGAATGACGTGGAGATAGAGGTCTTTATGGGCGATAGGAAGAACCTGAAGGCAAAATTCAGACCAGTTATCTCCAAGCTGACGATGAGCGGCGAAAGTCGATGGACGAAGCCACGCATTGAGGCATGAAGGTAATGGCTTGGGTTGCTAATTCGCACTATGGGCTGACCCTTAAGGGGATAGCTATCTAGCCTATCTGGGTCTAGACCCGAGTCGCGGCGCTTCGTACATGCGAAATTGTAAATAGCTAGATTAAGGACCAAATGACTGGGAGTGAAATTGGGACAGAGGGTTAGAGCGTTTTGGGTCAGCACTCAGGGCATCGCAGAAAACCCAGAGAAACATATTTCGGAACTCAAGGAGATGGGGGCGGAGGAATTGTTCCTGATCTCGATAGAGGGTGACGGCGCCCTCTACCCGAGCAAGTCATTCATCTCGTCGCGCTCGTGCAAGGAGAAGGATTTCTTCGAGCCGGTCCTAAAGGAGGCCAAGAAGAATGGCCTGAGGGTCCATGCTTGGGTGGTCGCCTTCAACAAACCGAATCAGGACCTAGTCAGGGAGAAGAAGCAGTGGTTTGTCGTCAATAGGAATGGGGAGAGTTGCGTTGACAAGCCAGCGTATGTTCCGCATTATCTCTGGCTTTGCCCGAGCAGGGAGGACACGCGATCTTTTCTCCTTTCCGGGGTTCAGGAGCTTTTGGAGAGATATGACTTAGACGGAGTTCACCTCGACTACATACGCTTGCCTGATATCTTTCTTCCAGAGGGACTCAGGCCGAAGTATGGCATAGAGAAGGGAAAGGACGAATACGGTCCCCACTACGATTATTGCTACTGTCAGTACTGCAGGGATGGCTTCAAGGGGGAATATGGGGTCGATCCTCTTGAGATCCAGTTCGGGACAAGATTCTGGTACCAATGGGTGCAGTGGAGGGCGGACAGGATAACTGCATTTGTGCGGGACTTCCACAAGGTCGTGAAATCCTACGACAACACTCTGGAGACTTCTGCAGCTGTCTTCGCAACCCCCGGGACATCGTATCGATACGTTTTCCAGCAATGGGCCAGATGGCCACTGGACTCACTTCAGCCAATGATATACCACGAATATTACGACAGGGGAGTTGATTGGATTGGGGAGGCCGTTCTTGAGGGAGTTTCGACCGGCAAGAAAATAGTGGCAGGCATTTTCTTGGGTTTCATGAAGACGGAGGAAGACGTAATGAGGGCAACGCAGGTCGCGCTTGAGAAGGGAGCCCAAGGAATATGCTGGTTCGTCTATCCCATACCTAAGGCAGAGCACAAGAACGCAATAAGGAATGCTCTGGCAATGACATGACACGGCTGTAGGAATGCGCGTCTGGAAATACTACGCTATATAGACTAACCTCTCCAAGCTTTGACTCCACACGTGACGTCACGAGTCTTCCTAGTGTTTTCTGCCTTGGCACTCCATTCTCATTCCAGCCAACCGCGCGAGTGTTCGCTAACCCTTAAATCCGTATCGCCTCTTGCAGGACAATGCGCGTGACGCCGACATTATGGCGCGGGAGTGCACTGATAGCCACAAAGAATGTCTCTTTGGCTTGAGATAGCAAGGATCCTGGCAAAGGAATCGGCCTACCGCTCCGTTAGACAAAGGGAGACCTTGAAAACTCCGAGCTTCTGGAGGGGAAGTGGCTCGATAATAGAGGTGAACTTCATTCCAGCGATCATATCCACAGGGATATCGCTTCTATTCGGCTTTTTGATGTTGTCCATGCCGTCGGCTTTCTTCTTTGTGATGCTCGGGGCAATTGAGCTACTAATGGCTTTTTTGTCCATCGCGTCTCTGACGTCCATAATGGCTTCGCAAGGGCTTTTGGAGCCACTTACCTATCGTCCGGTTGATGAAAGCACGCTCAGAAGAGCCGTGATGGCCGCCAGTTTCCTGTACTGGGGCGTTGGTTCATTTGTCCTAGTCGTCATCCCAGCTTCCATGGTTTTGGCGATCGGAAGAGGGAGCCTGTATCCAATCGTTGCAGGGATAGCAATGGCCGTAACACTCTTGATCATTGGCTACGGCATTGGCCTGTTCGTCGCTTCCTTTGCCCCTTCAGTTCGTTCTGATCCAAGGCTGAGGCTGCTGGCGACAATAGGTTGGATTCTGCTTCTGCTTGTTGGTTATCTTCCTAACATTCTGACGTCCATATTCAGGAATGTATCGATTCCAGATGTCCCCGGATTTGGTAACCTTGCCGAATTGATTCCACCGCTCAACTATGGTGTACTTGCACTTGGGACTTTCAGTCCGTTGACGGTAGCCTCCATCCTCGTGACGTTTGTTTTGTCTCTGGCTCTATTGAACTTCTCCTCAAATAGGTTTTGGAGAACCCTTTCTCAGGGAATCACGACCACTTCTGGCCTAAAGGGGCGGCAATTGAAAGTCAAGGCCAAATGGTCTGTTCGTGCCTATGGTCCATTAATTGGACTATCCATGAAGGACCTGAAGCTGTTGGTCAGAAGCCCCCAGAGATTGGCGAGGTTCCTAGTCTATTCTATAATCCCCTTGGTATTCATACTCCCCCTTCTGACTGCACCAACTGGAGATCCGATCGCCCGAATGATAGGCAGCAAGATCGTAGAGGTGTTACCCTTGTCCGTGTTCTTCTTCGGAATATCCTCCGATGAATTATTCTATGTTGAAGGCGAATCGTCCAGGGATCTATATAGACTCCCACTGACAAAGAGGAGGCTTGCGCTCTCGAAGGCCCTCTCGGCTTTCCTCGGCCTTTTGCCAGCGGGGTTGGTTTTGGCCGCGCTCGCGACATATCTGTCTGGAATCCTGCAGGGAATATTGACGTCGGTGCTTTTCGAAGTGGACATGGCTGCCTCTTTATTGATCAACTGCTGCCTGCTAACCTCAATGCTTCCCACTGAACCTTCAGGGTGGAGTGAGAGGAGCTTCGGTCAGAAGGCGCTGGGTGCGCGTTTATTGATGATGTTTTTTGGATTCATCCTGCTGGGCATAGCCGCAACAGTGGCTTTCACGACGCCATTCGGTTTAGTTGCAGTAATTGGATTATCTGTGTTCGGCGTTGCATCTGCCCTGTTCGCATACAGACGACTCCGTGACGAGCCCCTGGCTTCCTAGGCCGACCACGATAGCAGGCAGGGATTGGAGCTTGTCTTTCCCCTATAAATATCTGGCGTAATTCTCGACGAAATATTTCTTGCCCTTTTGCATGACTTTGTGTCCCTCCTCCTTGAGTAGTTTTCTCTGCGCTTCGGCTCCTCCGGGATATTTCTCGTTAAGGGAGCCATCGGCCTTCAGTGTCCGCCAGTACGGAATCCCGTTTTTCTTGCCTTCCCTTTTGATCTCCTCCATCGCATTCGCTATGGTCATGATGAAAATGCCTGTAGTTAGGGTACAACAGGCCTTGACTTTGTGCTTCTCCGCTATGGTTCTGCAGATCTCTGTAATTGTGGTGAGCTTTCCTTTCCGCACAGCCCGCATTTCTTCTGCAATCTCCGATGGGTTGACCAGCACGACCCTGTCTCCCTCCCTTGCTCCCATTCTATGGACTGCATTGTAGCAGGGGAAACCTCTCTTCAGTATCAACGTTTTCGGTAGATTGGGCTTGTCTGCCATTTTTTCCTGCCAAGTTTTCCTCAACGTCATTTAGCGTCAAGAATCTGAACGTAAATAAGACTATCCCAGACATTAGGATCCTTAGGGTCACAGGTGCGTTTAGGCACATAGACCTCGAGAGAATTGAGGACAGACTATGAAAAAAACTTAAAAGAGAGCCATCCTGCGAGCCGCTTGGTTTGGTGTCAAGCAAACTCATCATTGGCTCAGTTGCCATTGCTCTCGGAGTCGCGATCCTACTGCTCTATCCGAGGACGGCCACGCCAGTGGGCAGCCAGCCTAGCGTGCAGTATCTGGAAAGGGTGAACTACACATATCTTGTCAAACAGAGTTTCCTTCTGGAGAATACCTACAACGAAACAGTTTCGCAACTCGTATATGTCTCTGTGCCAATAAACGCGAGCACACAATGGTCAAGACTCACTTGGTCTAATTGGAAGCCACTACGCATGAGCACTGACGGGGATGGAAATCCGATACTGAACTACAACATCACTCTGCCGGGGGGCGTCCGCACTTGGCTCAATGAGACGTTCGAGGTCAAAGTCGAGAGATACAAGCTCCAGATAGCGGGTGCACCTTGGCCCAACTTATCGGTTGCAGAGAGTAAGACTGGCTCAAAGATGTTCTGGCCGGTGGAGAATAAGACCTATGTGTCCATAGCAAAGGAGATAGCCTACAACTCTCCTGATCCCATGGCTGCTTCCTCTGCCATAGGCAGGTGGATACTGGACCGGCTGAACTACACCATCATGCCGCGCTTGGGCGGCGAACACGCGCTTGTGCTGAAGAACGGCAAACTTGTTCTCAGGGGCGACTGTCAGGAGGTTGCGGACGTGTTCGTTACATTGGCTAGGGCCTTGGGGATACGAGCCCGCGTCGCTGGAGGGATGTTGCTTTTTTCACACGACGAAACCATGTGGGCCATTTCAACTCCTTCGGGCGTAGAGACATCTGACAACTGGGGAGGGCATGCCTGGCCTCAGATCTATGTGGAGCCAGTTGGATGGGTTGACATTGAGCTCCTTGAAGGACCGAGCGTAAAGGTCGGCGACTTCTCTGAGTCTCACGTGAAATACATCTTTGAGGAAAAGACTTTCACTGGATCAACGCTGACAAGTTATTGCCTTTCTGGGTTGCTTGATGTCCAGGAGATGTATTTCACATTCAGGGTGATCCCAGGTTGAAGCGTGCGAGTGCACCCCTGGCTTTGGGGCTTTCCATTGTTCTGGCAATGCTGTTCATGTCCAAAGTCTATCCCCAGCAGATTTACTGGACTGGTCTGAACTTTGAGCTTGTTTTTGGAAGGAGTGGAGCTGTCTTGGTCGTGCTCGATCAGCACCCGTTCGACCAACAAGGCCGGAGCCTAATAGGCAACCGAAGCGTTGATGAAGAGGTCATTGCTTTGGAAAATTCTACGGTCGAGATGGGCGTACTTCTCTTCTCGGCTACGACAGGAGGCGTGAACTATAACGTCGTCTCGCACTCGCAAGTGGACCTAAGCAAGTCGGTCTTCTGCAATCTGGGTTTTTCGGAGGGGATGAAGACCTTCAGAGGTGCCATAACGACGACTTTCAAGATCATGCTGAACACGACGACATCTCTGACCCGGATCAGCGACGACACTTACCAAGTTGTGGTGGCTGATTTCTACACTGCCTCGGACCCGCAAAGCTGGATCGACGCTATAGACTTCAGGTTTACGGATGGCGTTGCTCTGCTGAACTACTCCTTCTCTCCCTCATGGGCAAAGGCTCCCACGACCACCAGTGCTGATCACTTAAGCTGGGTAAATGAAAACGAGGCGGACGCTCCGGACTACTATGTTTTCACATTGACGATACCAGACGTTATCTTCTCGACAGCGCTCGTGAAGCTAGAGGGAAAGATCTCTCAGGCTCAGGTGATAAGCGGCCAATCAACTCTCTCTGTCAAAGTTAGGAACACGGGGCAGTCACAGGGAACATTCATCGTGCAGGTCATCGAGGGGAAATATGACCAAGCCAGAAAGGTGTCGCTTTCGGCGAACGAGGAGACCAGCGTCCAGTTCCCCCTCCATATTGCGGAAGGAACAGTTCAAGTCAGCCTGCTGGCTGAGGGATCCACCTTGGACCGAAGTGAACTCCAGATTGGCGTTGGTCAGACCTCAACTATCCCAGAGATTATCAGGTTTTTGGCTTACGCTCTCTTGATGGTTGGATTGGCCAGCCTCGTTCTTCACCTAATGGATAGGACGGCGCATGCTCACGTGTGATTGATTGCTCAGTAGGAGAGCGCATCGTGGCTCAAAGGTGGCCCATTCCCACCCGAGCACTGTCTAGACAAAGAATAAAATCGCCTGGATAGTTTCTGGTTGGATGAAAGCCCAGAGTATCCTCGGAGTCTTAAGTGCCATCATAGCCTATCCATTCATCGCTGCGTCGATAGTCCTTTCTCCATGGTTCAATTTCTACGACAACGCACTAAGCGATCTTGGGAATACAGCTCTTCATGGCTCAACCGCATGGATTTTCAACTCGGGCCTGATCCTATCCGGGGGACTGGCGACATGCTTTGCGATTCTCATTTCCATTCGACATCGTTCATTGAAATACCTAAGTTGGACAATTCCGGCAACGGCTATGTCGATAGATCTTGCCCTGATAGGCTTCTTTCCCGAAAACACCGGTTGGACACATTTTCTGGTGTCCGTCATATTATTCTCGCTAATGGTCGTCACGATGCTGATATACAGTTATTGCTCATGGCCGTTGGGTTCTCCGAGGATAGGGGCGATTAGTTTGGCCTTCGGCATGGGCATCGCGATCATCTGGTTTGTGAATTGGCCGTGGCGAGGTGTGGCAATACAGGAGACCCTTTCCTGTCTTATGACCTCTGTTTGGCTCTTGATGGTATTGAGGTACAATGTTTAACGGCTGTGCGCAATGCCCCAGTGTAGCTCTATTGAGGAAGTGACTGATGAACTTCTGCACGCTAGACTTATTAGGTTTGAGCCTCGATTGAGAGTTGAATATGACGGACTTCATGGAGGTCGTAAGAAAAAGGATGAGCATAAGGAAGTACAGACCTGATCCTGTGCCTGACAAAGTGCTTACTCAAGTCCTTGAAGCAGCAAGGCTGGCCCCCTCAGGAGGGAACGCGCAGCCCTGGCACTTCATTGTCGTGAAGAACCCCCGGAAGAAGAAAGTGCTCGATATATCTGAATGGGCTCAGCAGGCGCCTATTGTCATCGTTGGATGCACTGAGGCGTCAAGCCAGACAGACATAGCCATAGCCTTCGAACACCTGGTCTTAGCTGCCACAAACTTTGGCCTCGCAACTTGCTGGATAGGACGCTGGGGCGCCGATGATGAGATCAAGAAGGCACTCAGGATTCCGGAGCGAATCAGGGTTCTTGCCGTAACGCCTCTTGGCTATCCAGCCGAGTCACACCCACCCAAGCCCAGAAAGGCCATGTCGGAGATCGTCCATCACGAGAAGTTCTGATCAGAGAGCGCTGTATGTTCGCTCGAGAACTCACATGCTCTCAAGATCGGAGAGCCTGATTACAAACCCCGGCGGAGTAACAGGCACCTGAGACAGCCCCTCACACCAATCTGTGGGTCAACATAGGTGGCCGCAATCAACGGGATCGATGGGCACGAGGGCCTGAAGACATCGGATCTGAAAAGGATTTTAACCGAAATGATTATGTTTGACAGTGGATTTTGACCAAGTTCGACCCGTCTTCCACTGCTCCTCCGTCATTACATGTAACAGTCAAGAGAAGGAGATCAACTTCGTTCCTCATATTGGGTGCTTCTCTATTTGTCGTTGCGACATCAATTGTTGGATTTTCAGTGTGGGAGAGATATACCACGACCTATTCATACTCCAGCCCCGCTACATCTGTTGAGTTCTTGGTTGTGCCAACCAATTTCCTCCACTATCCGCCGGCCAAATTGGAGGTCCGAGTATCATATCAATTTCTTGTCCCTGATTCGGCGGTCATCAGAGTCAGGATCGAAAACGGCTCCGGTGTTGCATGGGCGCATGAGTCCAAGTTCAATTCATCTGGACCTGAGAAGGAGACGAAGCTTGACAGCCAGTGGATTACGTTATCGCCGGGCACCTACTCAATCAAGACAGGTGTTTCGTCGTCTTATGTTTCTGCTGGCAAGATCGAGGTCGTAGTGGGGCGCGCATCTGACTTCACTCCTCTCGGCCAACTGCTCTCCTTTCTTGCGCTTCCGTGTTCAATCATAGGCGGCTACAAGATTCTAAGATATGCGACGAAACCGGAGAGCTTGATTCCAGACCTCAAGAAGTATTTCATGACAGACAGGAGAAGCTCTCTCAAGGCGGCAGCGGTTCTTATCGGAGCTTGGCTTCTCATTGTCCTTGGATTCCTAGCGGTTCACCTCTTTTATGGGGATCTGCTAAACTTACTTGCACTTGGAATCATCATTTTGGCCCTTGTCTTACTCGCACGGGCATCTAGTCAGATCTATTCAAAACGTGCAACGCGGGATGCCTGGGCGTTACCAAGAATTCCTTTCCCCACTGGGCGCGCGTACTCGCGTGCTCGCGAAAAGAAGAAGCTCTATATGAGGCGTGTCATGTTCAAGAGCCTGTGATGGTGAGTCCCCCAACAGCCTTATTTCCATGTTCTATCAGAGTAGTATATATCGTAGTATATATCACGGAACAACATAAGTGGATTGAGCGAAATTGAACCACGAATACAGAATAGTAAGGAGGGACTTTCAACATGTGGTTCTGGAAGGTTCCAGCTATGAGGTCGGCGTGCAACAAGGCGAGATCCTGAAAGCAAAAAACCCGAGCGAGGCCAAATGGTTTGCTTCTGCGAAGGTCGAACCGAAGAAACTGGGGTTCAGTGATTTCGAGGAACTGATGGCTTTCTATGAAAAATATTGTCACGGAATCAACGATGAGATAAAGGGATTGGCGGATAGTCTAGGTGTCGGACCAGAGAGACTTCAGATCTACAACCCCCCGGTCTATCAGCCCGGAAGGTGCAGCCAACTGGCAGTCCTGTCGCCAATAACGCATGATAAACACATCTACGTGGGGAGAAGTTACGAATACCATCATGAAAAGAATGATTTCCGTCTTTGCACTATCAGAATCAAAGGAAAAGTCAAACACATCGGATTCTCCGAATTCCTTCTTGCTCGAGACGATGGAATGAACGAGTATGGATTGTGTATCACCTTCACAGGAGGAGGCACCTTCAAGAGGGAAGCAACGAAAAAAGGATTCGGTTTCTTCTTGGTCGTTAGAGCATTATTGGACAATTGCAAAACGGTTGCGGAAGCGTTGAGGCATTTGGAGAAGATGCCAATCAGTGGATATTGGAGCTTCCTGATGACGGACAAGGAGAACAATGCTGCCCTGGCCCAGTTCTTCGATGGAGAATATCATACAAAACGCGTAGGGCCTAATTCATCTGAACAATGCCTGTTTTCAACCAACCATTATGTTTTGCCTGACTTAGTCAAATATCAGAAATACGCCGGCGATTGGATATTGAAGAATTCGAAGAGGAGGTTTGAACTCATCGGCACCCGTTTGTCGCGCGAATCACCTAGCATCAGCAAAGAAGCGATCAGGGAACTGCTCTCCAAGGAGATATATCATGGCCTCTGTGGACACTACTACGACGACTATTTTGGAACGCTGTTCTCAATAATCTTTGACTTGTCTGATTTGAAGGCAAACGTCTGTTTTGGGGCGCCAACTCGCAATAGATGGCAAGGGCCATTCTCACTTGACGACCCAGTTGGAGTGAATCATTATTCAGCGATTCTTCCGAGTAAATCAATCAAGCTGGATGAAATGTGGGAGAAACAGAATTGAGGCTATGTATGATGAATAAGAGAGCACGGATAGTGCTTGGTTTTCAGGGAGCGGAACTATGTTGAACTCAAGAAACGAACGAGGCAAGTACCAGTTCTGCGGTTCTATGTACGAAAATCGTGCATTGCACCCGGGGGAGCATCCGGTCTATGAGCCAGTTGTCGATGCGAAGCTGCTATCGGAGAAAGTGGAAAGGGTCATGGCGATGACCGACGGTGAGCTTGAGAAGATGATGCCTCAAAGCACCCCAAGCATTCGCATAAGGTGTCCGAACTGCACTACGGGCCGGCAGAACGATCAACTCACGTGGGATGTCAACTCACCTGGTCAGCTACGGTGCCGCTACTGCAAGATGACCTTCGACGCGTACTCTCAGATCCCGCATGAGAGGTACCCTGCCGACAAGGTCCTGAAAGTGAGGAATCCCCTGGGAATTGATGAGGATTACAGGTACTATGAGTCCCCAAGGGGCATTAGGTTCTTCTTTGAATGTCGGGCTAACTATCACAAGAAGATCTACTTCACGGAGAGCGCGCTCGATTTGGCGAAGTTATATCATGCGACAGGAGATGTGCGGTTTGCCCACAAAGCCGCTGTAATCCTTGCTCGCTTCGCTGAGGTGTATCGATGTTGGTTAGTCCACGGAAGCGACGATTGGTTGGGGATCAATACGGTTTTTTTCCACGATCGCAAACCACCCTACAGCGCCACTGACAGCCCGCAGGCTGGCATATGGGCGGACTATTGGTTCTGGGACGAGATACCTGTCGAGTTGGTTCTCTCCTACGACCTTATCTATCAGAGCGGAGAGATGGAGAAACTGAGTCAGGAGAAGGGCAAGAACGTGAATGGCCTCATCGAAACCTTCTTCCGGGCAACGGTAGATTTCTGCCACCTGTTCGAAAGTGACCTGGCAGGAGTTCGAAACGCGCACGGAGAGTACGCAAGGGGGCTACTGGTTCTAGGTAGAGTCATTCAGGAACCGGCCTACGTGCACGAAGCCTGCGAGATCTTCCAACGCGTTATTGAGAAGGGCTTCTTCCGAGAGGGCATATGGAATGAGGGAACGGTAAGCTACCACCAAAGCGTCGTTCGCTCGTTGCGAGCCATAGTGAACTTGGCCAAGGGCTACAGCGACCCGCCAGGCTATCGGCACCCTGCGTCGGGGGGCAGGTTTGACAACCTAGATCTGGAAAAGGAGTGTCCGCGGTTCGCTCAAATAGAACACGGAGAACGCCCGCTGGTCGCTCCAATGAGGACGCACGTACATGACACAGGGGGTTGGTGGTGGTACCTGCCGGCACGTCCTCCCGTCCAGCGCGACGCGGTTTTTGAAACCCACCTATTGTCAGGCATGGGACATTGCATCCTCGGTCGCGGTTTAGGAGAAGAAGGTTGGCAGGTTCACCTGCACTGGTGCTACGCCCACCTTGGCCACTGGCACGCTGACAGTCTCAACACTATCCTCTTTGCGAAGGGCCGAGAGATGGTATGTGACTTGGGCTACAGTGGGGCACGTTCGATGACATGGCGCACGTACCCGACTGTGCTCCACAACACGGTGGTGGTGGATCGCCAAGACCAATCCCCTTCGGACAAGGGCTTCTTTCGGGAAGGAATGTGGGTTGAGACCAAGACCAGCCATTTTCAAGGGAACCTGCATGACGCAGAACACTTCGGAAACCTGCTCCTTTACGACCCCCGCCACGACAAGGTCCAAGTCGTTGAAGCAGAAGGGCCAGCCTTCTATCGCTATAGAGGGGTCAAAACCTATCGGCGTCTGCTGGCGACAATAGCTCTGTCTGAGAATGACTTCTACGTGGTTGATATATTCCGCGTGAAGGGTGGCGGATCTCATGACTGGGCCCTACACGGCGACGCGGATACAGAGCAGTTGGCTGTCTCCAATTTGACACTCCAGCCTCGAGACGGAACCCTTTTCGAGTTCGACAAGATACGGGGGGAAGAGGATGACAGCTCCTACAGGGAGATTAGAGAAATACGGGTTTGCAGGACGAACGAACCCTGGTGGGTCGATTTTCGCTATGTCGAAGAGAGCGAGATAGGGCTTAGGACGATCATGTCAGGAAACCCCGGAACGGAGGTGGTATTTGGCAGAGCCTTCTCTATGCGACGAGCCCTCGAAAAAGATGCTGAGGCCGGAAAGTACACGATGCCCATCGTGTTGGCCCGGCGACTGGGCAAAAATCTCTCCAGCGCTTTCGCAGCTGTCCACGAACCATATAGAGGTCGGCCGGCTATCGACGAGTTACAGAGGCTGGAATTTCATCCCAGCGGCGAATTCGCTGTGGCACTGGCCGTTCGTATAGGCGATCGCATTGACTATATCTTGAGCACAAATGATGAGCCTCCCTACCAACTTCGCCAGATCCTGGGTCCAAAGCGGATCGAGTTACGCGGCAGATTCGGCATCGTCTCGACGTCCAAAGGCCAGGTCACTTGGATGTACTTGTTGGATGGCATGGAGTTGACTTACGGTGATCGCTCGCTCAAAGCCCCGGGCCGTTGGGAAGGCGGAATCACAGGGGCTATCGATTGTGGTTTCGAGACGGACGCCAACTTACCAACGGACTGCTCTCTTGACGGAGCTGCGTTGCTGCTCATCCATGGGGACGGGAGCATCCAAGGCTACGAAATCGACCATGTCGAAGCAACTGCGGCCAAGACCACGATAGTCATCAAAGGACCTCCTGGTCTCACTATCGAGGGGGAACGCACGCGGATGCTGTTCTTTCCTTTGCGAGAGACGAAAGGGAGGAATTCTTTTGTGATTATGTCTTCAGCGTATCAGCAATTCTGATCGTACCCTGTACTATGAGTCTACGCGTGTGTTCGGGCTAGTCAAGCAATTTGCCAATCTCAACTACAGAGCCTATTATTGATGTGGGCCCCAGTTCTTCGAGAAGGGTCTTGTCCAACATGCCAGTCAACACTCCAACCGTTCTCATCCCGGCCGCTTTTCCTCCTAGGATGTCGGCAGGTTCATCGCCTACGACGATGCACTCTTCAGGTCTTACGTTCAAAAGCGTGGCCACCCTAAGAAATGGATCTTGATTTGGCTTGAATGCCTGAACATCCTGAGGCGTTATTACTGCGTCGAAGAATTGCTCCCAGGACATCTTTGATAACAAAGATCTCAATAGATCCCTCCTACGGAAGCTTACTATGGCAAGTTGAATTCCTCGACCCCTGAGCTCCCCAAGAGCTTGGCTTACGCCCTCTGGAGGACCAGCCTCTTCAATCAAGCGCATCAGAGTGCCAACGAAGAGCCTCCAAACCTCATCGCTCTTGCGTGAAGTTGGTGTCTCAAGCATCGCCCTGAGAATCGATGGGAGATCTCTAATTCCAGCGTGTAGGTGGTCTTTGAATTCGGAGATCAGTTCAACTTCAGTTCTCTCGATACCATGAAGCTTGAGGGTCTGCCGGATAGCTTCGATCATCATGGGACGGTATGTGGTCAATGTGCCATCGAAGTCGAATATCACTACTCTAACATCTGAGTAATCGTGGGCAGGACTTCCCTTCATCGCCTCATGGGGGGCTCCTCATGTCCTTAAATGGATTTTCGATGTGGTTTGGGATTGTCTACGAATCTCGTATTAACATAAGACTATGACAGCTTCGTGAGGCGCGTGCGAAACAGGCGACCTTCTGTCAACAACTGGGCCCAATAACGCGGACTCAATGATTAGGCCACATGCTGGAAAGGCATTTAATGTGCCTCCTATCTTCCTCCATTCAACCATGCCCTTCACGCCATTCCATCTCGGCCCTGCACTTTTGTTTGGTCTACTTACACTTCGATTTCTCGATTTTCCAACGTTCTTCATCGCAAGCGTTGTCTTGGACCTTGAGCCATTCGCAGTTCTTGTGTTCGGACTTGATTGTCCTCTTCACGGGTTCTTTCATTCGTTCATAGGGGGCACGATCGTCGCCTTGCTCCTTGCCCCGGTCATGTTCAGACTGAATAGCCCCATGCGGAAAGCCATGGGTCTACTGAAACTTCAGCAACGATCGTCACGTGTGTCCATAATGGCAGGAGCTATATTGGGTGTTTATTCCCATATACTACTGGATGCTCCATTGTACACGGACATAAGGCCTTTCTATCCACTGGATTTCAATCCTCTCCTCGATGTTGATGTTCGCATAGGACTGAGCCCCTTCGCTTTTTGCATCCTGTGCTTCCTCTTAGGTGCTGCATTGTACGGTGCCTTACTATTTGGTCGGAGCCGCAAGCCCGAAGAATAGATCGCTGAAAGGCAAACTAGCGCATCGGACACAAACCTGCAACTCATATAGTCGTGCGCTTCCAGTTGATGATCAGGTCTTGCAGAAATCTGCTACCTTGGATTGTAGTGACCTTACAAGATCGTCTTTTCTTATCTTCACACTTCTTGTAAGCATTCCTATATTGAAATTCACGAAATCATTCTCCAGCACGGATTCGTCTAGATATGTATCTATGTCGAATAGTCTGCCGAAGGGATGTACGGAACCGGGCTCACAGTTAGTAATAGCCATGACCTCTTCTTTGGTGGCAAATCTCAGCTCTTTCGTACCTACGATTCTCTCCAATTTCTTGATGTCTATTTTTCTGTCTGCAGCGATATTAGCTAGAATGTACTTGTCCTCCTTCGTCCTTAGAACCATTGACTTTACGCCGGTCTTTAGCTCGACTCCTCTGGCCTTCGAAGCCTGCTCGGAAGTGTACACAGGTTCATGCTTGTACAGCTGATATTCTATTCCATTTTCCTCGAACATATCCAGTAGTTTCTGCATTTCTTTTTCCATGGTCATTGAACCAATTCCTAGATAATTAACCCTGTCCGGCAGGCGGGATTTGAACTGATGAAGCTCACCATTCATCGAGATGCTGGGAATCGATGATGAGGAAAATGTGGCGGCACTTCACGCGCCCATCGTTCTGTCACCAGAAAAACATCTCCACTTCTCCTATCCCAGAAACTGTTGAGAGAATTCTCCGAGTTGAGTGCGATCTTTGAGGCAGAATATCGTGGCTGAAACCGTGGTTTAGACTTAAATTCGGTCAAGGGAACTCCTCGGAGGGATTCTCATTGAGGAGCGAGAAGTCCAATAAGAGGCTCCTTTGCATGCTCGGAATGATCTTTCTTCTGGTTTTCGTTGGAATTGGCAGCACTAATCTGACCACTAATGCAGGAATAGCGAGTGCCCAAAGCGGTAAGGCGGATTATTCATCGGGTGACAGCGCGAAGATGAGACAATCTGCTCTCCTGACGAATTCTGTAGGGGGCCGAACAATCCAATTAGATGGGAGCAAGCCGTTACTATTCCCAAGATCTCAGAAGGATTCCCTCAACTCAAACCTTTCCACAAGCGAGAGCCCTCCTTTGGTGAATCAGATAAAAGCTTGTCTAAGTGAAGTTGAAAGCTGGAATTATCTCGTGAATGTTGGGGTTGTGATGCACAAATCGATTCCAACCGATTTTGACACTTGGATACTCAGAATGGGTTATGAAGGAAATTGGATAGATGTTCTTCGAGTGAAGTACTACGCGGAACGAGCGGGATATTCCTCTAATATCATTGACAATGAAGTGAAACTTGCTTTAAGCAATATTCCGATGTTCAAGAAATACTCTCTTCCAAAGACCAATCCTGCAGCCTCGGGATACTTCAGTGTTTATGATAGGATAGCGCTCTGGGCTTATAGTTACGCTAGGAAATATGATTGGGAGACCGGAAAATGGAACGAAACCTCTGGGTTCTTGGGCCTAAAATCCATAAGAGATCGGTATGGAAGGGCATTCTACGAGTGCAATCCTGACACTCAAGACGCAAAATCACAACGCGGGGCAAGATGGCATGAAGCTGGAAATCTAATGGATTGTTTCTTCACTTTCTACGAATTGGGTGAGCAAGATTCACTTCAATGTGCAGTACAAGAATGGCAGTGGATAAATAAGCAACTGTGGTCGGGTGATCACTTCAATTACGTTCCGGAGATAGGATGGGCAGGTTGGGAATTTTCCGGCATGAGCATTTTCCCGAGTGTTGCGAGACTCCACCTGAATGGAGCTAGACTAGGCAACTGGACCAGGGTTACAACGGATCTACAGTGTAGATACATCAACAGATTATGGAATTCTCCGCAATGGCACGGAGAATATGAAGTTGTGCAACATCATAATCCGGGCAATCGTGAACGAAGACTAGACGGAACACTCGATGCCTGGATATTGCTCCAGACCTTCTATCCGCTCTTCAACGAGGGAAATCAAACAAATATGAGGAATATGCTAGAAGGAAATGATGCTACACAAGCTTGGACAGGTTTAGGCAGATCCGATTTGAAGCAACCCAACACAAATCGGTTTAGGCTATCAAGTTCCTGTACCTATTCCGACGAGGCAACGGCACAAGCTGCATTATGTTTGTTTCTGACCGGGATTTCTGTCGAGAACGGCAGCGGTTTGGCGATACCGTTGGCTTCGAATAGATACAACTGCCTAAATTTCCGTCATTTCGAATGTGACCTCGAAAAGAATAGGATCAAAATCCCAGTTTGGAGTGGAACAATACTGAGATTCCTCTATGGGAACAAACCTACAAATCATTATTTTAGCACAACCGGCATCTATGAAATCTATTTTGACCCTCGTTGGAATTCGATTTCTAATGTTACAAGAGTTTCAGACCTAGTTTCCAATGAAATCTACTTGTTGCGCTATGGGACTCCAACGGAGACCATCCCGCCGTTTTCTGCCCTTCCCATAGTGGGTCTGCTGATTTTCATCGGAATAGCCTTGGTTTGCGGCGCGCGCGTGGTTTGATCATGTATGACAGGACAAACAGATAAGAGAGGGTCGGGCAGGGTGGTTTCATGCCTCGATCGAAATCCTTAGCCCATGCGCCACAGTTGTCACCGGAGACCCTGAAGCAGTTGACGGCGCGACTTTCACGCGAGGCGGACGCAGACTACGCGGCAAGCCCGTTCAGCGTGTTGTCAGAAGATTATTTCTCGCGATTCAGCCGCGACCTGGACGCGCAGCCGAGAATTGTCGAGATAGAAATCGATTCGAAGTGGACGATAGTCATTTCAGAGAAAGCCCAACCCTTGACACGGCTGATGGCCGGACACCTCGCAGACTTCCTCAAACAGCGGATGAGGATGCCGATAAGGCTCAGGGCTGTTCCCGCTACTGAAGTAGAGTCGGAAAAGCGTTGCTTTATTCTGCTTGATGAGGGCGGCGGCGACCCGAAGACTCCCGAGAGCTTCACGCTTTCAGTTACCCCGGAGAGGGTGCGGGTCCATGGCCGCGATCCCGCAGGATTGCGCGACGGAATTGTTCGCATAGTCAATCTCATGGGCCTCAGGCAGGGGCCATTTTTGGAAAAGCGAGAGCAGGTCTACAGGCCGCGTTTGACTGTGCGGCTTGGCGCAGTGCCCTGGATGGGCTCGTTTCGCGACCTCGTCTTCATGGGCTTCAACGCCGTCCTATTGCCGGAGGCACAGTTCCATGCCCTTTCGCTCAGCGATGCCATTCCTGAGCTGGCCGTCCGGCGCGAGCTGGATCTTCTGAAGAGAATGCACGATGCAAGTGAGGAAGCGGCGAAGTACGGGCTCAAGACATACTGCTGGGTATCGTCGCAGCGGAAGTTTCCGAAAGATGACCCCATTCTGGTGAAGAATCCGGAGATTCGTGGCGCCCTCACGTGGAAAGAGGACGGGGAATATATCCTCTGCACGGAGCATCCGTTGGTTCGCCGTTACTACAGGGAGACCGTCGAGGGAATTTTCAGGTCTATCCCGGGTCTTTCGGGGCTCGTCATGATCACCGGAGGGGAAGGATTCTATCACTGTTTCATGCACCCACATGGGGCGAAGATAGGGCATACCACCTGTCCTCGGTGCGAGGCGCTGGGCGCTGACACCGTGGTTGCGAACCTCTGCAACACCATGGCAGAGGCAGCAAGGAAGATGAATCCCGAAGCGCAGGTCGTTGCTTGGATGTACTCCGCTGAGCATGTCTGGGCCACAGGAGACCTCTTGGCGAGGACCATTCGGAAGCTCGGAGCTGGCACGAGCATTCTGACCGAGGTCGAGAAGGAAGCCGTCATCGAAAAGCCAGATGGACTCCGGAAGTGGGCGTGGGACTACAGCATTGACGCCATTGGTCCCTGTGAAAGAGCAAAGGAGCAGATTGCGGAATGCCGCGCTTCTGGAATTCCCATCTATATGAAGAGCGAGCCGGAACTCGCGTTCGAGGCGTCTCGACTTGCAGATGTCCCGTGTCTAGATCGCTGGCTGGATCGCGCTGAAGCACTCGCCTCGTGCGGGGCGACTGGAGTCTTCTGCATGCCGGCTTTCCGAAAATGCTACGGGAGTGTTGCGGCCGAAATCTTCCAATGGATGTGGTGGGATCCCTGCCGCAACAAGGAATGGATTCTCGAAAACCTCGCAGACCGTGTAGCCGGCCATACATCAGGTCCCTCCTTGCGCAACGCTTGGCGCTTGGTTTCCGAGGCCATTGCTTATTCTCCACAGATTCCCGGCTATTACAATGGGCCACACTACATGGGGCCCGCACATCCCATGTGCGCTGATCCGGAAGCCGACCTGCCCCCCGTGTTCTATTGCCAGTACCTCTTTCGCGCCGAAATCACGGATGATGAGGGATTGAAGTTCCGTCCGATGTTCTGGAAAAACGTTCAGGATGGGGAGGTGCTCCTGAGGTTCTATCGGAAGATGGAGGGACTCCTTGGGCGGGCCGTGGAGGAGATCAGGAAGACACAATCTCGAGTGCCGGAAAGATGCCGGTTGCCATACGCCGCGGAAGTTTCCCAGATCCGTTGGTTCTATCACACGGCGAGAACGGAAGCGAATTTCTATGAATCTTGTCTGTTGCGCGACCGACTGTTGGCCTTAGCCTCGCAGCGTTCCAAAACCAGGAAGGAGGTTGATGAAGCCCTGAAGCTCCACAAGCGATGGCACCAGGTGCTTATGGACGAGCAACGGAATGTCATTGAGGCGATCCCTGTGGCCAAAGCCGACATGCGTCTCGACTGGTACTATGGTCGTGACCACACCGCGCCACATGCGGCGGACATGCTTCATGCCAAGCTGAAACTCCTCCGTAAGGAGATCCACGATTTCCTCCCTTCCGTCAGGCGCCGCATTCGCGCAGATAATGCACGGGATTGAGCTGAACGCGCGCGTTATTCAGTTAGCGTGTCCGTTCTGAAGATGAAAAGAACCGTTTGCGTGATAATTCTCGGAGCGCATCGGATCCTATCCACTTGGCGGCCTTCGAATCCACTTTCTGAATCTCTCTTGCTATCTCCTTTGCCTTTCCATTGAGTACTTTGTTGCGTTTGCCTATATTCCGGAGGGCCCAGCTCACTGACTTCTTCACGAAATTCCGGCCATCAGTCGCCGCTTGCTTTATTAGAGGAAAGAATTGTGTGAATTTTTCATTACTTGCTTCTTTATCATGAACTGCAAGCCCAGCCATTAATGCAAATGCCGTCCGCCTCACGAACTCTTCCTTTCGATTTGCCCAGTCCTTGGCCTTCTTGTAAGCATATGGTGTTTTTTCGAAAAGGTCGCACACCTGATCGCAGATGTCCCAAGAGTCGAAATCTCTAACCCATTTCTCGAGTTGTTCCTCCGTGACCTTGTTGGGTTCATCAATATAAGAGGCAAGAATACGAGCTTCATGAATGTTCGATTCCCATAATTCTTGGGCCAATTGGTGGCTCTTTCCAATTTCTTTCGCGATCTTTCGCAATTCTGGAATAGAAATGCCATACGCGTTCTCTGTGTTGATTCCGAATTTCGACATACCTGCCACTGCTGCAGGGTTTGAGAGGGATCTTAACTGCTTGAGAATTCTCTTGCAACTTAGATTCTCTGTCATTATATTCGGCTTCAGATATTGCGTTTTTGTCGCAAAATATGTGTTTCGCCGAGGAAGCCTTACTATGAAGTTGACCCAGTTGGGATTGATCATTGAGCAGACGAATTCTGTCTGGTCGGATCTGTCACGAGTAATACAATGTCTCCTCTAGAGTCTCGGTATCTCTGCTCGGTTGCGCAAGATGCGCGCATTATCCTGCAATTGACGCGTGTGCTTGCTCCTGTTGATCGAGCATGGCTCCTCAAGACCTTTAAGCACGATTTCCTTCACCCATATCACAGTGAGAGAGAATCAGAATCCTGAGATCGTTCCAAAGGAAGGTAGATTTGTACTCTATGATGTCTGGCAACAGATAGGCATAACCAAGCACTGGGGCGGCATACCAGCCACGAGACATCTCATCGAACTTTGTAATATCACCTCTGGCCAATATGTGTTGGATGTCGGGTGCGGAACCGGCTTCACGGCCTGTCTTCTGGCGAAGGAGTATCATGCGAACGTCGTGGCGGCAGATATCAACACAACTGTTCTGGAATGGGCCAAGAAAAGGATCGCAGAGGAAGGTGCCAGCGATAGCGTGAAAACCTACCAAGCAGATGTACATGATTTGCCCTTCCCCCGGAATACATTCGATGCCGTGATCGCCGAATCGGTTCTTGTGGTCTGTGACAAGACGAAGGCAGCCTCTGAAATAAACAGGGTCTTGAGGCCCGGAGGTCTTTTCGGGGACAGTGAAGCCACTTGGTTGAAGCCCCCTCCAGCCGAAGTGGTCTCATTTTTGTCCAAATCAATGCGTGCGGATGTTGAAGTCCTGCAGGAAGATGGATGGCGACAGATTTTCAGCAAGGCTGGATTTGAACTGCTATCTTCAAGCGTTCGAACAATCAACTATGGGGAGCAGGCCCTCAGCCAACTTCGCGTAGATGGCATTCGGAGATACTTGAGCGCCATTGCGGAGATTATGTTGGATCCGAATCTGAGAAGTGCCTATTTCAGGAGAGACATATCACGACGGGAGGCGAGTCAATTTCTCTCATATTTCGGCTATGGATTGTATGTAAGTAGGAAAGTCGAGTAGGGGTTACGGACAACACGCGCGTTGCGGCCATACCGGGGCCTAGGTTGCCCTTCTACTTGATGGGGCGGGACACTTTCACGATCTCATTCACGTGATTTCTAATGCCGTCTTCAATCGTGAGGCCAGGTGCCCACCCAAGATCTCTCCTTGCCTCGCTATCATCTAACAGTGGATAACGTTGGTTCAATTTGATTTCTCCCGGAGTGAATTCGATCACCGCTTTTGGCAGTATCTTTCTCACGATGTTGGCAACTTCACCAATGGAACGCGTCTCGCCATTGATGTTGTATATTCTTCTCTTCAACGACGCGACATCTCGGATCATGAGTAACGCCTTCACGGCATCCTCCACATAGAGCCAATCCGTCAGCTCGTCCGGACCATACGGGATTTGTGCGAGCTTCCCCAATGCAGGATTTTCTATGAGCTGAGTTCCGAACGCACTGCCTCCCGTTGTCCTTCCCGGACCGTAGACCATCACAAACCTGACGCAACGGAAATCCAAGCCATACAGGCTATTGTATTTCAGTCCATATTGTTCACAGAG
Source organism: uncultured Nitrososphaerota archaeon (assembly GCA_964408285.1). Taxonomy (GTDB): domain Archaea; phylum Thermoproteota; class EX4484-205; order EX4484-205; family JAAOZO01; genus CAYOYV01. The sequence goes on along the minus strand of CAYOYV010000007.1, from coordinate 15,565 downwards.
CAACTTCGTGATGCCATATATCGAATTGGGTCTCTTCGGGTCGTCCTCTCTTAATGGTTTTGCATCCCCAGGACCGAACGCTGCGCGTGTGCTTGGGAATACCACCTTCTTTACGTGGCAAAGCCTCGAGACTTCTAGGACGTTAGCTGTGCCATCGACGTTCGTCTTCAAAGCCCTCCAAGGATTCGCTTCGCAGTCAAGCATCAGAAGAGCGGCCAGGTGAAAGACGGTATCGACTTCATCTTTCTTGACCACCTGAAGTAGATCGTCAATGCTCGCAATATCACCTCTGACGAATTTCACCCTGTCTATGACATCATCTATTCTCTTAGTGTCCGATGAGATGTCGAATACTGTTACCTCCTGTCCTTCAGCCAGCAGGGCTTTTACGAGTTTGGAGCCGATGAAACCGAGACCTCCCGTAACCAGAGCGGCCAATTCCAATACCATTGCGTCACGCATTCCTTAAAGCAGTTTCCCTGATCGATTGTGTGCCCCTAGCCGGTGTGTTGATTTACGCCGGGCCCACGTGCCAGTGCTTTTAAGTTCGCGAAATAATTCGTATGAGATGCCACCCGAGGAGATTTTGTCCAGGAGGCCGCCTCTTACGAGGAGGGCAGAAGTGAAGGAACACGTGCACGGTGTTGAGATCTCAGACCCTTACGGTTGGCTCGAAGAAACGGGCAGTCCCGAGACACGTCAATGGATCAAAGCCCAGAACGAATATGCTGAGAGCCTTCTTGGCTCGTTCCCGTGGCGCGAACGACTGAAGTCAAGGCTTACCGAGCTTATGCGCGTAGATCGCGTCGAGATTCCACTTGCACGGGGGGATCGCTACTTCTTCCAAAAGCAGTTTGCGGACCAAGAGCTTTCACTCATCTGTATCAGGAAGGGGCTTAAGGGTGAGGATCAGGTCCTGATCGATCCACACAACATGAGTCCAGACCATACTACAAGCGTCCGGATTGAGGATATTTCTGAGGACGGTGCAGTAATGGCCTATGCAGTGCAGGACGGCGGGCAAGACGAAAGCGCCATTGACCTTCTGGATGCTCAGAAGAATGAGAACCTGAAGGACGGACTCCCCAAAGCACGCTACATCGAGATTTCGTTGAAACCAGACGGGAGTGGCTTCTACTACGTACGGCATGAAAAAGATGGCGAGCGAGTCTATTACCATGCGATCGGGACCGACATTGCGGCCGACCCAGAGATCTTCGGTAAGGGCTACGGCCCTGACAAGATAATCAGTGCTAGGGTTTCTGAGGATGGGCGCCACCTTCTCATATGCGTCCTCCACGGAGCAGCGGCCACGAAAACTGAGGTCTATGTTCAGGATCTTGCGAACAACAGCGCCATTCGTACAATTGTCAATCACATAGATGCAGCGTTCAATGCTCGAATAGGAGACGGCCAACTGTTCCTTCACACGAACTGGGGAGCACGAAGATGGCGAATATTCCGTGTCGGCCTCAGTAATCCAATTCTACAGAAATGGGAGGAAATAATCCCCGAGAGCGAGGACACGATTGAGGATTTTGCGATTGCAGGAGAAAGGCTCTTAGTTAATTTCACACATAACGTCGTTTCAAGAGTCAGGGTTTTTGACTTCAACGGCAGATACCTGCGCGAGATCGAGACACCGCCGGTCGGCACAGTCTTGGGAATGTCTGCTCAATCGAGGACGAATGAGGCATTCTTCCAATTTTCTTCTTTCCACATTCCACCAACGACCTACAGATATGACGCCCAAACGGGGAGCAAGGAAGAGTGGTGGAGGACCAAGGTTCCGATCGACAGCGAAAGATTCGAAGTCAAACAGGTCTGGTATGAATCAAAGGACCGCACAAAGATTCCGATGTTCATAGTTCATGCGAAAGATATCGAGCCTAATGGGTCAAATCCGACTCTTCTGACAGGATATGGTGGATTCAGGATCAGCATGACCCCTTGGTTTTCAACGAGGACCGCCCTTTGGATAGAAGCCGGCGGTGTCTTCGCGCAGCCGAGTTTGCGAGGCGGAAGTGAGTTCGGCGAGGAATGGCACAAGGCCGGAATGCTCGAGAAGAAGCAGAATGTCTTCGATGACTTCATCTCGGCGGCCGAGTGGTTAATTCAGAATCGATATACCAAATCTGAGAAACTGGCGATAAGTGGAGGGAGCAACGGCGGGCTTCTCGTTGGCGCAGCTCTCACACAGCGACCGGAGCTCTTTTCTGCAGTCGTTTGCACCTATCCTTTGCTTGACATGGTTCGCTATCACAAGTTCTTGGTGGCTCCGTTCTGGATTCCTGAGTATGGATCCTCAGAAGACCCCGACCAGTTCAGATACCTCTATGCCTATTCACCCTATCACAGGGTCAAGATCGGTACACCTTATCCCGCAGTGCTTCTCATAACGGGGGACTTCGACACACGAGTGGACCCATTTCACGCAAGAAAAATGACAGCTTTGTTACAATCGGCCACAACATCAGGCAAGCCAGTGCTCCTACGCTATCACGCGAAGGCCGGACACTCTGGAGGACAGCCAATGAGCAGACAGATTGATGACCTAGTGCATGAGCTCAGCTTTCTGTTCTGGCAACTTGGAGCGGAACCCCGACTGCCCTGATCCCATTTCATCGATTAGAGGAAAAACAGAAAACGGCGGACATGAATCGCGCACGATCTAAATTCTTAAGAAGGCAGAAAGTATCTTTTCACAGCTTTGGCTAGATTTGTGCGCGTAGCGTCTGTATCATTCGGCGGAAGGGGAAGGGCTAGATCGATCAAAGAAACCGTAAACCGCAATGTCAAGGACACCGCTAAGCTCCTGAAGAGAGCAGCAATGGAGGAACCCGATATAGTCTGTCTTACGGAATGCTGGCCCACTCTAGGCTTATCGGCCAGGGATTCGACTAAGGCTGCGGAGGAGATTCCTGGGCCAATATTCAGAACCGTTTCTTCGATAGCCAAGGAACATGGGACTTATGTCATCTGTCCAATGATTGAGAAGAAAGATGGACGCTTCCACAATTCGGCCGTCCTCTTGGACAGAAATGGCGAGTACGTCGGTAGCTATTACAAGATCCATCCCACAATCGATGAGATAGAATCTGGGATCACCCCAGGAACCCAAAGCGGAGTGTTCAAAGTCGATTTCGGGATTCTCGGCCTTGCGATTTGCTTTGACCTCAACTTCGAAGAAGTGATAAAGGGGTTAGTGAAGGAGGGAGCTAAGTTAGTGTTCTTCCCGTCTGCGTACGAAGGTGGGCTTCAGCTAAGGATATGGGCTTTCAATTATGGGGTGTACATGGTTTCAGCCCGTGGCGGGGAGAATAGCATGATCGTGGATCCGCTTGGACGGATATTGGCCAAATCTAGCTCATATAATCCTATCATATGCAAAACCGTAAATCTTGACTACGAAATTCTCCATTTGAACTACAACCATATGAAACTCGATTCTGTGAAGAAGAAATACGGTTCTAGGGTTGAGTTAGATGTTCTTAGACCGGAGGCGGTCTTCATGCTAGCTTCAAACACACGGGATGCGACCGCAGAGGACATGATTGACGAGTTCAAGCTCGAGACGAGAAAAGAGTATTTCAGGCGCGCTTCGAGAGTCAGAGAGGACGCTTTGACCTAGTTGCCGGCAAAGGCGCAGATTGCGCGGGATGTCAGGTTGGAAGATTCCTCAATCCTGTTGGAGACCGGCGCCCGCGCGATAATCAGCGCCTAGTACGTTGATCTCGTTGAAGTCCAACCCTGAATTTTGTGAATTGCCTTCTCTCAATTGTTAGCCTAGAATCTAGCGATTGTATTTTTTTTGCCGCGACCCAGTTGGCGATCTTCATCGTCAAATCATGCGAAAATCCCTTTGAAAGACCATAGATTATGGCTGATGCAAAGGCATCTCCTGCTCCGGTGGTGTTCGTGGGCTTGACTCGTTGAGGCTTATAGTAGGAGATTTCCTCGCCTCTCGGAACGATCGCAGCTCCATCGGCACCGAGTTTGACAATGGCTAGGGGAACAAGCCCGGCAAGTGTCCTTCCCATGCTCTCTAGATCACTGCGTCCAGTAAGGGCTTTGGCCTCCTCAAGGTTCGGTAGACATATATCTACATATCTCATCAGATTATCAATCACGAAATTCCTATGAGCCTGTACTATGTTGTATGATGCAGGATCATAGATCACTGTAGCGCAGAAATCTCTCGCCTTTCTTGCTGCATAGAGAAGAGCTCTCCTTTGAGGTGACGCAATACCGTAACCCTGTATGAAGACTATTCTCGGCCTAGCTCCTTCAAACGCTTTGTCAATATCTTTCGGAGAAAGTTTGTCGTTTGCACCTCTACATACTAGGAAGGACCTTTCACTGTCCTGATGAAGAAGCGACACTAGGAACCCGGTGTATGAGACGTCATCGAAAGCTAGTTGCGGGACTACATTGTGCTTTAGAAGGTCGTCCATGAAAAGACGGCCCAGTGGATCTCTGCCGACTTTTGCGACCATGCTTGTTTTCAAGCCCAAGGTTGAGGCGTCTACTGCCACGTTACCCGCACCACCGTAGGAGACAGCTCCATCATAGAAGACTGCCCCGCTTTTCATGAATTCTGTGTCATACTTGACGATGATGTCCATCATTGCATCTCCTATGACCATCACATCCAGACCAGTCTTTTTTCGAGTCATCTCCCTAGTCGACTTCTCACGCGCACGCGTCGTTGGATGACGTTGGCTCAACCGTGTCTATTCTTAACTCCTTCGTCGGCGACGGGACAGCAAAAATCCTCATGGACCCTTAGTGCGCGCGCACATAGTCTCAGGTGGCATCTCCGGATTAGCACATGAGGACACGCTCCTCATCGTTGGCGATAGCATACATCGCAATTCGCGCATTATGCACAACACTAGTAGCATCCAGTCTGACAAACGAAATACACACCCGCAGACGACGGGCGCGAGAGAAAATGCATTTATCGCCTCGGACAATCACGTGAGGCATAGGGCCTCAGAATGGGTGTCTTAGACAGAATATTCGGTAGGAAAAAGGAGAAGAAGCCGCCCTCCAAACAATACACCGAAAAGGACAACATGGGCATGAGGCAAGAGACCATTTCACAGGTAGAGGCATACTGGATTTCTAGGGGTGTGCATCAAAAATTCGACCCGTTCGTACTTTATGTGTTCGACAGAGAAAGCGATGCAAGAGAGGCCCTGCTTGAGTTGGAGTGCATTCAAATTGCACAGGACACGGGAAAGCTGATCTGCACCGAGACCCTGATTTTCGGACACTACCGCAGGGATGACGGGAAGTATGAGGCAATAGTGGCCGGAGAGGATCTAACCCACGAGCTTTGGAAGGATGCGAAGAACAGTTTCGGAAAGCATGGGGGTAAGCGGAAGAATGACAAAGAACCAGAGGCAAGGACTGCACCGACACCCAAGGCCGAGGTGTCCACGCCAGGCAAGGTGTTCTTCGTCAGGGAGGATAGAACGGTGAGAATGGGCCAAGTGATGCTCTATCGAATCCACAAAGGCCCCGACGCCGCTTCAGCAAAAGCCTTCCTTCAGGAGAATCCAGTCACGAGGCCGTTCTATTACATCGTCGTGGAAACACCGGAAGGGAATTACGTGAGAGACATAGAGGGAATATACAAAGAATAGAGATCGCGCCCGCAGTGTTCGATCCTACAAAAAGCCAATGCGTCGGGTCTATGGCTCGCGTGCCATTCGGTATCACTCCTAGGTCCTGCTCACACGTGGTCAATGGAGGGGACATGTATCGGTAAGGGTAAGATAGTCGTGAGGCCGCCCAACCTCAGCAGGTCAGCTGATGGGCCACCTAAGAAAGATCGCACACCGTCGCGTTCGTCCAACTCGATGTGATTTACAGACTTCCTGCCTCTCGAGATTCGAAATTCTCCCCCTTTCACAGAGATGGTGGCAATGTCGACCCTATCTCTGAGTCTGAGCCCAATGGACACTTCAAAGTCGCGTGCGATTTTCGCCCGCTCCGATAGCAATCGCTCAAATGACTCAAGCAGACCGGCGAGTTCAATGATCCTGAATTGTCCCTCTGGAACAAGCGTCCATTCAGATGTCGCCCTGAGCAATCGTCCCAACCTTTCACTGTCGAAGGCGTTAATGTACAGTGAGGCGGAGTCCCCGTAACAGCGTTCCATAACACCCCTGACGAGTTCGGGCTCCTTTTTTTCGGGGGAAGCGACCTCTAATATTCGGGGTGAGCCTGCTTCGCCTGAAGAGAGTACATAGCCTTCGTCGCTCGTCCAAATGCGAATGCCCTGTTTCCTCAGGTTGAGGTCAGTGTGCTTTCGATTCACTCTCAACGGCAGGATAGACTGGATCCTTCCGACTACGGGAGTTGCCTCTTCGAGTGAGGTCTCTCTGACTTTAGCTGCCTCTACTTTGGCCCGATCAAAAGAGCGCACAGTCATGTATAACGAATATTTGACGCCTGCGATTTCCCAGCCAAATGCATGGTACCGTTGCCTGTCTCCCCAAAGCACAGATAGCGGCCAGCCCCTCTCCCTCATGATCTCAGCCGCGTGGTTCAAGAGCCTTGACATGTGACCCTTGCCTCTTTCCTCTGGTAGTGTGGCCACGCCTCCTATGCCACCGACCGTCACATGAGTTCCAAAGGAAACAATCTCCAAGGGGAAAAGACCCACATGCGAAACTATTCTCCTATCTTTTTCCAACACCAGGAACGAAGAAAGGGCCTCGTCCTCCGCCCTGTACAGTTGTGTAAGATAACGAGGAAAGTAATCCCTCGAATGACCGTAGCAAAGCTCCAAGAACCGCAAGAATTCATCCCACTCTTCCGCCCTGACAGTCCTAATTATCTCGTTCATCTCTGGATACCGTTGGCTTGACCATCTTCATTCTTAACTTCTTCGTCGACGCATGCGAGCAGTTTGCGACAAGACTAGAGGCATAAGGTTCGAAGACAACACGAAGATATAGGAAGGCTTCTGGAGAATCCCCCTGATGTCGCCATCATAAGGCTTAAATCAGAAAATATCGGAGGAAGGCGATGAAAACTCTGGTCGTTTATGATTCTGTCCATGGAAATACCGAGAAAATTGCCAGAGCCATCGGCGACGCTCTTGCCGGTGAGGTTAAGGTACTACGCGTGACTGAAGTGAATTCCTCTGAGTTGAGAACAACAGACCTTCTGATCGTGGGCTCGCCCACTTATGGGGGGAGACCGACTCCGGTTATTCAGGAATTCCTCAGAAAAATCCCCCCAGATTCGCTCAAACACATCGACGTTGCCTCATTCGACACAAGATTCTCAGCGAAAGATAGGGGCATTGGTATACGCATAATCGTAGGACTCATGGGCTATGCTGCCGGGCGCATCGCGAACAGTTTGATAGGTAAAGGCGGTTATCTTGTGAAGCCGCCAGAGGGCTTCATTGTAGGGGATACCGAGGGGCCGCTGAAACAGGGAGAGGTTGAGCGGGCTGCCGAATGGGCTAAGGGTATCACACTGAGCAAGAGGAATTCTCAGTAAGCCGCCGGGTCGGGCGTGTTGAATATTTCTGGCGAGAAGAAGTCTATTGTGGCAAAATCTTGATTGTTGCTCGGCATCTCTGTTTTTTCGATCAAACGTATTAGCTTGACCTTTTCATCGCGCGAGAATAAGGATTAAGTAATGACAGCAAGATGGCTGCCCCAAGATGTTCTACCGGGTGATCTGGAACTGCTACGAACTCTTAATGGCTGAGTGGCTAAGACCAACTGAACTCAGGAAGCTGCAGGAGAAGAGGCTCAGAGCGATTTTGAAACATGCTTACGAGAATGTCCCGCTCTATAGAAAGAAACTGGACTCAGCGGCAATCAAACCTAGCGATATCAATGATCTCAACGATCTGTCAAAGCTGCCATTCACTACGAAGCAGGAAATTGTCAGCGGAATGCCCCAAGAGAGCATTGCTAAGGGATATGATCTGGATGACTGTGTCAGGATGTCAACGTCCGGCACGACAGGAGGACCAATGCCCGTTTTCTACGACAAGGCGTTCTGGGACTACATGGTTGCCCTATGGTACTTTAGAGAGCTAAGAGCCCTTGATCTCAATCCCTGGGATAGGGTTACTGACATTTTTTATCACAGACCACAACCCGGTGAAAAGGAGGAACCAAGCGTGAATAAATCCAAATCACGTGGGGGAACTGCGCTCGGACCATCGGTATCCATTTTGAAGCGATGGCAAAGAAATGTCTACCTTGCTTACACCGCAGAAGAAATCATTTCCGAGATAGTCAAATACCAACCTGGGATCATTCGGGGCAATTCCTCCTATCTCAAGCTCCTTGCAGAGGCGGTCACAGACAGAGGACTCAAGAATATTCGCCCAAAGGCCTTGGTCTCTTGGGGAGAATTGCTCGACGAATCATCTCGAAGGTTCTTGGAATCCTCTCTGCAATGCGAGGTGTACGACTCATACGGAGCCTATGAGGCAGGTACCATAGCGTACGAATGCAGGAAAAAGGAGGGACTTCATGTAAGAGAGGATTTTGTAGTGGTCGAACTGATTCGGAATGGCGAATCCGTTGGACCAGGTGAGGAAGGTGAGATAGTAGTAACAGGCCTGCTGAACTATGCCATGCCGCTGATAAGATATCGAGTCGGTGACATAGGAATATCTGGCGACGCACAATGCTCCTGCGGAAGGGGGTTCCGACTTCTGAAATCAATAGAGGGCAGAAAGGTCGACTTTCTCCCTCTGCCTGACGGACGCACGATTTCCCCAAAGAGAATCATAACCGCCATACAAAGCACGCGAGGAGTCTCAAGATACCAATTGGTCCAAGAAAGCACGAACAGATTCACCTTGGAGCTCATGAGAAAAGAAAGTGACCCGGAAGTTTCGATTGAGGCCCTTAGATCCAAGTGTCTGGAGATTCTTGGTTCCAATATTGAAATGGAAATCATAGTCGGCAACAGACAGAGTGTCAAAGCAAAATTCAGACCTGTCATCTCGAAACTCACTGTTGAACAAGAACCTAGATGGACAAAACCCCGGTCATGAGAAAGATCCGCGCGTGTGTCCTCATCTTATGTGCAGGAGCCCTTTTGGGACTTATTTCTGATAATTGAGGTCTAGTTCGCCTCGCGCGCGTCGAAAAGTCTCAGAAAAAGATTTTAAGGATAATCCGCTTGATCTGCACCTAAGCTTGCACCGAGGACATCCAGCCGTTGCAGAGATTATTGATTGCCACACGCATCTCGGGAATTTCAGGGATGTTATGAATACCGGCAATCCCTGGGGCCAGGTCACGTTGGATTTCCTGATATTATATCTCAACGCGCTCAGTGTTCAGAAGGCCGTCGTGTTAGCTATCTCCAGCTGGAACGCGAGTGTCGTTATGCCAACGGAGTATGTGCTAGAAGCAGTAAGCAATTATCCGGATCGCCTGATACCATTCTGCGCTGTGGACGTGAGGGAGCAATGTTTTGATGATAGAATCAAGCGATACGTGGAAATGGGTTGCAGAGGCTTTGGAGAGCACACATCGAAGTTGCCGATTGACCACGAGCTGAATCACAATCTCTACAGAATCTGTGGCAGGATTGAGATACCGATACTAATACACTTGGGGTTCAGAGACCAAGAGATCTATGGTGCAATGGATTCGCCCAATCTTGATGGTCTGGAAAGAGTTGTGAGGGAGCATTCTAACGTGAATTTCATACTGCACGGACCTGGCTGGTGGAGCTGCATGTCCGCTGATCTGCCCACGGAGGCACGTCCAAATACCCCGGTGAACGGGCGCGGGAGGACCGTGCGTCTCTTGGATAGTTGTGACAATCTGTACGGGGATCTTTCAGCGGGTTCCGGATACAATGCGCTCAATAGGGACATTGAGTTCGCCAAGCTGTTCTTGCGCGAGCTGAACAGAAAGCTCCTGTACGGCACAGACCTGGAAGATTTCTTCGCTCCCGCTGAAGTCCACAGAAAATTGATAGACAGCTTGAACCTGACTCAAGAGGCATACGAGAATATATACCATAGAAATCTCGAAAAACTCCTTAAGGGATAGGAACTCGGATCTGACAAACCACGTGCGCAAAGTAGAAGGCACTGTAATTCTGCGGATACATGATAACGGAATCCTTAAGAGCGATAACGCCCCACATTTACATTGATGAGGCCCCCAATTGCTGGCCCTCAACTGGTCCTGTCCTTGCTATTGGTTATCGCGCTCATTTCACTCTGCAGGAGTGAGTTAGGGGTCGTGACCGTGACGGGAGATACGTTAGTGAAGATAGACCTTGATGTCTTCGTCGAGTTGTTCGGCGTGGGCATTAACTTCCCCGGCTTCATTCTAATCTTGGCCGGCGTCATCCTGATCATCGTACTTTTGATAATTGCTGCTGAGGAATACAACATCTACAGGAGGAAGAAGCTCCTCACTCTATTCAGAAGGAGCGAATAGCACTCGCTCCCTTGAGCACTGTGCGATTACTGGGATAAGATTTGGGCACAATTCTGAACAATCCTTAAAAAGAAAGAGGCGGAAATTGACAACACAACCAAAAATCCGGTGATAAGATTGGATAGGAGAACCATCGTAGGGCTCGTATTGGTCCTGGCTTTGGTTGCGATTATCGGCACGGTATTGTTGACTGTGTATGCGGATAACTATGGCTTTGATCGATGGCTCAAGCAACGATTCAACTGGGGAGCACCTGCATTTCCGAGGCTGGGCGGATGGCCATATGGAAGGGGACAATATGGATTCATTGAGGTTAGCCGAGAGTACAACGAGACCGCAATCAACATAGCGAAAAGTGACCCAGATGTGCAGAATCTACTCAATAACGGTTACAGCATCGTAGGAGTGAGGCCAATCTTCACCACTAAAGTTGAGGGAAAAGGCAGTGTCACAATTAAGGCAACGAGCGCAATCGTCATGCTACAGAAGGACAGGACAAGCTGGGCGTCTGCCTACGTGGATCTCGAGGCAGGAAAAGTGACTAGACTGGAGATCTCGACAAGAACAGTGATCGAGAAGTCCCCATAGTTCACGCGCATTGCGTATCGCCCAATGCATCCACACAGAGCGCCCATACCCCCCGGGGGGCACCTGTACCCCCGGGTCACGAATAATCGAACGGCACTTCGCGCGCGTATCTTCTCTATCCGGCGGAAGGCCTCCCTGATCTTGGAAGAACGGCTTTTAATACTCGTGAAGGATTCTGATTTGGGTGGCGGCTATGGAGGTTCTTGAGGCAATTAAGACCAGGCGTAGCATAAGGAAGTATCAGCGAAGGCGTATTGGGAAGCGGAAGCTCATGAGGGTTCTTGAGGCGGCTAGGCTCTCACCCTCAGCAGGCAATAGACAACCCTGGTTTTTCGTCGTTGTGACAAACCGTAGAATCAGGGAGAGGCTCAGGGCGGCTTATGGTAGGGAATGGTTCGTCTCCGCTCCGGTCATCGTTGCGGTCGGGGTCTTCCCGAGTAAAGCCTGGGTCAGAAAGGATGGAGAGAAGTTTTGGCAAGCAGATGGCTCGATCGCCGTACAGACCCTAGTCCTTGCGGCATGGTCTGAAGGTTTGGGAACGTGTTGGATTGGCGCTTTCGACGAACGCAAGGCCAAGAGGATCCTGCGTCTCCCCCGTAATTCCAGAATCGTCGCGATGACCCCACTCGGTTACCCTGCAGAGAAGAAAGGCCCAGTGAAGGATCGAAAACCGCTGAAGGAATTGGTCCACTTCGAACATTGGTGACAAACCGGATTCGTGCGCGCGACAGGCAATAACAATGCTTATATTAGTCACATTATTAATATTAAACATGACTCACCTTGAGCTCGCTTACGAGAGACTATTGAGACACTTCCGGGGCAGGCCCTTCAACTTTCAGGAGGCTCTGGAATCCCTCGGTCTGAAATCGAGCTACGTGAAGAACTTGTTAAGTGAACTTGGGAAGAAAGGTTGGCTTCATTCGACACCAGACCCAGAAGAAGCACGAAGAGTCATCTACAGATTGGATCTGGCGGCTGCCGGCGAAGTCAACAGCGAGAACGTCCAGTCAATGCTCGGCGAGTATATGGGAGAATATATCCTACTGGTGAATGGCAGGATAATGGACAAAGATAACGACATTCAGAAACTCCTCAGGAGAGCGCTGAAGAGATACAAGCCAGGGGAGATATACATAACGAGCGCCGGGAGGCCGAAGGAACTTGTCACGGTCGGGTTCTAGGACGAAATGCTGGGCTCACACCTCAGACGTGCCTCCGTCGCCCTCGATCCTAGTCACGATGCGTGCCCATGAAGGTGGCAAGGACGTAACCAAGGCAATTCAGGTCGACACTGGCTTCTCAGGCTCAATCGCAATTGACCAAGAGCTCATAGATTCTCTAGGTCCAGAGAAAGTTGGAGACATCCACATCGCAACAGCGACCAGCACCTACGTCAAAGTGGACCTCTATCTGATCTACCTTACCATACCCGAGATTAATATCAAAGAGAAGCCATTCGCTGCACTCAGAGCGACGAGGTCCCTCATTGGAAGGAAATTGCTGAATGACCGGAAATGGCTTCTCGACAACATCGCTGACGAATTTTGTCTGCTGGTCTGAGATAGAGTGGCGCGCGAACGCTCCTCACTTGATTTCTACTCTTGAGCCCTTAATCAAAGGAACAATCATATGGCCAGCAAAAAGAAAAGAAATGGCATGATTACTAACACGATTCCCCCGAACTACCAAGAGATTGTCCAAAACAAAAGCGAAATCCTGGAGGAAGCTTAATAATGTTGGACTCAATGGCACGGCTCCGATGGCACTCGAGGTACTAGTTTACCCATTTATGCGAGGCGAGCTGGAAGTCCTGAGGAGTCTGGCACCTGGGGTCAGTTTCTATCATCCCGATCCTCCGAAATCGGAAGCCATTGCGTCTGCCATCTCGGTTGCTGACATGTTCATAGGAGGGCGATTGAGACCAGCTGCACTTGAAAATGCTAGGAAGTTGAGACTCTGGCAGGTTCCTTGGGCCGGAGTGGATCGGCTTCCGCTGGAGCAAATAAAGAAAAGGGGCATAATGCTGGCGAGCGCATCAGGGTGCAATGCCTTTCCCGTTGCAGAGCAGGCCATGGGTCTTGCAATAGATCTGTCGAGGAAGATCACTGTCCAAGATGCGATGATGAAGCAAGGCAAGTGGTTCAGGGATGGATTCTCGGAACTCTATGGCAAAACCATGTGCGTAGTTGGGTACGGAGAAGTGGGAGTGGAAATAGCGAGGAGAGCCAAGGGGTTTGGAATGAAGGTCATAGCCGTGAAGCGTGACGTATCAGAGATTCCTCCGGATTCTCCAGAGCTGGACGGTCTTTATCCAACCAGTGGACTCATTGACGCCATAGGAGGGTCAGACTTCGTGATTCTGGCGCTTCCGCTGACCAAGGAGACGGAGGACATAATCAATGAGAATGAACTCAGGGCTATGAAGAGATCCGCCTTTCTCATCAATGTCGGAAGAGGAAAACTGGTCAACGAGGATGCACTTCACAAGGCCCTGACTGAAGGATTGATAGCTGGTGCAGGCATCGATGTCTGGTATGTCTATCCTCCCAATGAGGGATTTCCGTCGAGAAGCGAGCTACACCTCCTCCCGAATGTGATAGCAACGAGCCACTCGGCTGGTCTGAGTCCGGAATCTTGGACACGAGCATTGGAAATCTGTGCAGAAAACGCGAGGCTGCTTTCGAAAGGATTGAAACCTTTGAACCTGGTTGATCTGGATCGTGGATACTAGTTTTCAGGCTAGTCTTTCAGTAGGAGGTAGGCCCATTGGTAAAATGCTCGCGCGCGAAGGATCGAAAGCCCCTGAAGCAACTGATCCACTTCGAGCATTGGTGATGAATCAAATCGTCTCTTAGGATAACGTCGCCGCATACAGTATTTTGACACAATCCCCCGCCTCCGACCCCGCGCGAAGGCTTGAAAGGCTATCATGGAAGTTCTCCTTTTGATCTTACAGTGGGAAGGCATCGATTGGGAGTTCGGCCGCGGGATTGGTTTGCTTTACTTAGTAAAGTTTAAATGGTTTATTCGCCGGTAATCATTGCAGGCAAGAGTTGGACCTAGTCTCCTTGACCCCCGAGGGAAGAATCCTCTCAACCCTAGAACACGGAAAACATACCTATGGCGAGTTGAGGTTTGAGTCTGGGTTGAGCGACAGGTGGTTGACCATCAAGCTTGAGGAATTACAGCGCCAGGCCGTCGTTGAGAAAAATGGGAAATGGTATGGTCGAAGGGGAGATTTGGTGATCTCTGCCTACGAGTTGAGTCTGTTTATGATTTCCCAAGCCAGACGGATGGCGGACGAGCTCGCAAAGCTGCGTTTCGTCAGGGCGATCATCCTCTTCGGAAGCGTGGCTCGAAGGAATGCGGATGAGTATAGCGATCTCGACATGATGATCGTCGTCAGCAAACCGGTCCACAGGGCGAAGAAAATGGTCCTGTCCAAGATCTCGGAGCTGGAGGCTAGCTATCACATGACGATTGAGCCCTTGATCTTGAGCGGGGAGGATTTTCTGGACAATGTTCGTTCGCATGAAGGCGGCATCGTCTATGGCATGGCTGAGGCATATGAAGTCCTAGTTGAAAAGACGGATGGATTCGGTGAGGCCCTGCGCAATAGGGTCGACGAGATCAAGCGTGGCCATCATTACTTGGAGGAAGCAAGGATATGGCTGAAAGCAAAGTAGGAGTCTTGTTGAGGGTTTCAGAGGTTAACCTAGGCAGGGCAGAAAAACGGTTTGCCGCCGGAGAGTTCGACTCAGCTGTCTTTCATGCTTCGATGGCAGTCGAAAGCGCAGCCAACGCGATGATCCTTGAGCTCGGAGGGAATGAAGCGAAGGATCACAGGGCAATCAGTGGTTTGGCCATGGTCCTCAGAAGAGTCAGTCCGGAATTGCTCAGTGAAAAAGAGTTCCTGGAACTGATCGAAAATGGAACAGAGATCCAGAGAGAGGTCGTATATGCGCGCTACCCCATTAAGGTCGCTGGCAGATGGGTGACCCCCATGGATTACTATACCCGAGAGAAAGCCAGAAGCATAGTTGACAAAGCCAAGTCCGCAGTCAATGGGATAAAGATGCAGCTCAAGAGAATGAGGGGCATGCGTGCGTCATCATTTCGCTGATATATAATAACGCAAGCTTTAGGAATCGTAACGACTCAAATCTGCACTTATGAGGCTCCTGATTGCCAGATCCAAACTGGTCCTCTCTTTGCTATGAGTTGTCGCGTTCATTTCAATCTGCAGGAGCGGGTCAAGGGCCGAGACCGTGATGGGAGATACAGTAGTGAAAAAAAGCTTGATATCTTCATCGAATTGTTCGGGGTCGGGGTCAGTTTCCCGGGTTTCATTCTAATTCTGGTGGGCGTCATCGTACTTATCGTCCTGTTAATAATTCCTGCTAAGGAATACGGCATTTACAAGAGGAAAAAGATCCCTACGCCATTTAGACCGAGCGAATAATAACAACGAATCCGCACCCGGTGTCACATTACTTTCGTTATTGCTGGTGCACTCACGA
>CAYOYV010000006.1:11273-95634 GCA_964408285.1 uncultured Nitrososphaerota archaeon | reverse complement strand
CTTGAGCCATTCCCGCTTGAGAAGATCGAATTCCTGAAGGAGGACTTCCCAGAACTCTTTGGGGAGGCTCCTGACAGAGAATAGAGAAAAGAAGACGAGGAGCTCAACCTACCAGGGCTGCGGACTAGAATTCTACCCCTTCTCCCATTATGGCACCAGGACAGGGCGGTCCATGCTTTCCTAGTTAATCTGCAGCCAAGATCATTGGTATTGGGCAGCTACTCAGCCGGCTCGGGAATATACTCATATTCCCGGTATTACTAATGGTTCTTGGTCTAATGAAAGAAATCATACCCCATGTGTTTGAAAGAAACTTTGTTGTCACTGATGATAGTCTTGCAAACACCCTGAAAGCAGAGTCCGGAACGCGAAGGAAGATTTTCAATTTGCTCTATGAGGAAGGCGAAATGTCACCGAGCAAGATCGCTAGGGCCTTGCATGTTAGTAAGACTACTGTGCTCTATCATGTTCGGAAAATGTGGAAGAAAAAGGAAATCAAGTTCGCAAGAACGCAGCAGGTCGGGAACCTAGTAGAGAAGTACTTCACGGCCTCAGCTGAAAGATTAGACATTCCGCTTCCTGAAACTCCCGATATAAGTCCAGGAGGCAAATACGAGAGCCTCTATGAGGACATCGAGAATTGTCTGCACGAATTGTACTTGGTGCTCGCCAGAAATTACCGCGATGAATTGCCCAGAGGGGACATGATGGAGCTAACGAATGTCCTGATAGGAATGATGCTATATGCGCTGATATCAGATGCCAGGAATCTCATAATACATAACAACAAGAAGCGGTACTGGGACGAAACAAGAAGGCTCATTTCCGTCCAAAGGATAATCGAAGACTTCGAAATTGATAGGAAACAAAACTCGATTCTCCTCAGGGTTTACGACGGCCTCAAATACGCCACCAAGATCTACATACAAGAGAATCAGGACACAATGACCTAACTCATGCAGCAGATCTAGTACAGGCTTCGGATAAGGCATTCCGCCATGTTCCTGTCCGAAGATCCTCCCGCAAACACAATCACACATCATCACGCCTCATGGCACCTATAACCCACCAAATCGACTCGTGTTTCCATTCACGGCCAAACGAAAAATCACAGCCCTCATCTTAAACACAGCCGACGCAATCGTCCCGCCTTCCCCACCATGCAATATGCCATTGTACCCCGAACACAAGCGACCATACCATAAGGACCCATCAAATCAAGCCGCCCCCTGTGCCACCTCCACATAGTCCAACGATCCCTCATGTACGTTATTCAAACAGTCATGATTCATCTACTATGGAGATATATATAGAAATCTCACATGCGTCTTCCGCGACGCCCCCCAGCTCTGCGTGTTCCGTCACTTGGTAAGGGCGTTACGTCCTCGATCCTTCCAATCACAAAACCTGATCGCGCAATTGCGCGGATCGCTGATTGAGCTCCTTGTCCCGGAGTTTTTGGTCCATGACCCCCGACCCCACGCACGAGTATGTGCACATGCGTGATCTTCCTTTTCTTCAACTCATCCGAAACTCTAAACGCAGCACTCATCGCTGCATATTGGCTCGGCTTCAACCTGTCAGCCTTAACGTGTCTCCCTCCGCTCGAGAAGGCCAGTGTGTGTGTCCCGGACAAATCCGTCGCGTGGATCAATGTATTATTGAAGCTGGAGTAGACGTAGATGTTCGCCCATCTAACTTCCTTCTCGCTCATCGCCGGCACAATCATTAAGGTGGTAATAAAGTAATCGCCAGTTGTAAGGTGGGCGCGCACGTATCTCGCTGCAATTGCAGTGAGGCATTTCTTAGACGACCTTCTGACCGCATCTTGGGCAATCATCAATCCATTTCATCCAAAGACTGACAGAACTGTCTATCGGTTGTTGCAAGCCGCCCTTCATCCTTTTTCCTGAGACGGCCCCAGAAAATACATTCCCAACATGAGTAGACGACTGATTCACTGATCTCAAGTTGTCACGTCAGGCCCAGCTGAAAAGGGTCCTAGAAACCCTTATAAGACGTAAACCAGATTGTTTACACATGAAACGGACAGTTCAGGTTCAGGTCAGAATGCCAGACGAATTGATTCATCAAATCGACAGATCAGTTGCAAGAGGGAGATTTGCGAGCAGAAGCGATGCGATCAAGACAATTGTAGCTTTGCATCAGGAGAGGGAACGGACTAGGGAGTTCTATGAGATGCTAATGCAACGGAGCAAGGATGCCAGAGAAAAGCCTGAAGTCCTGTTGCCCCTAGAGGCAGTTCGTTGACTTGCGCTGCCAGATCCTCTTACATCCAAAGGCAGCCGAGTCTATCAAGAAAGCAGATCCCCAGCTTAGAACCACAATCAAGAGTCGCCTGAAGGAACTGCAGGATTCGCCCGAGCGAAAAGGAGAGAGGCTTAAACCGACGAACTTCTGGAGGCTAAAGATCGGAGATCATAGGGCGATATATGAGATTCAGGTCAAGGACCGCAGAGTCATCATTCTATTCGTTGGCCACAGGCGGAAGGTCTACGATGATTTCTCAAAACTCCTCTAAGCTGGTTCATGTTCTACCTTGGAGACTGGACCGGAGAACGAAATCTTAGCTCCAACTATTCGCTGATTTGCTCCCCTATCCAAGCGTATGTTGACCAGTCTCGGATGGATAATCGCTCATCTCGCGCGCGCTATTCCACCACACATTACGGTGTCTCTGTCCGTTCACACGAACGAGAAGCTGACGGAGAGAGTTTGCTTTTGGACTATAGGGACCTCGTCGGGAATTCAGAAAGATCAGCCACTCACCAAGTCAATATCAGGTATATTTCTTCAACGGAATTCTATCAGGTTGAGCTAATCGTGAGATCCCCAGACGCAGTTTGGACAGACATCCATCAGGACCTTATGAGGCAAATGGTGTATGACCTGCGGGAGGAGCTTTTGAAAATCACGCTCTCAAGGCATTGGTAGACCAAGTGGCGATCCCGCCAGTAGCCTAGTCATCCAGATGCTGACGAATCCATTGCTAGTTATAGTGCAAGCAGGGCCTCGCTTTTCCTGATTTGTTGTGTCGTCGGGTCGACCTCAAGCCCCAAGCTCTCTAAGCCGTGCAGGCCGAAAACATTTCCGTCGCCATCCTCCGCAAGTACCGTAGTAGTCGGTGCTTCCTCGCCAGCGTATTCTACAAGCACATGTCCGACCTTTCTTTCCACTATCTCACCATTGATCGTCTTGAACTTCATCTTCCTAGAGGACTTTACCCCGATTCTTTCCAGCGTTTTGCCAGAAATCCAAGAGTAGGTCGCCCCTGTGTCCACGAGAAGATGTGCTTCTTCAACCTCTGTTCCCCCTAACGCTCGTATTCTTATACGAATGTACGTCTCCCCCAAGAGTCGCCCAACAGCCGAAAATAGAGCGCCCCGTTTATAAAATGTTTGTCGCCATCGGATTCCCCGCGTGCGAGGGTGCCTAACGGTCGAGGGATTTGCTCTTGCTTTCCCTTGGCTGATTTGGAAATCAATAAAGAGAACTAAGAACAGGGAATAGATAATGTACCGTCAATCATCCGCGCGTTGTCCGCATCAGTTCACGTAGGAACTTAGAGATCTGTCCAGGGGTTCATGCAGGTTTCAGCCCTCAGCCGCTTAGCGCCCGCTTATCAAAGCAACTCTTATAAAAATCTCAGAATCATCGACTATGCAAATTGGGGGAGAATGCCACCAAAAGATTCATCCAACGTCTTCTTCAGACGATTTGAGGAGAGAGATACTGATGGAATTCGAAGCATCTACCCCCAGTTCTTTGAGGATTGCCCCCAGTTGAAGTCCGAGGACGGGTTTATTGTAGCGGAGATGAACGGACAGATTGTCGGGTTTTTCGTAGGCGTTTCGCAGATGACGTGTCCATGGTGGGACAGAGGTGTCAAATATTGAGATATCGCCGCGGCCGATAAGATGTTTTCCTCGATTCCTGAGCTTTGAAAGACCGTTATTGCCCTCACGTTTGGCCGTCCCCCGTTTTGATGCCTTTATTTCCTTAGCGCCTGCTAAAACACTTATCTTGCCGTTGGAATGCGAAGACAAAAGGTGGAAGTTTCTTGCCCAGGAAGCAATCCATAGAAAAGGAATGGGATGACGCGGTGGAAGCCTGGGCGGATTTTGTAAGGAATCACAAGGACTATTACAGAGACGAACTCAATAACCCAGCGGCTTTTGAGGTAATAGGTGATGTCAGGGGTCTGTTCGTGCTGGACCTAGCCTGTGGAGAAGGATACAATACGAGAATTCTGGCAGGAAGAGGTGCCAGGACTACCGGCATAGATTTCTCAGAGAAAATGATAAGACTGGCAAGACTGGAAGAAAGAAAGCATAGACTCGGCATACGCTATCACAAAGTCGACGCTGCTGACCTGAAGGGCTTGTCAAGTGATTGTTTCGACCTCGTAACTTGTTTCATGTCGCTACAAGACATTGAGCATTACGAAAAAGCCATATCCGAAGTGGCAAGGGTCCTGAAGAACAGTGGCAGGTTCATTTTTTCTATCCCGCATCCGTGTTTCGAAACTACAGTGAGGAAGAGGATGAGAATTCATGCGTGGCTCGGATATTTTGGCACAGTGAAGTGTCCCATCCGATGGAACATGAAGAGACTTTCAAAGCCATTCAGGACTACAGGTTTCCACAGAACGCTATCGGACTATTCTAGGGCATTGTACAAGAACGGCTTTCTGATTCGAAGGATGATTGAGCCAACTCCGACAAGCAAAGCAGCACGCAAGCATCCTCCGCTCAGGGAAGTACTGGTAAGGCCACAGTCCGTTATAATCGAATCTGTAAAGGCCAGTAGGAAGGCGCGCGCATATGAGTCTTAGAGTGCGCGCTGTGATCGCCGAGATCCCCCTTTTTCACGACATATAACGAACCCTCGCTCGGCTAGGTGCTTTCTCTGAACTGCTTCTGATGCATTCCATAAACCGAGCTTGCGTGAGATGTGCTCGGTCCAACTGTAATCCATGAACGTATAGGTCTCCTCGCGTTTGCCCTTGACTGAAATCATGGCTTTGTTCTTCTTGTAGTAGTCTTGGGCAAGGTAGCCTTCATCCATCTCCTTCATTGCCCTCTCAATCGTCGCATCGTTGAGTTCGGGATACTCATCCTCGAACAGCACAAAGTCTAATGGGTACCGAGGCCTTGTCGGCGGATTTTCGGAGGGATAGCCCATCGCCAGCTGCACTATCGGATAAACTCGCTTGGGCAGTCGGTATTGACTCGCGACACCAGCGGGATTCGTGAGCACCCCTCCCAGAAAACAACTGCCAAGACCAAGGCTACGCGCCGCCACAACCATGTTCTGCGCCATATACGATGCGTCCTCAATTCCGAACAATAGGAGAGTCAAGTCGTTCGAGACCGTCTTCCATCCACGCCTGGCCATAATGCGCTCGAACTTTTGCACGTCAACGCATATGGTGAATAGCAGTGGCGCTTTGAACGGGTTCTTCTCGCGTTTGCGAGACAACAGCACGCTGTAGATCTGGTGCGCGAATGGTGCCTGCTGCCCGGCGCGTACGATCGTCTTAATGACTTCATCACTGGGCATATCAGCAGTGTAGCTACGGATAGATCTGTGCTCTAGCATAGTCCTGATGACTGGATTCTCGATCATCGTATCACCTGATGCACTTACAATAGACGGGCATAAATCGCTTGCGTCGGCTAGATAACGCGCCCGAGGAAAGATGGAAAGGAAAATCGGCTCATGTTCCAGTATCTCGGCCCTTTCTACCAACATATAATATATGATCAGCCATTCCAAGTATCGTTGGGTCATTGCACGTTCGAAGAACTAGATCCACCCATTTATTCCACTTTTTCTTGTTTTCGTACAATCTGTTCGTCTCCTCTTCAAGCCTAGATGATAATCCCTCACAAGACGCCATCTCCAAAGTCCTAACACCCGCGCTCTCGAACAGGCTCTTGAATTCGGCAGGAAGGAAGAAGTACGCATCTACTGTTGAGAACCCGTGCCCGCCCTTATGAGGAGTAGGATGCCCGCGGTGAATGCCGAAGTCAAAAAGCTCGTTGTGGGATGGATCGAGTATCTCATCGGGGACAATCTCCAAAAAAGCTCGGAATACCCCGTATCTGCTGAATGCGGAGGCGAATATAGGAGCGTCCATTTTCGAAACTCTTACGAGTTCCGCGGCTGCTTTTTCCCTCGCTGTTCTATCGAGCAGATGGGAGAGTGGACCGAGACAGAGCACCGCGTCGAAAGCATCATTATCGAATTCTGCCATATTCACAATGGAGCCCTCGACGATTTTCTTTACGTGCTTTCCAATCCCTTCCTTCTTGATTTCCCTTTTAGCTATCTCCAGGCAACCGGCAGAAAGGTCCAGCAAGACAACATCGTAATTTCTACTAGCAAGGTATATCGTGTATCTGCCTGGCCCGCCCCCAGCGTCAAGTATCAGGCCGCCCGTTTTTGGCAGATATCTTTCCAGGTAATGGGTCGTGACGAGAAACTCCAACATGTGATACGGATCCTGAGTGAGCCTTGCCCACTCTTGCTCAGCGTGCTCGTCATAATATCTCCTGACGACTTGAGTCACGGGATCGATTACGCGATATTGGTCTTAAATAGATGTTGGTCTTCTCCGCGAGTGCACTGCCAGGCCAAAGGAAATACTTCTAGCGCGGAGCATGTTATTCTTTTTGTCCCCTGGAACCAAATGTGTCTACTGATCCATCGCACGCGTCAAACATAATATACTGAAGAATACCCAATGGAATTGGGGGCTGAAAATGGAAAAAGCTTCATCCTTGTTGAATCTCATCAAGAATAGAAGATCCATACGAAGTTTCAGATCTGGTGAAGTTCCGAACGAACTAGTCGACGCTATCATTGAGGCTGGAAGATGGGCTCCATCTGCCGGAAATCGGCAACCTTGGAGATTCATAGTCATCAAGGACGCTAAGCCGAGGGAGAAGATAGGTCAGATCTATCAAGAGATCATTGCAGAGGGACTAAGGGAGATACCTGCAGACAGTCCTCGCTTTGCCACCTTGAAGGAGAGGATTGAGGCCGACTATTACAAAAACATCTTCTTCGTCGCCCCAGTCTCAATAGCGATTTGTGCAGCGATCAAGGAGTCATATCGGATGAGGACGCATTTCATGGATTGTGCCGTAGCCATTCAGAATATGCTCCTGATGGCTCATTCCCTTGGATTGGGATCTGTCTACATAGACTTCAACAGGCCCGAACACGAGCACCTCTTGAAGGATCTTGAAAATCTGCTTGAGATACCCGAGGACATTAAAATCATGGCGATTCTGCCCATAGGATACCCAGCTAATATTCCGGAGGCTCCTGCCCGGAAATCTCTTCATCAGATAAGGTACCAAGGAAAGTACGGTCGGACGGTGCCAATGGCCTGACATTGATGGCTTTGTCCACTCCCATTGCAGCCGATTTTCGCACAGGTTGCGCGCAAGGAGATAATGCCATATCCTGGCCTGTGAGAGAATTGCCAAGGGAAGGTGCTATGCATGGCGAGCAAACTAATCATAAAACACTCGAATCCGGTTGAACTCTACTTTACTGACTTGCGCCACCGACCTAGGCAACTACCGCTAGAATGGGATGGTGGAACCTGCATTGTGGAGTTACCTGACGAAATGCCCACCGCAATCCATGCTCTTCTAGCGGTTCCTGGCTTCGGCTACACTTGGGCCACTGCAGATAACCAGGGAATCGGGTATGCCGGGGGCAATGTTTCCCTAGCCCATGACACGGCTTTGAGCCGGATTGCCAATTGTGAAAGCAGGGCTGACACTTTTGGCTTGAAACCAAACCTGCAGGACGCCAAGAAACATCTAGACGCAGGAAATCCGATGAAGGCCCTGGCCGTCGCCTTGGTCGCAGGTGAGGAGATCGAATTCCGACATGCGCAAATCCTGCTTCAAACCAGAGATCGAACCAGCCATCCCCTCCCCTTGATCTCTGCCCCCTTGTTTGGTGAGCGATTGGGACGATGGGCCATAGGAGTTGGCCCTGATTGGCCAGGCGATCAGAGGCCGGATTTCCTGAGACCTGCGGCTCAATGGGATCTTGTTGCTCGGCTCTGTAACGGTACTATCCTACCGAACTTCTGGCGGTGGATAGAATACGAACGGGGCCAATACCGATGGGAGCCACTTGACAAGATCATTGAATTCTCCCAACGGCATGAGATGAAGGTCAAGTCCTTCGCCATATATTGGGGAGGAATCGGCGGGACTCCTCCTTGGTTCAGGAACTTGAATTTCGACGAGAAAATGCAGGCATTGGAAAATTGGACCACAGATCTCGTCAGTCGCTACAGGGGCCGTATCGCTGCCTGGGAGATCGTCAACGAAATGCACGATTGGGGGTTCGCGAATCCATCCCGCTTGTCCCATGAACAGGCATTGAATCTAACCAAGTTCGTGAGTGATTTGGTCGGCGACTTGGACCCTCAAATTCCCAGAGTGATCAATCATTGCTGCATCTGGGGAGAATATTTGCAGAAGGGAACAAGTGGAGGTCCTTGGTGCCCGCTGACCTATCTGGAAGACGTCAAAGCGGCAGGCATTGAGTTTGAGGGAATCGGTCTGCAGTATTACGACCCACATCGGGACCTGATGGAGTGCGTTCAACATCTAGATAGATATCTGACTTTCGGCAAGGAGATATATATAACGGAGATGGGTACGCCATCGGATCCTCGGGGAAGGGAGGAGACACGCACAGGGCGAATCGACCCCTATGTCGGTTGGCGGGGACCCTGGACACCTGAACGACAAGCAAAGTGGGTGGAGTATTGGTACACATCAGCTGCCAGCCGCCCACAGGTGAAGCTATTGAACTGGTGGGATTTCGATGACGAAAGGGCTTTCATACCTCATGCAGGATTGCTGGATGAAAACGGCCACCCGAAACCAGCATACCGCAATGTGCACTCTCTAATGTTCGGGGAAGGAGCACGAAAATGATTGTATTGCCACGCACTTTGGGGTCTTTCATTCACTTATGTATCTGACTTCGCCATTTGTTAGCCGTTTAATGTCAGCACTTTTCATTTCAAGGAGTACGTTGATCTGTCCTCCGCCCCCAATGACGCAATTGAGGCCCACGACTTTCTCATCGAGGAACGTGCGTATATGCGTCCTATGACCGACTGGGGGAACGGCGCCAACGTCATAACCGGTAAACCTCTTCACTTCATCAGGATCTGCCCTTCTGATCCTCTTGGCTCCGCAGACTGCCGCAAGCTTTTTCTCACTTACCCTCCTATCCCCAGTCACTATGCCTAGAAGCGGCAAACCACGATCGTCAACGAAGAGAATACTCTTGATTATTCTCTCTCGGCTCACACCCAGACGCCGGACAGCTGCATCGACGGTAATTGTGTGTTCCTCGAATCCGAAGAATCGCGCTTCTACATCCATCCTACTTAGGTAATCCTTAAGGTCCTTTGGAGTCATGGCACATTAGCATCTGCCGCTCAATGCCTCAAATAAGCGTTTTCCGCGTTTCTCGTTCTTCTTCTGCACAGGTTCGCCTCAATAGGCTTCCCTTGATCAAGTTAGAGACCATTGCCATCCTGAAATATAACGCACTACTAAGCCTTAAATTCAGTTCTAGTCCTTCTGCCGCGAATTGAGATGAGAGCGAAAACTGTACTTCAAACCCTTAGCCTTCTCATGGCGTTGGCTGAGATCGGCGTGCTGGTGGCTTTTGGCCTTAGCATTTTCACAATATTGAGAGTAGCTCAGGCAACGGCCTCCTCGCCTGGGGGGCCATTTCGACTTTCGGGAGGTGCAACTGCAGACGGCGGATTCAATGGCACCATCACTTGGCAACTTCGCAATGATGGACCCCTTGACATCCTTCCGGGATTCAAGGTGATACTCCGCGGCTCCGGGGGAGAATCCCTAGGCGAAGTATCCGACAGGAAACGGATAATGCCAGGAGCGGTCGAATCCTTTTCGTTGTCGCTCAACATTCCGAGTTCGCTCGCGGAGAGAATAGACAAGGCAGAAATTCAACTCGAGATCAGAACTTTCTTTGACCTGGTCGGTTTCTCAGTGTCTGTGCCTTTTCCGTTCAAGGTGGGATAGAAGATGGTCTCGAAAAAGAAAATACTAATCGCGTCTATGGCGTTCATTTTCCATGCAGGACTCCTCGTTATCCTTCCATTGGTCCTGTCCCATTTCATCCAACAAAACGACACAATGCTCGAAATGATGAATCTGCTAAAGAAGATGGCCAATATCGACATAAGTGGGATTCCTGTTTCCATCGCAATCGCCGGAGCTGTAATAGCGGTCGCCTCATTGATAGCAGATCTGACCGAATCGTCCTCATTAACGAATCTCGTTGCCAAAACTATCTCATCCCTGTCCTCTCTCTTGATATTCGTGTTGCTCATAGGATTGGGAGATATCAGCTCGATCGGGTACGTGTCAAGAATCACTAGCATGGAACAGGCAAGTATTGGATTCGTCCTCGACCTGAGGTTCTTCGCGATTGCGATGATATTAGCTGTTACAGCCGGGATTGTTGTTGGGTGCGTGCAGTATCTGGTCTCAAGAAGAGAAATGACCAGACAGACTGGAAACCAACATTCGAATTCCGCGAATGAGGTCGCGCGCTTGGCTCAGATCTGTTCTACACTCATCCCAATTTTGATCGGCCCGGAATCCAAACCGGGTGAAATGGAGAGGAGTCCAGCTCCTGATCCTCCAAAAGCTTGAATATGCTGCCGAACATGAGAGGGTCATGGATGTTCTGAATCTTATCCGAAAGAGACGTAGCGTTAGGAAATTCAAGACCAGAAGAATCCCGGAAGAGAAGCTTCTTGCGATTCTAGAGGCGGGTAGATTCGCTCCCTCCGGAGCTGACAGACAACCATTATTGATGATAGTAGTCGATGACCGAGGCCTCAAATCGCGAATAAGGGAGAAATCCGAGGAGGCCGACCGAGAATGGAGGCAACAAGCTCCTCATTGGTTCAAGGTCTGGGCAAAGGGGGCCGGCATTTCACCGGAGAAGGATTTCCTGACATCTGCCCCATTGTTGTTGTGTATCTTCGGGGATTGCACGGCTCCTTACTGGTTGGAGTCTGTCTGGATAGCGATAGGATATATCACATTGACAGCAACGGAACAGGGGTTAGGGTGCCTGACCTACACCCCGGGTGAAATGGAATTCCTGAACCCATTGTTGGGCGCACCAGGGCATTTCAAGCCAGTGGCCATAATGCCTATTGGTTTTCCAGCAGAGAGCCCTTCCTATCCGAGAAGGAGAAGAAGGACCTTACGGGAGTTCGTTCACGTAAACCGATATGGTTTCCGAGGGGGTATCCCAGAGACGCTTGATCTCAAGCACGCTTAGGAGGCTAGCATGAGGAATCTAGCAAAACCTCTATGAAACGTGTCTGTACGAGCTAACTTCGACCCCGACGAGCTTGTATGATTCTGTATATGGTCTATCTGCATAAGACCTAAAAGCAGAGAGCTCAATCTCGGTTGAGAGGTGAGAATCGGTTGGATTTAACTTGGTTATTCTTGATTCCACTGGCACTCATAGCTGCTTTTCTGTTGACCGGGCTTAGAATTCTTCTGGAATATCAGAGGGCAGTGGTATTCAGGCTTGGCCGGTTCAAAGGAGTCTCTGGCCCAGGTGTGATCTATTTCGTTCCTATATTGGAGGAAATTAGGACCGTTGACATGAGGATCAGGACTGTAGATATTCCTCGCCAAGAGGTCATGACCAGGGACAACATCTCCGTTCTCGTGAACGCCGTCGTATACTACAGGGTCGAGAGAGCAGAGGATGCAGTGATAAAGATAGAGAACTTTGAATACGCAGTCAGGCAATACACGCAGACAGCCTTGAGAGACGTCATCGGGAATTCTGAACTCGACATGGTTCTGACAGAAAGGGAAAAAATAGCTGGGAGCATAAAGGAGATAGTAGATGCCGAGACTTCTGGCTGGGGCATAGACATCGCTTCAATAAAGATGCAGGAGATCGAACTCCCTGCAGAGATGAAGCGGGCCATTGCGAAGCAAGCAGAGGCGGAAAGGGAGAGGAGGGCTATGATCATAGCAGCCGAAGGCGAGTTGACTTCCTCAGAGGACCTGAAGAAGGCTGCGGAGAATCTTGCAAAAAGTCCAATTGCAGTTCACCTGAGGACCCTGCAGACCATAAGGGACATCGCTGCAGACCCTTCGGAGAAGATAGTTCTCTTCCTTCCATCAGATATAAAGGAGATGTTGAAGAAATTCACCGCGGAGTAGGCGATGACGGATGCTGGATGAAAAGACCCGGTACCTACAGGTAGCCTTCAACGATGATCTATCGTCAGTAGAGAGAATTCTCCCGACTATACCGAGAAACGACAGGGTGCTCATTGAGGCTGGGACGCCGTTCGTGAAGAGGGAGGGCACCCGTGGAATAATGAAAATCGGGGCTCTTTGGGGCGGGAAGGTAGTTGCGGATCTCAAGTCGATGGATGGTGCATTGGAGGAAGTTGAACTTGCCTATGAAGCTGGGGCCTCTGCAGCGACAGTCTTGGGCGCTTCTCCGATTGAAACCGTAGACCTCTTCATAAAAACCTGCAATGAACACGGCTTAGACTCGATGATAGACATGATTGGTGTTGAAGAGCCCCTCAGGATATTGAGGAGTCTGAAAAAGCCGCCTAGGGTTGTGGTTCTGCATCGGGGGAGGGATGAGGAAACGACAAGGGGCAAGGCGATAAAGTACAGGCAGATAAACAAGATAAGGAGCAAGTATGACGTCCTCATTTCTGCAGCCGGAGGCGTTGATCTGAAGGAGGCGAGAAGTGCTGTCTTCAATGGTGCCAACATCGTCATGGTTAACATTGTGACTTCCGAGGACCCTTGGACTGGGATTAGGTCGAACGAGAATGTAGCTGAAATGGTAACTCAATTCCTCAAGGCAATCGAGTAACGTCGCATGCGCCTACCTGGTTGCCGGAAGAAAAGGATTCGAGGGAGCCCTCATGAATCACAGAATTCGCGGCAATGGTTCGGGCATCCCTTCTTCTTACGCCCGCTTAGACAGCGAAGATTTATAACGAGTTTTCAAGAGATTAGCCGTTCCCATGGAAATTGCGATTACTTCTTTGTCGGATGAGAAGATGAGTTTCAAGTGGAGTGGAACCACTCCTTCGCTTGTAAATTGCCTCAGGAGGACGATTCTTTCAGAGGTGCCGACGTTGGCGATAGAGGATGTAGTGGTGGACGAGAATGGAAGCCCTATGAGCGACGAGCAGATCGCGCATATTTTGGGCCTTGTTCCCCTTACGACCCCGAAGGACAAGTATGTCTTCCCTGAGAATTGCGAGAAAAAGAGGGAAGATCAGAAGTGCAGAGCCACCCTTTCATTGGACATCATGGCTTCAGAGGAGATCAAGAACCTGACTTCGGGGAACCTAACAAGCGATGATGAGGAGGTCAAGCCAGTTACAGATAAGATACCAATCACTAAGATCGGGCCAAATCAGAGAATCAAGCTGGAGGCGTATGCGGTTCTCGGAAATGGAAGGAAACATGCAAAGTTTCAGCCAGTTTCAACGGTATTCTATAGGTTTCAGCCGGTCTTGGAGATAGATCTTGAAAGGTGCGATCAATGCGCGAAATGTGTTGAGGCATGTCCTAAGAAGGCAGTCACAATGAGCGAAGACAAGACGGCCATAGTTGACCCAGAGCTATGTACTCAATGCGATGAGTGCGTGAAGGCGTGTCCTCAAGATCCGCCTGCCGCGAAACTGGCCCTCTCTCAGAATAGTGTTGTATTCTCAATTGAGTCAACCGGTGCCATCCCGTCCGGGCGAATACTTGATGAAGCGCTCACAATAATGGGAGAAAAGTTCAATAACATCAGGGAAAAGCTCGAGGAAGGCGTGGAGGCAGTTGAGTAATAGGAAGCTCTCCCGAAGGAGATGGAGTGCTCATTTGCTCGCGAAGAAGCACTCAAAGGGGGGTGGGATCTGGAAAGTGGTCTCCAAATACATGATCCTCCCAAGGAAGGACATTCCAGCTGTGAATCTATCGAAGATATCAAGATTGTCATCGGCCGGTGATCAGATACTTGTGCCGGGAAAGGTGCTTGGCTCGGGGAAGCTTGAACACGCCACACAGGTGGCAGCATTCTCATTTTCGGTGAGTGCCGTGAAGGGAATAACAGAGGCAGGTGGAAAGGCGCTCACCATTGAGCAGCTCATTCAGGCAAATCCAAAGGGCAAAGGGGTGAAGATAATTGTCTGAGAACGAAAGGAAGCTCGTTGATGCTTCGAATCAGATCGCGGGCAGACTTGCGAGTAGGATATCCAAGCTTCTGCTGCAGGGGAACAGGGTTGATGTCATAAATATCGAGAACGCTGTTCTTTCCGGAAAGCCCGCGAAGTTAGCGGAGAAATTCCAAGAGTACCTCGAGAAGGGAAGTCTGATCAATCCGAGATATGGACCGATACACTATAGGAGGCCAGACATGCTCTTCAGGAAGATGGTGAGGGGAATGCTCCCGAGGAGAAAGAGGAAGGGGATGGACGCGCTCGCCCGTCTTAGGTCATATATAGGTCACCCATCCTCAGTAAAGGGAACTCCGATGAGGTTTGAGGATGCTGATGTGTCACGTCTTAGTGGTGATTACACAACCCTTGGGGAGCTTGCATCTCGATTCTCAAGATGGAGGCAGGAGCGGGTGACCACGTGAGATGCCACCGGCAAGAAAATTACCAATAGTCGTCGCGGCCAGAATCAAGACCGCTATGGCTAGGGCAACGTTCAGGCCCGGCACTGGCAGGGTCCTAGTGAACTCGCAGCCAATAGAGGTCTGGGGAACCAAATTGCAGAGTGAAATAGCATCCATTCCATTGAAGATCGTTTCAGATAAATTCAAGGAGGTGGACGTTTCAGTGAAGGTTAAGGGTGGCGGATGGACCGGGCAAGCAAGGGCAGTCATGACAGTGCTTGGGAGGGGAATAGCCAGGTGGACGAGATCCGTCACCATCAAGAAGGATCTGACATCTTATGATCCACATATACTCTCCGGTGACCCGAGGACAAAGGAACCGAAGAAGTTCGGTGGTCCGGGATCGAGGAGGAGATTCCAGAAGAGTTACAGGTGATTTGCATGATAGTGCCTGTTAGATGTTTTACATGCGGGAAACTGGTCGGAGACAAGTATGATGAATTCGTCAAGCGCGTGAAGGGTGGGGAAGATGCGGAGAGGGTTCTGGATTCCTTGGGACTTGAGAGGTTCTGTTGCAGGAGGATGCTGATTACGGCCTGTGAGTACATTGACGAGGTCATGGCCTATACGAAGGGGGTGAAGCGGTGAGAATGGCTGAATTCGCAATTTCTCCCGGCAAAGATCTGCTTGTCCCAGCCACGGACTATCTCTATGCGGCAGCTCACATAGGGACGAAAGTTGCCACGAAGGAGATGAGGAGATTCGTGAAGATACTAACAGCTGATGGGTTGAACCTCATAGACCTTGAGGTATTGGATGCGCGCCTGAGGATTGCGGCAAAGGCCCTTGCAAGATCTGACCCCCAGAAGACGGTTGTGGTATCGAGCAAGGAGTATGGGACCAAACCTGTTGAGAAGTTCTCCGAATATACAGGAATCAGATCGATAGCTAAGAGATTCCCACCGGGCATCTTCTCCAATCCGATGACCAGGTACTACTCCCCGGCTTCCATGATATTGGTAGTTGATCCTAAGATGGACGAGAAGGCTGTCATTGAGGCTTCCCTTGTAAGAGTGCCAGTCATGGCCCTTTGCGATACGGACAACTCCTGCTCAAACATTGATTTTGTTGTACCTGTGAATAACAAGGGCAGAAGATCCTTGGCTCTGATTTTCTGGATTCTCGCGCGTGAGATAAACAGATCCCGAGGCACTATATCCCGTGACGGAACTCTACCGGAGCAATATTCTGCCTTCGAATATCCTGTGGAAGAAGTTGCCGAGGAAACTCCTTAACAAACAAGTAGTTGGTCAAGGTGAACTAGAGGCGCCCGGAGCGGCTACCGGTGACTCGTAGATACGCTGTCACTTACCTTGATTCAATAAACAATGTATGGTCCTATCTCGTGCTTTTAGATGATGGTAATTGTGGATCTCAAATATCCCTCGCGACAAGGCGAAATCGGTGGATTGATCGCTACCCGGGAACCTGAACTAACGTTATCCTTTTATTTTCTTATCGGCCCGCCTATGGTAAATCAATCAGCTTAGTGATGGAATGTAGATGAATAGGAGACATAGGAAATCGGGGAACCTGATTTCGGGGGAGGATGAGATTGCGAGGTAGCAGGACAAGACACCCGGCTATTGCAGGGACTTGGTATCCAGGCTCAAGGGCGTCGTTGATTGAAGAGCTGAAGTCACTATTCCTAGGAAAGCTCGGTCCGGGTCACATTCCGGATCTGGCTGAATACGACCGGAACCTTCTTGGCCTCATTTCACCTCATGCTGGTTATGTATATTCCGGACAATCAGCGGCCTGGGCCTATGCTGAGGCTGCGGCACACGGGCCAAGGGACCTCGTGGTTCTCGTGGGGCCCAATCATCGGGGTGTTGGATCAGGCATTTCGTTCCCTGAATCCGAGATCTGGCAGACTCCCCTCGGGGAGGTTAAGATAGAGACGACAGTTGAGAAGGAGATTGCAGGGCAATTCAAATCCATAGACTTCGATGAGATGGCTCATAGAGAAGAGCATTCGCTAGAGATTCAATTGCCCTTTCTTCAGTTCATCTATGGTGATCATTTCAGGCTAGTTCCCATAAGTATCTGGTTGTATGATCTCGAGCTTGCAAAGGGCCTGGGCTCGGCTATAGCAAAGGCAATCAAGGGCAGTCGTTCGTTGGTAATAGCCTCAAGTGACATGTCGCACTATGTTCCATCGGAGATAGCTTCTGAGAGGGATTCATTGACGCTCAAGAGAATCTCTGAACTCGACGAGGATGGGACTTGGAATGCGAGCCAGAAATATGAATCGCTCTGCGGCTCTGCCCCTGTTGTTGCCGCAATAAGGGCAGTGAAGGAACTGGAAGCGAAGAGGGGGAGAGTTCTCAAATACTATCATAGCGGGGACGTGACTGGGGATAATTCTGCAGTGGTCGGATATGGATCAGTGGCGTTTGAGTGAAAATGAACAAGATAACTCATGCTGATGCCCCTACTAAGGTCATCCTCTCAGGCGAACACGCGGTCGTTTATGGTTTTCCCGCGCTCGTCATGGCACTTGATCTGAAAGTAGGTGCAACCACTGAACTCACTGATAGGGAGACCATAGTTGTCACGTCGCCTGAATTGGGAACCTATGAGATCGACATGAAGTCTTCAACGCGGAGGGGAGATCAGCCTCTGATGGCAGCGACAGAGGTGGCCGCCCATGTGAAGAAAAGGATTGGCGGCGGAGGAGGACTCAACATTAGGACATGGGGCAATGCACCGATAGCTGCTGGCATAGGTTCATCTGCCTCGTCGTTTGTGTCAGTCGCTAGCTCATGTTTCAACGCCTTGGGCCATGAGCCGACTAAGCAAGAGGTTTTCGAGGCAGCAATGGTCGGTGAGAGGATTGTTCATGAGAATCCGAGCGGAGTCGATGTTGAGATCGCGATATCCGGGGGCGTGATAAGGTATGCCAAATCCAAGGGGTCATCAAAATCTCCCATAGGAGCCCAGATCCCTCTCCTTGTGGTGAACACTGGGGACCCCAGAAGAACAGGGGACATGGTTGCGAAATTCAGAATGGCCCTTGAGAACGGAGGCGAAACAGCTCAACTTTGGTTGAATCACATTGGACTTCTCACGGCTCAGATCGAGAAGGCCTTGGAGACGGAGAATCTTCAGTTAGCTGGAGCGCTCATGACATCGAATCACCTTGCACTTTCCTTCTTTGGGATGTCGACTCCACATCTCGACAAGATTGTGTTTGAGGCGAACAAATTGGGAGCGCCTGGTGCTAAGCTTACAGGGGCAGGTGGAGGAGGTTCGGCCATAATACTCGTCACCGAGGAGGTCTCAGATAAGATCAATAGGAGGATGAATGAGATCGGATATCAATCATTTAAGGCCAAGCTCTCGAGCATTGGCGTGAGGAGTTGGCAGGAATGAGACCTATTGTGATCAAGCTGGGAGGAAGCGTCGTGACCAATAAGAATGTCCCATTCGAGGTCAATGACGGCTTGATTGAGTCTATTGCCAGGGAAATCTTTGCTTCAAACAGGCGTGATATAGTTCTCATTCACGGCGGAGGCTCAGTCGGACACTATGTTGCGAATAAGATAGGATTCGGTGCGGGCGTCCCCAGCAAACCCGAGTCGCTCGCTTACCTCCTTCTGGAAATGGACAAGCTGACAGCGAAGATTCTGTCTCATCTGGTGGAAAATGGCAATGCAGGTCTTTCTTTGCCGACGCATTCAATCGCGAAGATTGGAGTTGATGGTTCAATGGATTTGGATGTTGACGCCATCAGACTGTCCTTGACTTCCGGATTCATGCCGTTGTTGAAGGGAGATCTGGTGCTATCGGAAAATGGATCTCATAGGATAGTGTCAGGAGATCCACTGGCAGCGCGGATTGGCAAAGCACTTTTCGCCGAGAAGATCATAATGTGTATAGACCAGGAGGGAATGATAGGCAAAGACGGTAAGCTGGTGGAGGAACTTAGGCTTAGCCAACCATACGATGGCCTGATCTGGCCGGAGGACCCAGCCCGGACTGATGTAACTGGCGGCATGAAGGCTAAGCTTGAGTCGTTAGAGCAGGTTGTCCAGGCCGGAATACCAGCCTATCTACTTTGCCCCTCGAGAAGCGGAAGACTGCTGAATGCGATTTCGGGAAAACCATTTAGGGGCACGAGGATAGTATGGTGACCTAGGTTGAGTAGCATAGAGGAGAGGAAGGAGGAACATGTCAGGATTTCACTTGAGGGGGCTCCGTTTTCGAAGGGAATAACAACCGGTTTCGAGGAAGTCTTCCTTGTCCATGAGGCCATTTCTGATCTGGATTTTGACGAAATCAAAATCTCTTCCACGTTCGAGGACAAGGAGATCGGCTGCCCCCTCATAATATCATCCATGACTGGGGGCTTCCCTGGAGCTAAGGACATCAACAGGAATCTTGCAAAGGCAGCCGAAGCCCTGAAGATTCCAATGGGAGTTGGCAGTACGAGGGCTGGTCTTGCACTGGCTTCCTCAACAAGGGAAACGTACTCTGTGGTCAGGGAAGCTGCACCTTCAACTGTGATTATATCAAACATAGGCGCCCAGCAGCTGAGGGAAGGGGGCACCCAATTGGCAAAGGAAGCTGTCGACCTAGTAAAAGCAGATGCACTGGCCATTCATTTGAACAAACTCCAAGAAGTCGTGATGCCTGAAGGAGAACCGAAAATGAAGGGAACCAAGGAGAAGGTTATGGACGTAATAGAACAGCTTGATGTCCCATGCGTGGCCAAGGAAACCGGCTGCGGCATCTCAAAGGAGGTCGCTAAGGAATTGAAGGCCATGGGCTTTAGATACATAGACATAGCTGGCGCAGGAGGTACGAACTTCGCCGTCATAGAGACATATAGGGCAATGAAGCGTGGATTGACCGATAAGGTGGCCCTTGGCGATCTCTTCTCAGATTGGGGCATACCGACTGCAATAAGCTTGATCGAGACTAACTCTACTGGGTTGAAGATAGTAGCCTCCGGAGGAATAAAGAATGGGTTGGATGGGGCTAAGGCAATTGCACTGAATGCGGATTACGTAGGGATAGCGAGACCGATTCTTGAACAGGCAGTCAAGGGACATGAGCACGTCGAGAAGTGGATACTTGGATACGAATCGCAACTGAGGACAGCGATGTTCCTGACTGGAGCCCGAAATCTGGACGCGCTGAGGAAGAGGCCGGTAATACTGACTGGGAAAATTGGTCAATGGGCAATGCTAAGGGGATTCCAACCCTCTGCACTGGCCCAAAGAGGATTTACAACTTCAGTGCATTAGGAAAGATCGGGGCCATTTCTGTTGATGAGACCCAAATAACGTTGCAAACCAATGAGACGATGATCAAAAGCGACGCAAATGGATAGTTACCTAGCGCTTTGTTGGGCTTGGACTCTTGGCCCTCATTCTCGAAAGCCTAACAAGATGAACGTATTCAACATCGGTTACCATATGAATTACTCTTCTGTCTTTGTCGTTAACGAGATATAGCAGTAGAGTCTGATAGAGCAGCAGGGTGTCCTTCTCGAGTGAGATTGCCAGATCGAGTGCGGCAGCTAGGTCCTTTGGATCTAGAGCATCGCGATCGAGCTTTCTTAGGGAAGCCACAATGTCGAGGCTATCCAAAGCTTCTATGTACGATCTAGCCTTCTCCAGACCCTTCTCACCTGCAACATTCTCTCCCTTTGACAATAGTCTTGAGTAGCTTATGGCATGTCCCTTCTCATCTTGGGCAAGTTGCTTGAATGTTTCGGCACTCTGTGCAAACTTGTCCGCCAAGGCTGTATAGAAGGCCTCTGCACTTTTCTCTATTTCAACTGCTAAGTTAAGCAGGGACTCCCTAGAGTAGAATGGCTCGGTCATGCTTTCCGCAAGCCGAGAAGGCTATGTCTTAAAAGCATATCGTTCATGGGTTGCGGCTGGATATGGCAGCGAAGGCTTCCCCAGAATCTTCTTCATTCCAATGTTCGTAACGTCCATTCACGTGTGACTCTATGTCATTGGCTGCCGGCCAGAGAAGATCAAGGTATGCTTTTCGTCTCGGTGGCTCCCATTATTTTTCGAACATCATCTTCTCTGATTTCCGAAAGTAGTTCGCAGAGCCACTGAGTCGCCTCGTCGTATTTGCTCTTCAGATCTACATCGTCTCGAACGAAATACAAATGCTCGAGCCGCTTCACTACCTCTTGGGGCAGCTCGTAGTGTATGTAATGCATCCTGAAATCCCAGTGGAAAGGGTTGTTCTTCAACCTGAGAACATCGACGAGCATTGCGAGAGTTAGGTTGTGGTACAGATCAATTGCCTCGAGTTTGTTTCCCCTGTTTATCTCCTTTTGTACGAACTTGTTGAACATGCTATACCTCGCTCTGAGCCTCTCTAGCCCCCGCTGGATTTTGGTCACTAGATGAGCCTTATCAAAAGGAAGGGCCTTGACCATATTGGACTTATTGAAGTGGAATAAGACATTACCATGGATCTCAGGTTGGAGGAATTTTTCAGGGCTGCTCAGCTTGATGACGACTAGGTCGATGAGAAGGTATTCGCTCGTGCCCTCCAATCTGTAGAAGGCTTGCGACATGTCTGGCCACTCTGGATTCTGTCGCTCGCATTTCTGACTAATCCGCGAAATGGACTCAAGGGCCTTCTCAATGATAGCGAAAGTATCATTCACCTTGTCGTCATCCACAACCACATAGAAATCCAAGTCAGACCACTCGTCGATCCTGTTGAACGCTACAGCGCCTCCCTCATAGAAGGCTTTGGCGTAGTCGAGCGGCGCCAAGGCGTCGTTGAGTGCTCTGACTATCTTCTCTCGTCTCAATTCCATGTTGCCTTTCATGGCTGTCATGCCTCA
This sequence comes from uncultured Nitrososphaerota archaeon, assembly GCA_964408285.1. Classification (GTDB taxonomy): domain Archaea; phylum Thermoproteota; class EX4484-205; order EX4484-205; family JAAOZO01; genus CAYOYV01. The sequence continues at coordinate 74,015 of CAYOYV010000006.1, read as the reverse complement.
GAAAAGGATTTGGGCGGGAGATTGATATACGGGGTCTTTGCGCCCGAATCGACCTATGATTTAATAATACAACGAATCCTAATCAGGCCTGATTTTGCAGGGTGGATCTCTTGTCGAGTGATGGTGAGACCAGAGCACTGATTCTGCACTTGGCCCTTGAGAATGCTGCGAAGTTCGGAGGAAAGACCTCACCAGGGATAGTTATGGGTCATCTGGTAGCAAGGAGACCAGACCTCAAGCAAAGGTCTGGAGAGATCCTCAAGATTGTCGCCGATGTGTGTAGAGAGGTCAATTCGATGTCCATGGATGAAATATCATCTAGACTCTCTGAACTGGGTGAGGTCCCAACAACGCAGATAGAGAAGAAGGAGGTGCAGGATAAGCTCGAACTCCAACCAAACCCTGGCATCCGAGGTTTCGTGCTGAGGTTTGCCCCAAATCCAAATGGTCCGCTAACGTTGGGACATGCTAGGGCCGCCCTGCTCTGTGACCACTTTGCGAAGAAATACAATGGCACGTTCATTCTCAGGTTTGAGGACACCTCACCATCAGTCAAGCCACCACTTCTTGAAGCCTATGATTGGATACTTGGAGATCTCTATTGGCTCGGGATAGGAATAGATGAGATATACTATCAGTCCGACAGGCTCCACATATACTATGCGGGCGCGGAGAAATTGCTCTCCATGGGGGCTGGCTATGTGTGCAGATGCCCTCGGGAAGAATTCAGCGAGCTTGTGAAGAATGGAAGACCTTGCCCACACAGAGACCAGAGCCCGGAGGAAAACATGAGACTCTGGAAAGCAATGCTCGATGGGGAAATTCGTCAGGGAGAGGCGGTCGTGAGAGTGAAGACTGAGTTGACTCATCCCAATCCTGCTCTCAGGGACTGGCCGGCGTTGAGGATAGATGAGACCACGCATCCAAGGGTAGGGAAGAAGTACAGGGTCTGGCCCCTTTACAACTGGGCATGTGCAATCGACGATCATGCCATGAAGATTACGCATGTGATAAGGGCGAAGGAACATCTCACGAATGATGTCCGGCAATCATACGTGTACAAGCACTTCGGATGGAAGAAGCCGACGACCGTCACCATAGGAAGGGTGAAGCTTGAGGGCTACTCACTGAGCAAGTCGAAGATGATGGAGGGTCTGAAAGCCGGCGAATACTCAGGGTTCGATGATCCAAGGCTCGGAACTGTTAGGTCAGTGATTCGAAAGGGAATCAAGGCCGAGGTGATAAGAAATGCTGTGCTGGATTTGGGAACAAAATCCGTGGAGGCTACTCTTAAATGGGAGAACCTGTATTCGGCGAACAGGACCCTGATAGATGGAGCCACTCCTAGGTTGTTCTTCGTTGAGAACCCGGTGATCCTAAGGATAAGTGGGGTGAAGGAGGCAATCAAGGAAATCCCATTGCCCAATCACCCTGACAACAAGGATCTTGGCGAAAGACGCGTTCCAATAGAGATCAAGGATGGCGTTCTTGACCTCTACTTGGCTTCACTCGATCTTTTCTCTTTTGATGTTGGACATGAGATAAGGCTGATGGGACTGTTCAACGTGAGAGTGGATTCCTTGGAGCAGGAAATTTCGCGAGCGAATGCCTTGGAGACTCCTCTTGAACTTGTTGAGAAGGCAGGAGTAAAGATAGTACAATGGGTGCCCGTATCCTTCGCCGTCCAAACCGAGGTCCTCATGTCAGATGCCACAATCACTAGGGGCCTAACTGAGCGCAACGTGCTTCAGCATCGGAAGGGCGAAATGGCGCAGTTCGTCAGATTTGGCTTCGTCAAACTGGAGAAGCTCGAAGAAGACTCGGTTAGCGCAGTCTTTGCCCATCGGTGAAGTGAGGTAAGTTCATATTTAGAAAAGCTTCTGGAGAGATGAGTTAAGCCACTCCTCTCACTTCTTTTTCCTCGTGCACTTTCTGTTTCCGCTTGATTGCTGCTTAACCGAGTATCCCTATCGCCCCAATGACTTCTGGACCAAACGGCATGCGCGTTAAGGCTTGACCGTACCGAGAGATTCCCCGAGTGTGACTGGACCTGAATGTCGGAGAAACAGGTAGGCAGGATCCACCTCCAGTTCTCTAGATCTGATTTGTCCGTCATTGCTAACTTGCGAAAGCCGTGCATGAAATACGAGTATTATCTGGTATGCTCGTGTGCGCCGACATAATCACACACGCCATCCCCTTCTGATTTTTTCTCTATTGGGACCCAAAATCCGAAAGAGTTCAAGATCTAAGTCAGAAGGCACCAGGCCAATGGTAATATCGACATTGCGAGAATGCGCACGATTTTCTGCATCCCCCAAAGTTAATATCCGAACGTTGAATTACCCGTGTTGGGTAGAAGCCAAATCAGATGACGAACAAGAGATTGCTCATGCTCACGCATTCAGTGACTTTCCGACATGACTACCTGGCAGTCGCCTCCCGATCAATGAAGGAATTGGGCGAAGTCTCTGGCATGTATGATACACTCGCCACGGAGGATTGTTCAATCGTTACGGAAGCGAACTTGCGGGATTTCTCCGCGATACTATTCGCGACAGAGGGCGAACTGCCTTTGGGCGATGATCAGAAGACCGCCTTATTGGATTTCGTTAGGAACGGAAATGCCTTTGTTGGCGTACACAACGCGGCCGTCACCTTCTACAAATTCCCGGAATACGGAGAGATGCTTGGAGGTTATTTCAATGGACACCCTTGGACTCAAGAGGTCAGGGTCATAGTCGAAGATCCCTCGCATCCCTCCACAAGGCATCTGCCGAGGAAGTTTGTGACAAAAGAGGAGGTGTACACATTCAGGAATTGGCAAAGGGATAAGACTCATGTGTTGTTGAGCCTAGACAATTCGTCAGTTGACCTTGGCAAGGGAACGAGAGAAGATAATGACTATGCTCTTTGTTGGTGTCATAGGTATGGCAAAGGAAGAGTGTTTTATACTGCCTTCGGTCACTTCAAGGAGACCTGGGGCCAAGAATGGCTCAGAAAGCACCTGCTCGAAGGCATATTGTGGACGATGGCTTCCTGAGCGGAATAATACAATTCGCATGCGCGGATCAACCTGCAAGAACAGGGCCCTTCCGGAGAGGAAATCGAGAAGCTAATTGAAGTGGCTCCAATCAGGGAGAAAGCATTGATTGTAATACTCGCCACAGGATGCTTCAGGATCGGAAATCTAGCAAAACTCGGATATAGACACGTAAGGCAGAACCTCGAGGCAAACAGGGTCGTGGCTCATGTCCATGTCGAGGCGGAACTCGCAAGAGGAGAATACTGCGACTTTGACACTTTCATAAACGAAGAGGCCGCGAATTATCTGAAGCTCTACCTAGCGGAAGGAGAAGGGGCACATAGAAAACATCGGCAGAAAAGATAACCGATGAGTCTCCCCTGTTCCGAAACAATGAGAGAAAGGTCGTGCGATTAAACAGGACTAGAGCCTATGCTGCAATCAGGAGCCTCATGAACATGACCGGAATCTCAAAGAAGAACAACAAGAGATACGATGTCAGGACTCATGGCTTGGCAGAATTCTACGGACCATAATGACAGCGTTAGGCGTTCCAGCGAAGTGTATCGAATTCATGGGACACCGGCTTTCAACCTATCAAGACATTGCAAGCAAGGGATCGGATTCCACCGAAGCATCTACACACCGGCCAACCTGAGGATCAGACTGGAAAAGAAAGCGGCCTTGGTGGACGTGCCAAGCGAAATAATCAAACCCAAAGGCGAGGATCCGGGAAAATACCTGAAGCCTGAGTTCATGGCCGGCAGAACAATAGTGACTGAGAAGGACGAGGCTGAGATCTATGCTAGAGCGCTCTGGGAAACGCTCAGAAAGGACATGATGGGCACGCTAAATATCTCGTCTGGAGAACAATCTTTATATTAACTAGAACGGCAATCCGGCCCGCTTGGTCGAGGTGTTTAAGAATGGGAAAAATAACGACCGCTGAGTATGAAGTACCTGAGGCCCTTCAGACGGAGGCCCTTGATGTGCTGAAGCTCGCGGCCCAGACTGGAAAGGTGAGAAAGGGCACCAATGAGACCACCAAGTCGGTCGAAAGGGGAGTCGCTAAATTGGTGTACATTGCAGAGAATGTCGACCCAGTCGAGATAGTATTGCACGTGCCTTTGCTGTGCCGCGATAGGAAGATCCCCTATATCGTTGTTCCAGACAGGAAAACGTTGGGCAATAGCGTTGGTCTAATGGTGCCTGCCTCTTGTGTGGCGATTGAGGATCCAGGGCAGAGCCAGAAGCAGCTGATGGAGCTGGTCGATAAGGTAGATAGGCTAAGGTCCGGCACCGCAACAGAGCAAAAGGAGTGACTTCTACCTTGAGCTCTGAGGAGGGCGTCATCGCTGAGGTCGTGGAGGTACTTGGAAGAGCTGGAGCCACGGGCGAGGTAATACAGGCTAGAGTGAGGATTCAGACCGGAAGGAACAAGGGAAGGGTCATCCTAAGAAACGTAAGAGGGCCAATCAGAGTGGGAGAATTGATCTATCTAAGAGAAGCCGAAAGGGAAGCAAGGAGGCTCAGGTGAACATGCCTGTTCTCAGGAATTGCTCATTCTGTGGTTCGAAGATGGAGCCGGGAAGTGGTACCCTTTACGTGAGAAATGATGGCACCATGTCGTGGTTCTGCAGCAAGAAGTGCAGGAAAAATGCTTTAGAGTTGGGCAGGAATCCTAGGCGAATGAAGTGGGTGATGAAGGTTGGTCCAAGAGGAAAGGACACTGGTGCTGCTTAAGCCGAACTGTGTTTACAGGGGGCTCATCGGCGAGGTAATACGCAGATTCGAGGACAAAGGATTTAGGATGATCGGGCTGAAGATGACTAGACCATCCAAACAGATGCTTGAGGAATTCTACTCAGTACATAGGGGAAAGCAATTCTTCAATGAACTTATAGAATTCATGATGACAGGTCCGATAGTAGCATTTATTCTGGAGGGACCCGATTGTGTGAAGGTTGTCAGGAATATGATCGGTGCGACCGATTTCCTGCAAGCACAGCCTGGAACGGTCAGAGGAGATTATTCCCTATCCACAGGAAAGAACCTTATTCACGGCTCCGATTCGGTTGAGATCGCAACAAAGGAGATCTCCCTACTTTTCAGGAAGGACGAGATACAGGACTGGAAGAGTCCCATTTCAGAATACGTTTATTAAACGGACGGACGTAGTTCGGCCGTTTTGGGGGGTGATATAATTTGCGCCTAAGGGAACCCATAGTCGTGGTTCTAGGTCATACCTTGCATGTCTGGGGACTATGTGGACCATGGCAAGACGTCCCTTCTGGATAAGATAAGAGGCACCTTAGTGGCCAAAAGGGAAGCCGGGGGGATAGCGGTAGAAACCGTCCCAAACCCAGCACGTTGGGGCCTCATATCTTCCACTAGACACATTGGTTGATGTCGTGGGCCAGATAGAGGGAATTGAAGTGGCTTCAAGGCTGAAAATCGGGGGGCTATTGGTAATTGACACACCTGGTCATGAAGCGTTCATGAATTTGAGAAAACGGGGGGGATCAATAGCAGACTTTGCGATCCTTGTAATAGACATCACGGCCGGTGTCATGCCCCAGACCATAGAGTCTATTGAGATACTCAGGTCAAGAAAGACTCCTTTCGTCATTGCGGCAAACAAGATTGATCTCACGAGAGGTTGGCGTCCGTCCAGTTCTCTTTCATTCCTAAAGGCAATCAAGGAGCAGGAACCAGGTACAAGAAAATTGCTCGAGCAGAAGCTGTATGATATCGTAGGGCAGGTATCCAAGCTTGGCCTAACTACGGATTTGTTCTATTCTCTGAGTGATTTCAAGGATAAGAATCCAGTTGTCCCTGTCAGCGCTAAGACGGGAGAGGGAATCGCGGAACTGATCGCGGTCATGTCGGGAATGATTCAGTCCTTCCAAACGAAATCCTTGGAGACAAAGTCGAACAGGGGCAAGGGCGTAGTCCTCGAGGTAACGGAGGATGTTGGGTTGGGCACAACGATAAACGTCATCGTATATGACGGCATCATCAAGGTGGGCGATTCCATCGCACTCACAACGTTAACCGGACCAACGGTCACAAAGGTTCGGGCCCTTCTTTCTCCTAAGCCATTGGATGAAATACGCGACCCCAGGGACAGGTTTGATTCAGTTGCACAGATGAGGGCCTCCAGCGGAATAAAGTTGAGTGGCCCAGATCTAGCCGGCGCACTGGCTGGCTCAAGCGTAATAGTCTGCAATACTTTGGAGGAACAGAGAAGAGCAATTGAGGAATTGTCGCAAGAGGTGTCCTCCATCCTGTTCAAGACGGAAATCCAAGGCATAATCCTGAAGGCCGATACGTTGGGGGCGCTTGAGGCGATTGTCCCTGAGCTTCAATCGAAGGCGATCAAGGTGAGGATGGCGGATATAGGTCCTGTAACCAAGAAGGATGTCATTGGCGCCTCAACGGCATCCGGAGACATGACTCAGAGGGTGATAATTGCGTTCAACGTAGACGTAACAGGGGAGGCAGAGGAGGCGGCAAGAGACTTGGGAGTCAGGATAATGACGGGTAAGGTCATATACGGCCTGATGGATGAATACTTCTCCTGGAAGACTAGCTATGAGAAGGCTACAGCTGAAGAGCTCTTCTCAAAGTTGGTCACGCCCGCCAAGCTGTTCATAATGCCAGGCTTTGTCTTTAGGAGGAGCAAACCAGCCATATTCGGGGTAAGGGTTGAAAAGGGATTGATGCGACAAGGTTCCAACTTGATTAGTGAAGGTGGCGAAAGAATAGGAGCTATTGACTCCATAAGGCTGCAGGATCAGTCGGTCAATGAGGCAAAGAAGGGGGATGAGGTGTCGATATCCATTAAGGAGGCCGTCATGGGAAGAAATGTGCAGGAAGGAGAGACATTGTACGTTGAGATCAGGGCTTCAGATGCGATTTCCCTAAAGACGAACCTGTCCCAGTTCGCCACGCAAGACATGTTGGATGCCATCGAGGAAATAACCAAGATAAAGAGACAGAAGGAACCCTATTGGGGATACCTGAAGTGAGTCCGCACGCAAGATCAGAAGAAGTGGAACGCGAAGAGCTTGGCATCTCTCATATTGAAGCGGAGGTGCGTGGGTCTTCCGGCAATATGGCCCAAGTCGTCATTACCTTTCCATGTCACAGTCTTGGTGGTTGAATCACCGTGAAGCGGATCACAATCGGGCCCTGAGAAAGCCCTGATGGGAATGAGATCCTCGCCAAGCAGCTCAACCGAAACCTCTCCTTCTGTTCCGGCATCGTAATTCAATTCCAGATGGCTGCCGGAGAACTTCAGGAGGGGGGTCATGACAAAGCCACCCTGAGGTCCAGCTTCGGCTGACATGAACCCGTCCTTTCGAATTTTCGCTATTCCTATTTTTCCCTCGTAACTTATGACATCCGGCCTGTTCTCCCCGTGTCCATGTCTGAATCCGGTGTAATAGACCCAGAGCTCACTGCCTTTATCTATGGTTCCGGCACCTACATAGATCTGCCCGCTGTCCCAAGTCCCTTCCTCTCCAAGGCGTATGAGGGGGCGGCGATCAGGTCTACGCCACGAAATACCATCACGGCTTGTGGCAAGCTGAACATCAACGAGATCTGTTGTCGCATGGAAGCTGGAGATCACAAAGATATGTGCATCTTGGGCCACGCGATAGGATCTGTAACCGTTCGTGTATAGGTGGATGTCTGTAGGGTCATTTTGATCCGGGGCCAAGATCAATTCTGGGTCTCTGGGCCAACAAAGGAAATCTGGCGTCTCAGAGCGACCTATGGCACGATATCCCTTCTCTGTCCAGACTCGGAAGTAACCAACGTATCTGCCTGAATCCTCGTCATAGTGAACAACAGTCTGAGTATCGCTTAGGTGATCTGCAAGAATGCCTGGGTACTTGACCCATCTTATTCCGTCTTTCGAGTATATTCCTCGCATGCAGGCGTTGGATTGATCCGATCGCGTTCCTCCCCTGGCTTGGTAGAGGACCTTGTATCTTTCCTCAGGGCTGGCTATTGGATCCTTAAACACAGTTCCGCCATGATAGCCGAAATTATGGCAGTCGTCAAACACAATGTTGTTGTCCCTTGAGCCTTGAAATTCAGATTGCCCTAGAGCAGGTTTTTCCCAATGAATGCCATCGTATGAAAACGCATAGCATAGCTTCGCATCATAATCCTCCCTATAGTCTGAAGCATAGGCCTCATACCACAGGCGGTAAAGTCCGTTCTCCTCCATCACTGTGCTATAGCCGCCTATGCACATGCTTTCCCAAGGGCGGTCCGCGATGAGGACCGGTTCTTGGTATTTCCGTGCTTCGTTAACCGACAAAACGACTCCTTGGGATGACTGGATAAAGCGATCGTCGATGAAGAGCTGCTTCCTCGAATCCACAATCAGTATGCTCATGAAGATCGCCTCACTGCCTTCAACCGTTGCATTAATGATCGGGACATCGCTTGCTCAAAGGCGTCTTTCCTCTGGTGCAGATAAGTCCTTGCCTCCCGTCCAAGGCAACCTACCAGTGCAGTATGAGGTAAGACTTTTCTATACCCAACGACGGCGTCAGGCGAAAATTGCCGGCAAGAATGAAAGTCGATATCGTGGTGGATAAGAAAACGGGGAAAATGGAGAATCTGGTGTTGGAAGGATCGGACGCAACACCCCTTCTGGGACGCAAGATAGGAGACATAATAGAAGGTTCTGCGATCAAGAGACCCGGGGAGAGACTTCAGATAACAGGAGGATCAGACACATCGGGCCTTCCGATGCTGAGCGGAATTCATGGGCCGGCAAAGAGGCATATCCTGCTAAAGAGAGGAACGGGAACGAGGCGAGCCAAGAAGGGCGAACTCATACGGGCGACGATAAGGGGAGAACAAATCTCAGAAGAAACCAGCCAAGTGAACCTAGTCAAGATCGAATAGGTACTTCATTCACACACGCTGGGCTAGGCCATTCCTGAAAGGTTGGACGGAAAACAGTCAGACGATATCGAGTGAGGCCGGACACCTACGATAAGGCTTTTCTATAAGTGAAGACGGGCTTCATCGAATTGGTGCTGAGAAAACCAGAAATCAACATAGGGACCTTAGGCCATGTCGACCACGGCAAGACTTCCCTTGTGAAAGCACTGACAGGAGTCTTTACGAGTAGATATAGCAAAGAGATTGCTCGGAACATAACGATAAAGCTCGGTTACGCGATGATGTCGGTGTACAAGTGCAACACCTGCGATCCCCCTTACAATTACTTTACGCGAGCAACCTGCCCAAAAGGACATACATGTGAGTTCGTCAGGAGCATCTCATTCATCGATGCCCCAGGCCACGAAGTGCTAATGACGACCATGCTCAGTGGAGCCGCAATAATGGACGGCGCACTCCTTATAATAGCCGCAAATGAGGACTGTCCTCAACCACAGACAAGGGAACATCTCTATGCAGCCAAAGTCCTAGGCCTTGAGAAGATTCTGGTCATTCAGAACAAGGTAGACCTGGTCGACAGGGAAACTGCGATCCAGAATCAGAAGCAGATAGCCCAATTTCTTTCTGAAGCAGGTTACGGTCAGTCCCCAGTGATACCGGTTTCTGCCGAGAGAAGTCTCAATATAGATATATTGATGTGGGCCCTAGAGGAATATTTTCCGAATCCAAAGAGGGATCCGAATGCCCAGCTTAGGATGCCAATCATAAGGTCGTTCAATGTGAACAGGCCTGGGGTTCCATTGGAGCAGATAAATGGCGGGGTCGTTGGGGGATCTATCACAAGTGGCAAACTCTCCTTAGGGGATCGAATTCTCATCTCACCGGGATGGTTAAGGGGAACGAGTCCGAATTACTCCAATCTGCTCTTGGAGAGCACTGTCGGTTCCATTATGTTCGATGGTGCCTCATTGGACGAGGCCAATGCAGGAGGGCTCATAGCAGTCGGCACGTCTCTTGATCCAGCCCTTGCGAAGAACGATAGGCTTTCTGGTTCTATTCTCTCGCCTTCTGACAATCCACTTCCCGTTGTGAGGGCACTCGGGCTTGAGTTGGAGCTATTTGAAAAACTGCTAGGGACAGAAAGCCTTCAGGAGGTCAAGCCAGTTTCAGTGGGAGAAAAGCTGAATCTGAACGTGGGAGTTGGGACAAGCAGGGGCACTATCACTTCGAAGAAGGGCAAGATAGCCGAACTGAATCTGGAGATCCCGATAGTTGCCCAGATTGGCCAGAGGGCAACTGTAAGTAGGCTTTTCGAGAGGCGATGGAGGCTAATAGGATACGGGAAAGTAGTTTGAGCAGAGCGAGGAAGCTACCTGTCATACTGGACACGAGTGCGTTGCTATACCCGTTCCAGAAGCGCGTGGATTTCGTGAAAGGAATTCAACATGCTCTCGAGGGCCGCTACGAACTAGTAGTGACGGAGGGCACCATAAGTGAGCTGAGGAAGCTCCAGGGTGGAAACAAACCTCTTTTGGCCATTGCTTCACGGAAGGCCTTGGATTTTGCCATGAACCTGAGGAGCCTGAGATCTGAAAGAGGCCTGCCAGAGGACGAGAGTATAATCAAATTGGCACAGCGACTGGATGCAGCAGTGGCCACTGCCGACTCCTCTCTAAGGAGTAAGCTCAAGAAAAGGGGAATGACTGTCATCTTCGTCTCAAAGGGAAAAAGAATAATGATTGACAATAAGCCTTTATGTTGAAAAGTCATTTCGCGCCCTAGATCGGGAACGGATTCCATTCAGGGAAAAAGATAAGAACAGATGAAAAGGGCGGAGTTTAGGGAAATTGTTTAAGCTTATCACTTTGGAGGACATAGTCAGGATTCCCCCCGAACTATACGGGAAGCCTATAGAGGAGGCAATAAGGTCGCTCCTCGTCGAGAAATATGAAGGAGTGGTCTTCGATGATCTGGGCTTTGTCGCAGGGGTGGTCTCCTTCGATTTCGATTATAAGGGGAAACTGGCCCCGGGCGATGGGGGATCATATCACAAAGCGAAGTTCAAGGTTCTGACGTTTGTTCCTGAGGTACAAGAGGTCATGCTTGGTAGGGTCGTCGAGATAGAAGAATATGGCGCTTTCGTGAGGATAGGTCCCTTCGAGGCTCTGCTACATGTCAGCTCCGTTATGGATGATTATGTGGACTTCAACAAGGCGCAGGCTGTATTGACTGGTAGGAAAAACGCAAGGGTACTTTCAGTCGGGGATTGGGTCAGATTAAGAGTGACTGCCGTCTCCATAGGTGGTGCTACTGGTGGCGACAGGATAGGTGTCACAACGAGGCAACCCTTCTTGGGCAAGGCGGAATGGATCGATCACGACCTCAGGAAATTGGCTGTTGCTGAGAAGGCAGGTGAGACAACTTGAGAGAAAAAGCCTGCCTGAAATGTAAGTTCATAACGAATGACCAGACCTGTCCGAACTGCGGATCCAACAGCTTCACGACCGACTGGTCCGGAGTGGTCTTTGTGGTCGATCCTGAGAGCTCTTCGATCGCAAGACAGATAGGAGCCAAGAAGGTAGGGCGATATGCCATCAAGGCTCATTGAGTCAGACGAATCCTATCTACGTCCTACTCCGTCCCAGAGGGAAATCCTCTCTGCCCCCCTCGGAGATCTGGTCGAGGCGAGGCCCGAGGAGGCAGTTCGAATTCTTAGAGAGAGATACTTGGGCAGTTCAGAAGGGATCTCTTTCAGCGTGGGCGACGTAGTCACTCAGACTCTGATCAAAGGAGAGGTTTCATTTCAGGCAGCGATAATCGATCTGAGGATACAGAGGAAGAAAGCAGATTTCGAAACAGAGCGCTTTCGGAGGAAATTCTTCCTGAGAAATCCGGCTGGTCACATCAACACAGCGGCTTGGTCAGTGCTGAAGACCGCCATGACAGAGGGTCCGAATAGCCTAGTGCTCGTCGAGGGAGAGGAGGATCTTCTTGCGGCCGTTGCGATTGATGTGAGTGAAGAGGGCACACTGGTGATCTATGGCCAACCCGCCAAGGGAATGGTCGTGATAAGGATTCAACCCGAGATCAAGAAGCGAATTCGAGAACTTCTCGCGTCATTCCCTCAGATACCACGCACTTCTCGGCAAAAGCCTTAATTTCCCGTGGAAAGAGGCTGGGCGCCATGGAGATTAGGATATTGGACATTTCGGATATGAAGCTGCTGGGGAGGAAGAAGGTCAGATTCAGGATCGGGCGGACTTCGCAACCTACCCCTTCGATTTGGGAAACTAGAAGTGCCTTGGCTGCGGCCGGAGGTTTCAAGCCCGATGGAGTTGCGGTGGTGAGAATCCATGGAAAGAGTGGGATCGATTCAAGTGAAGGGGAGGCACATATCTATGGGACAGAGGAAGAGATGAGGAAATCCGAGCCCAAACATGTGATCTTGGCGAACATGGAACCTCAGGCAAGGAAGGCGGCAATAGAAGAAATGAAGAAGAAGAAAGTCGAAGCTAAGGCAGCGAAGGCTGGTGTCAAGAAATGAGCGAGAAAGAGAAGAAGGGAGTCTGGGGATATTACGATGTAGATCAGGGGAAAAAGCAGCTCAAGCCAAAGAGGAAGAGATGCCCCAGATGCGGCTCGTTCATGGGCTTCTACGGAGAAGGCAAACAGAGATATTACTGCGGGCGCTGTCACTATACCGAGTTCGCCTGAGTTGATATCCCTCGGAATAGAGTCAACGGCTCACACGTTCGGAATCGGCATTGTAGACTCAAATGCAAAGATACTGGCGGACTCAAGAAGTACCATCAAGCCAGAAAAGGGCGGGATTCACCCTCGAGAAACATCAAGACACCACTATTCGGTGGGTCCTCACGTCATCAATGAGGCACTGAGAGAATCGGGGCTATCTCTAGACCAAATAGATGCGGTTGCGTTTTCCCAAGGTCCTGGCTTGGGACCATGCCTCAGAGTGGGTGCCACAATGGCAAGGGCGATCGCAATCTCTCATTCGAAACCACTTGTCGGGGTTAATCACTGTCTAGCACACCTCGAAATAGCCATGAAGCTCGGGGGAGCGAAGGACCCCGTCTTCCTGTACCTCTCGGGCGGCAACACCCAAGTGATCTCCGAGGTCGACGGGAGATATGTTGTATTTGGAGAGACCGAGGACATATCCTTGGGCAATCTCCTAGACGCCTTTGCGAGGAACGTCGGCTTGGCATTCCCGGGGGGGCCAAAGCTGGAGGAGCTTGCGACAAAAGGAAGGAGGCTGATCGATCTGCCCTACATTGTCAAAGGAATGAATGTTTCGTTCTCAGGTCTACTCACGATGGCAGAGTCCCTTCTTGAAAAAGAACCGCTTGAGGACTTGGCGCTTTCAATACAAGAGATCTGCTTCTCGATGTTGCTGGAAGCGTCCGAAAGGGCGATGGCGTTCTTGGGAAAGGAGGAACTCACACTTACTGGAGGCGTAGGTGCGAACAAGAGGCTGAGGGAGATGTGCAGGATAATGTGTGAGGAGAGGGGAGCGAAGTTCTTGGACTACGATGAGAGATTTTATCAGGACAACGGTGTGATGATCGCATGGGCCGGACTGGAACAATTCCTTTCTAACCAGATCCTTCCAGTTGGATCGTCCAACGTTTTGCACAAATGGAGGATTGACGATGTCAAGATTCCCAGAAGGTTTTGAGCCTAACCGCTCACTATATCTGGGGGCAGAGGCCGAGATCTGGCTCGGCACATGGATGGATCTCCTAGTCGTCTCCAAGATTAGAAGGTCAAAGGGCTATAGATTGGAGCAATTGAACCAGAGGATAATTGGATCAAGAACTGCCAAGGAGGCGAATCTAATGCATGAGGCCAAACTGGCCGGGATTCCGACACCGGTCATCTATCATGTTAATCCTGTTACGGGAGTGATAATCATGTCCTATGTAGAGGGCATCCCATTGAAGGAGGCCTTGTCGACAGAACGCGAATCTATTGCGGAGAAGGCAGGGAGCATGGTGAACAGACTACATAGAGCAAGAATATCACATGGAGATCTCACCCCATCCAACATCTTGGTCCGGGGGGAAAGCATGATATTCCTGGACTTCGGACTCGGAGAGATAACGGCTGAAACGGAGAAGTTGGCTGAGGACTTGAATGTCATGAAATTGGCGCTCGATTCGATGTTTGGGAAATCGGGGAAAAGCTATTGGCAGAGATTTGTGGATGGCTATGTTAAGCGGGGCGGCGATCAGTCAAGGTCCATCTTGCAGAGACTTGAAGAGATAGGGTCTAGGGGGAGATACAGGAGGAGGGGCACTCATGAACAGACATAGGGTACATGAACTGCCGATCATTCACTTTGTAACCGGTAACAAGGCCAAGTTCAGAGAAGCCACGAGAATAGCCAAGGAGTTCGGTCTTAGACTGTCTTTTGAGGATCTTGAACTGGATGAACCCCAGTCGGATTCGATTGAATACGTGGCCAGGACGACAGCTTTGCTCGCGTTTCAGATCATCAAACAGCCTCTTTTCGTAGAGGATGCGGGCCTTTTCATCGATTCGCTTCACGGATTTCCAGGAGTCTACTCATCATACGTGTATTCTTCCATCGGAGTTCCCGGGCTTCTCAAGCTGATGAGCGGCATCAGCGACAGAAGGGCCATGTTCAAGTCCTGTGTGGCCCTCTGCTCTAGTTCGACTCTTTCCGGACCTAAGCTCTTCATCGGAGAGGTCGAGGGCAGCATCTCGAAGCTTGCAAAGGGAGAAGGAGGATTTGGTTTTGACCCGGTATTCGTCCCTTCAGGCATTTCTAGGACTTTTGCTCAGTTGAGCATCATGGAGAAGAATCGACTCTCCCACAGATCCAGGGCGGTCAGGGCATTGTGCTCATTTGTGTTGAAAAACCGCCGCATAGTTGAATGAAGCTTTTTAAACCGGTGGTCAATCCTTCGCCAATCCCCATGGCGCGTCTATATAGCCACAGGCGTGGAAGAAGCGGCTCAAGCAAGCCCATGTCCAAAGTGAAGCCGGAATGGGTACAGCTTCCCGCCGCTGAGGTTGAAAGACTGACCTTATCCTTGGCAAGGGAAGGCAGGACAAAGAGCCAGATAGGACTTGAGCTTAGAGACAGATATGGAATACCCTCTGTGAAATTAGTCACTGGTAAGTCAATCACTGCCATCTTGAAGGAGGCAAAGGAACAAGCGATGGAGGCAGAAGACCTGACGCAATTGATGAAGAAGGTCGACAGGATGAAGAGGCACTCCGAGAGATATCCTTCCGATCACCTGAACGTTCACACCATCCAATTGGTGAGTTCGAAGGTGAGACGCCTGGCAAAATATTACAAGGAGAAGGGGATTTTGCCGCCTGATTGGAAATATGAAGCGTAGCGATATCACTCCGGATCATGGAGATATGGATGGCTTTCTAGAGAGAGCCGAGGAAGCAGCGGACAAGATAATCGATTGCAGTCAGGGAACTGACCTTTCACTTGTGTCGCATTGGGATGCGGATGGAGTTGCCGCGGCGGCGACCTTGAGCCTCTCACTGTCCGCGAAAAACATCTCGTTCAAGGTGAAGTTCGTGGATTCCCTAACAGAAGAGGTGATCGAATCAATGGCGAAAGGGGGACTACCGTCGGTTTTCATTGACATAGGGTCTGGCTCCCTTGATTCCATTGGAGGTAAGTTATCTGGACGGACAGTTGTATTGGATCACCATCAACCACAGGGATCTGGAGAAGGAGTCCTCCAGTTGAATCCATGCCTTTACGGATTTGATGGAGGCAAGGATTTGTCAGCCTCCGGAACTGCTTTCTTCGTCGCCTCCAGCATTAACAGGGAACCGGAGCAACTGCCAGTTCTCGGCATAGTGGGAGCTCTAGCCGATCTTCAGGACAAGAATGAAATGAGGGAGTTGAGGGGGCTGAATGCACTTGTCGTCAACGAAGGCGAGGAAAGGGGAATTGTCAAGGTCGAGGAGGATCTGATATTCTTCGGAAGAGAAACCAGACCTCTTATGCGGGCACTCGCAGGCACCTTCTCCTTTCAGATACCCGGAGTCACCGGTGATGAGGCGGGAGCGTTCAAGTTGCTTGATTCCCTCCAGATAGATATGAAGGAACATGACATGAGCAGGACGATTTCCGACCTGAAAAAAGAGGAAAAGCAAAGGCTCACGGCTGGGCTTCTGCAGATACTCGTCGACAGGGGGATGCAATTGCCATCTGACTTACCATTCGTTGGAAAGGCTTACACTTTCATAAGGGAGGACAAATGGTCTCCGACTAGGGATGCTAGGGAGTTCTCTTTCCTCCTAAACTCCTTGGGACGTTCGAATAGATTCGATCTTGGCATGAGCTTGGCGATGGGTTATCGAGGAGAGCTGTTGGAGCAGTCAATCCAGGTGTCACAGGAATATACTTCATCCATCCAGACGTCAATCAGGTCCGTTCTTACCGTTCCGGGAGCCATAACCGAAACTGAAAAACTGGTCATCGTAAGAGGAGAAGACCTGATCGATCCCAACATATTGAGTCCGGTTGCCACTATTCTTTCCACTGGAACACTTTTCAGGCCGAACAAGCTTTTTGTAGCTGTTGCGCTCGAGGATGATGTCAATGTCAAGGTCTCGAGCAGAGCATCGTATGAGCTGGCAACATCCGGCGTGAACGCAGGCAAAATAATGGAATTGGCTGCAAAGGCAGTAGGGGGACAAGGAGGGGGACACAACGTGGCAGCGGGCGCAACTATTCCTCGAAGGAGAGTAGAGAGATTCTTGGAGAGGGTGGGCAAACTTGCCTCAGAAGGAATCACCCCTAATCAGAGCGAAGATCGAGATTCAACTTGAGAATGAACTCAAGGCAAGGGCAGTGTGCTTTGCGCTTCGGCCCGACGAGAAGTTCAAGCTTGAGGGCCTCAGGATTAGAACGGTTCAGAGGGGCAATTCTGTTGTGACGCATTTGCTCTGCAAGAGAGGCCCAAAATCCATGGCAGAGACAATCGATGACCTCCTGAGAGCAGTCGATCTCGTCCTGCAAGTGATCGATGCCCATTGAGTAATCTCGAAGACTAGGATATAGCCAAGATTGTCGAGGCAGAAACACGAGAATTGCTTAAATACCTTTGACAAAATGACCCCCGGTGCAAGTTGTCGTCTGCCAAGAAGAAACAAGAAAGGGCTGAAATCTGGCTGCAGGTTGTATCCCCTGAATACCTTGGGGCAAAGGCAGTGGGGAATATGGTGATCTATTCGGATGAGGATCCATCGATAAGGAGAATCGATGTTCTTCAGTCAGATCTCACTGAGGATCCGGCGCATGCGTACACTAAGATCAACTTGAGGATCTCCGAAGTATCCGGGGGAAAGGCCAACACGGAATACATTGGACACGAGGTCTCTAGGGATTACATTAGGAGCGTCTTGAGGAAGGGATCGTCAAAAATAGAGCCGATAGTGGATGTTGTCACGAAGGATGGGCATGCATTCCGGATGCGCGTCACGATGATAGCAAGGAACAAGGTCTCGACCAATAAGAAGACATTTCTCTCCAATCAGCTGGCGAAGTTGATGAGGGAGAAGTGCTCATCGTATAAGTTGTCACAGCTAGTCCAGGAGATGGTATCGGGCAAGACCGAGTCAGATATCTTCAATTTCGCAAAGAAACACATGAGAGTGAAATACGCCGGTGTCACCAAAGTCAAGCTTGTTTCTCCTCCAAGCGAAGGGCCGAAGGAACTAGCAAAGCAAGCAGCTTAGAAACCAGAGGGCAACAAGAAGATCGACCCTGGACATTTCAGGCCGCCGACACGATGCTGATTACCTCACCCGGCTTGAGCTTGTAGTCATCGGACAATCTTCTGAGGGTCCTGACATCGATTGCGTAAAGAAATTTCTCACCGATTTCCGAGTGAATTGCATTGGCCAGATCCTTAGCCGTTGAATCCGGGTCAAGGAGATATACGTCGGGCAAGACCCTCCCCTTGCCATCAGTAAGCTTCCTTGGATCCTGAACTGGGAACACTGCGACCATCTGAAGGAGAGAGAACGTCGCTTCGTCAAGAGCTCGTTGGAGCCCTGTCGATCCCCATTTTCGGAGGACTTTTTCCTTGAGCAACTCGAGGCCCTTTCTCTGCTCCTGTTTGAGCAGGTCCTCCTTCTTGATACTAAAATCCTCTGAACCGGGTATGTATTCGATGAGTCCTGATTTGTCCGCCCTTCTGAGCGCAAGTTCGGCCTCAGCAGAGGTAGGGATCACTTTGTGGCCGGCTTCCTTCAAGATCCTGATGTTTTCCTCTGCCTCGGGAACATCTGCCTTGTTCGCGACAAGCAATATCGGCATTGTCTTCTGCCTAAGGACTTTGGAAAACCTGTTGAAGTCATCATCCTTCCAGTCAGCTGGTTCTTGAGGCACGTCCGATTGGGTCAATGCCGTTTCAACTTCTCCCCTTGTGCCGGCCAAGTTCGTCATCGTCATGGAGATGCCCTCAGATAGGGGTATGTTCGATGAATCGACTTTCCTCGAGATCCTCTCCCAATTCCGCTTCATCACATCAAGCAACCAGATCTCGTACTCCTCCTCGAGGAACTTGACATCGGATATCACGTCATGAGTCCCCGGCTTAATCGTTCTTCCCTCAGAATCCGTTCCACCAGATGCATCAATAACGTGGATGAGCGCATCGGCATTGCTCACAGCGGTCAGAAACTGGTTTCCTAGGCCTCTGCCAGCATGTGCTCCCGGAACGAGACCGGGAAGATCCACGAGCTGGATAGGGGCAAACCTGAATCCGCCCCTGGAGTATGAATTGTTCGGCTGGGGAATGATATTGAAATCCAGAGCCGCCTCCTTGAGCCGAACATAGCCTACCCCCACATTGGGCTCAATCGTGGTGAACGGGTAGTTTGCTATCTTGACAGGTATCAATGTGCTTGCGCTGAAAAAGGTGCTCTTCCCAACGTTCGGTTTTCCCGTTACCCCGATTATCCTCATCCGGCCTATCTTTCGCAGCTTGTTTTTTTAAACTTCTTCGCACGCAAATCAGACAACCTTTAATTAGCCTAGTCATGACAACGGACGCGACAACCATGAACCTGAAACTATCCGAACAATCCAAGGTTGAACTAATCGAAGCCAAGAGCAACGCCAGATCCGGAATGCTGCCATCCCTGAAGCAGAAACCAGCCGTCTTCAGGTTGGAAAGGCCTGTCGATCTTCAGAGGGCCAAATCGTTCGGATACAGATCCGTTCCAGGATATGCGGTTGTCGTCAGCAGGGTTCCAAGGGGTGGAAGAAGGAAGCCGAGGCCCAGATCAGGGAGGAGGCCAAGACACGCCGGAAGTGTGTTGTACACTCCGAGCTTAGATAGGGCACACATTGCAACGCAAAGGGCTGCCAAGCATTTCAAGAATATGCGACCTCTTGGGCAACATAGGATAGCGGAGGACGGCAAGGCGATTTGGTTTGAGGTGATATTCGTTGATAGGTCAAAGCAGTAAAAAGGAGATCCCATCTGTCAACGACATGCAGATCCAGCACGAGGCCCTCAGGATCCCCACCGGAGTTGTCAACTTTGACAGGCTTGTCAACGGAGGCTTCATGCGAGGCAAAACCTACCTCGTCGCCGGAGAAACAGGAACCGGCAAGACTCTCTTCTCGCTGAAATTTCTCCTGACGGGTTTCGAGAATCAAGAACCTGGCATATATATACCATTCGATGAAACCATAGACGGAACAATCGAAGGCGCTCTGACCATGGGCTGGGATCTTCTTGACCCGATAAAGAAAGGAATGCTGGACATAGTCGACGTAAGGCCCTTCTTTGCCGAGGTAGTAAGGGAGAAGTTCATGGCAGAGACCATGAAGCAGATCATAGGCGAGCTTAAACGAAGGGCAGACAGAATAGGCGCCAAGAGAATGGTTGTGGACCCTGTGGCTCCTCTCCTCGGAGAGGTTATAGACCTGTCATGGACAAGAGACTACATAAGGGCCTTTGTCGCAGCCATTGAGAAATTCATTGGCACCACAACCGTAATAACTTCAGAAATACCGACCGGCTCAAATGCACTCAGCAGATTCGGAGTGGAGGAATTCTTGGCTGCTGGCATAGTGCGCCTATCCATAGAGAGGATGAGGCACACGAACATCAGGACGATAATGGTCAGGAAAATGAGGTGGACGAGGGTTGATTTGGCACCTTACATCTACGACATCAAACCCATGGATGGACTCGTGATAGGCGAAGACCTTCGGACCTTCATGAAGAAATCAACCTCCGGCCAGGAACGTTGAGATCACGGGAGCCAATACGGCTCCTAGGTAGACTAGTACAAATGAGAACAAGAGGGCATATTCAGTCCTAGTCCTGGAGACCACCCTTACTGCACTGGCAGTCGTGAGGATCCCTAACCCAGCTACGAGTAGATAGATCGCATCAGAAACTGGCGTTCCGAACGTATATATGTAGTCTGCTACGATCGAATAAAGCGCTTGTGGCATCAGGCTTATCAGAGTCAGAATAAGTAGGTCCTTAATATTCACAGACCTGAAGATCATAGTAGTGCTAGAGATTATGATGGCTAGGCTAAGGGCCACGCTCATCGCAGAGAACATTCTTTCAGGCCAAGGGCCAGCAAGAACAAGCAAGACCAACCCATATCCCCTCAAAAGTGCTGATGCGAAGATCACTAGTGACATGAGGCAGGCCAAGGGTATGGCAATCCTCGGATTGTCCAGAAGGGTTTCCATGTAGTCTACCGGCATCAGGGTCCTGACTACACTAATCCCCGCGAAAGGAGGATTCAGCGTTCCCTCTCTCATCATCCTGTAGAGCTCCATTCCTCTCTCGTTGAGCTTGTACTTCTTGCCTTCTCTGTCAATGAACCCCTCTAAGAACTCCAAGTTGTGATATAGACTTCCGGTGCTTAGGCTGAGCCTTGACTTCAATTCGGTTACCCCCTTCGGCCCTTCCTCTGCTAGGAGAGCGATTATCAGCCTCCTCTTGTCGTGTGATAGGGCTTGGACGAGGGGCTCTATGTCCTTGCCTTGCTCCGCCATCAGCGCAAAAAGCACGCTGGAGGTCATTTTAAGAATGTCCCATGGACATCTGAATATCAAAAGATTGACTACCATTCCTCCGTTGAGTACTTCCCTTGAAACTTAGCCTACTCCTTGTTGAAAAACGTCATTCCGCATGTCAGGATCTGAACAGTTTTATTTCGTGCCAGAAGTGAAGAGGCGATATCCCGATGCAGGCTAAGCAACAGCAGGAGAACGACATGAGGAATGTATACGCACTCGGGGCCACAAGTTTCCTGACCGATGTTTCAAGCGAAATGATATTCAGCGTGCTCCCATCCTTCGTAGTTCAGGAACTTGGAGGAACAAAGATCGAACTAGGCCTCATTGAGGGTATTGCAGAATCCTCCAGCTACCTTCTTAGGATGCTATCCGGTTTCATATCGGATCGCACTGGAAAGCGCAACCCTTGGTGTTGTTGGGATATATGCTGTCAACTCTGACAAAACCTTTGTTCGCAACTGCAACAGATTGGACGAATGTCTTGATCATTAGATTTATGGACGGGGTTGGCAAGGCCACCAGAACGGCCCCGCGAGACTCACTTCTCAGCGCCTCAGTGCCCAAGGAGTCTCTGGGAAAGGTGTTTGGCATTCACAGGACGTTGGACCAGTCAGGCGCAATCCTGGGCCCACTGTTGGCTATCCTTCTGCTGCCGATTCTTTCCTTCAGAGGCCTATTCGTCTTCTCGCTTTTACCAGGGGCACTTGCCCTTTTCGTGTTGCTTTTCTTCGTGAAGGAGGCCGCTTCTGTCAGACCAGGAGAAACTCCATTGGGAGACATTCGACGGTCCCTTTCCCCCGAGTTTCTGAAGTTCCTGGCCATTGTTGCCCTTTTCTCCATCGGGGCGTTCAATTTTTCCTTTATCCTCATCAGAGCTGGCGAGGCAGGAATTCCTGAGCAATATGTTCCTGGAGTCTATATGTTGATTAACATATTCCATGCAATTATAGGGATACCAGCAGGAGCATTATTTGATAGGATAGGGAGGGGGAAGGTTCTGGCACTTGGATATCTCATCCTAGGCTGCGGGGATTTGATATTGATTCTTCTGTCGAATGGAATACTACAGGTGTTAGTTGTGGCCGCGTTGTTCGGTCTCTACTTTGGAACAATCGAGACCGTGCAAAGGGCAACAGTACCGACCTTTACGGATGAAAGCCTTCGTGGGACCGCATATGGAATCTATTACCTGGTCGTTGGAGTGGGCTACTTGTTCGCGAATATCGTTGTCGGGTATCTTTGGGACACAATCGGCCCATCCGCTCCTTTCACGTACAGCTTCTTTACCTCCCTTGTTTCTGCAGTTGCGATGATCGCCCTAATCAAAACCCCCGCCGCGAGGCGCATCAAGTGAACAAGGGAGGCGAAAAAGCAGATCGATTACACTCGGTCATTTGGAGAATATTCGGAGAGTTTCCTGTAGACTTGCTCACGCCATTAGTTTTTCCATGGCCTCGTTCCAGCTCCGAACAAAAGCTTCTCTCGAGAATTTTGCCTCCACGTGTCTTCTTGCGTCTTCCGACATTCTTCGAAAGAGTGCATCATCAGTCAGGAGACAACTCATCCTATCGCCCATTTCCTCAACGTTTGAAACGAGAAAGCCAGTTTTCCCGTCAACCACAGTTTCCAGTTGCCCGCCCCCCCTTGCGACAACAGGTGGAGTACCTGCTGCCATGGCCTCTACAGGGACTATGCCGAAATGCTCCCCGAAGAAGAAGTTCGCAAAGGCACGACTTGATGCATAGACTTCGATTACCCTTTGGTCAGATGGATTGGGCATTACCTCGATCTTGCCCTGGGATTTTGCTTCTTTTTCCAGAAGGCGGGAATAGTATGCCTGGGAAATCGCTTGATTGTCCACGCCTCCAGCTATTACGAGTCTACTGCCCGGAACTTTGGCCCTTTCAAATCCCTGTATTACGTCGTCCACTCCCTTCAGCGGATGAATCCTTCCAACATAGCATACCTTATTCTCCCTTGGAATTTGCATTCGGAAATCTTCGACGTCGATTGCCGCGGAATATATCACCGAGATATCTTTTCCGTGAAGGTACTTCCCCCAGGCATCGATGGTTGCCTGTCTGCTGTAGTTGCTAATCGCTATGAACATGTCTATCCTGTCAAGAGCCTCTCTGTTGAAGTGCCAGATGGGTGCCCTGTATAACCTGAAAAGCGGATTGTCTTTTTTCAGAAGGGAGAGGTCAAACGGATAATAGATGTATTGCACCTTCTTTGCTTTTATGTCTCTCAACGCCGGTGGGAATGGAGCGGTGTTTATGATCACCTCTGGTTGAAACTCCCTGTCGCAATCGAGAGTAGCACCACCCAATCCCAATAGTAGTTGGTAGAGTTTCCCCTTGGGAGGGAAGAGGCCACGCGGGGTGAACCAATCCTTAACTTCGAAGAACTCTGGATAGCTTCTTCCTTGCACTGGACCCGCGAGGGAGGCACATGCTACATCGTGCCCGAGGCTTTTCATGGCTCTAACCAGCCAAGAGGCACAACGCTGTCCCCCACCGAATCTGTCTGCCCAGTCAAGCACTATTCCGACCTTCAATTATACTTACGGTGAGCAATAGAAGCCACTTATAAGTAAAGTGAGAATTAACACTAGGATGGCCGATCACTTCGGTTTGAACGTGGAAAATGCCCGAGGGAGATCGCAGCTCCTTGCTCTAGAGATGCTTCACGCAAGCAATCTATACTAAGATGTTGATTTTTTCCTGAAGAACTCAACTAGCTTCTTTACGCCAGCCTGTGGCCCCACGAGAGGCTTCCAGTGGAGCAATCTGAACATCTTGGAGATATCGGAGACATAGACCTTCTGATCTGCAGGCCTCCAGGACGAAAACGAAATCCTCGGCCTAGTTCGTGTGAATTCCTCGAGTATGTCCAGAAGCTCCAATAAGGAAAGAGTGTTCTTCGGGCCGCCGCCAGTGTTGAAGACCTCGTGCCTCAAATGGCTGTTCAAGAACGCATCAAAGGCCGTTACTAGATCTTTGACGTATAGAACATCCCTAACCTGCTTTCCATCGCCATAGATCGTTATGGGTCTATTGCTTAACGTGGCGATTACAAACCAAGCTACCCATCCCTGATCTTCGACTCCGAATTGCCTTTCGCCGTAGATGCAGCTTTGTCTGAATACTCCAGTCTTGAGGCCGTAGGTGTGCGCATAATCCTGAACATAGAGGTCCGCTGACAACTTCGAGCACCCATAGGGACTATGACCTGTCAGATCTATTGGGAACTCCTCAGGTATTCCCCGATTGTATTTCGGATCAGCATATTCGTACCTCTTCTCCTTCTCCGTAACTGGAATCTTGTTGACGTTCTCGCCGTAGGCTTTGTTAGTTGAAGTGAAGACCACTGAGGCGTCATGTAACCTAGATGCCTCAAGGACATTTATAGTGCCCTTCGCATTTATCTCAAAATCCAGGACTGGATCCGTCACTGATGATGTAACCGCCACTTGTGCTGCCGCGTGAAAGATCACTTCACAGCCAGCTGCAACGTCCTTCAGTTTTTCGAAGTCTCGAATGTCTCCCTTCACAGGAGTAACGTTCTTCAGAGACCTGAGGTATTCCCAATTGCTCTGAATGCCGTACTCCTCCCTCCTTAGCATCTCTCCCCTTGCGAGGCTGTCGAGAGCGACGACCTCGTCACCCCTATTCGAGTAGAATTCGACGATGTGGGACCCTATGAATCCGGCACCACCCGTGACCAGCACCCTCAAGGTGTTCAACTCAAAAAGTTCCACTATTTAACTTCTAACAAACCTCTCAGGCTTCAAGAATGCGCCGAGCCGACAATCACCACGGATCCCATCGCCTTGGTCGCTCAAAGGAGCAACAAAGCAAGCACTTGAGATGGCCAACGCGATTCAATAAGTTTAATACAAACGAAAAAATAAGTCACAACAGCAGTTGGCCAAGATTGTGATCTATCACCCAACATTCGCCCAAGTTCGTGGTGCGGAATTGATAATCAGGAATTTGGCCGCTCATCTGGCAGTGAGAAACGAAGTATGCGTCATCTCTCACGATGAGGGCCCGGTGGGAATCCCTGGAACTCAGCACATCTCAATAAAGACAGACTCCCGGGGATTCAATTTCATCAACAATCTAGCGTTTTCAAGGGAAATTCAGAGGAAGATGGATGTGATTCCATATGACATACTTCTCATGAGCAATGCTCCCCCAATAATTGACTACTTGATTTCAAGAAAAAGGAAGAGACGCGCCCTGCATTACTGCTGGTGTCATGAGCCCAGGAGATCCATATTCTTCGACGAATTTGGAAGCTCCTCTTTCATAAAATATGAGGGTATACGTCCTAGGATCAGGATTCCCATATATAAGAAGCTATACATGGACGCTTTCAGGAACCACTACGACAAGATAATCGTCTATTCTCGCTACATAGGAAACATCATGATGAGAATGGGTGTATCGCAGGACAAGATCGTCGAGATTCCCTGGGGAATAGATACTGAAAAGATCATCGTCAAACCAATAGAGGAAACAAGGAGAATCCTCTACGTTGGTGCCATTCATTGGATCAAGAACGTGTATAGATTGATGGAGGCCATGAAGATCGTGACTCAAAGCTTCAAGGATTCAAGACTCACAATAGCAGGTCCGATTCTCGAAAACGAAGAGGAGAGATTCAAAGAGGCTCTGACTGAAAGTGAGGGAGTAGTGGAGTATCTCGGTGTGAAGACAGGGAGTGATCTTGATGAGCTTTATAGGAGTTCACAGATTGTAGCGTATCCCACCATAGATGAGCCGTGGGGATTGGTTCCAATAGAAGGGATGGCCCAAGGGCGACCCACGATCGTTGGGACAGGAGGCCCCCGGGAAACCATTCTTGATGGCTTGACCGGCTTTCATGTTGACCCGCTCAAAGTTAATGAGATAGCCGGGGCGATAATGCGTCTGTTAGGCGATTTTGGGCTATGTAGGAAAATGGGCACCGAGGGCAGAGAACGTGCCGTGAGGAATTATGACATTTCGCGGAGTTATGAGATCGTCGACAAGGTTTTTTCCGTCTAAGCAGAGATGGATGAAAGAAGCAATGGCGCATTCTAGGTTGTTCAGGGACTCCCAATCCGTGCTAAGAGAATTCGGTGCACCTGACGCCGAGATAATCGAATCTGCATTTGATCATGCTGATACCGGTTAGTTCCCTTCTCCTCTGTCTCATGATCCTCATTAGCCTCTCTTTGTCATCCGTGTAGAAGATCATGGATCCTCCCCCTCCCGCGCCGGTAGCTCTGGCAGCCAGATAGTATTGCCTCAGGACTTTCTGAACGGTCCTCATTCGGCTCGTTTCTATTGAAGAATGGAGGGACTTCTGCAGAGCCCAAGTCTCGTCTATCAATCTCGCCATGTCCTTTTCGTTCGCCATATTCTCTCTCATTTCGGCCGCAATCTGCTTCATCCTGTGCAGTGCAGGTATGTTCCTCCTGTAGTTTCGGGGTCCGAAAACTAGATCGTGGACATTTGCAGAAAGATGGGTCTGACCTGTGTAGATCACGAGTATCCTTTCCTCCAAGTGCTCCGCCTTTTTCCTTGCAATCTTCTGCAACCGGATTTTTCCCTTCCTGCCAAACTCCCAATAATTCACTCCACCGAAAATGGCCGCCGCTTCATCTTGGAATCCAGCCCTGTTCTCGATTATCTTATTTTCGTAGGCATGGACTTTTCCGATAAGGCCGATCTTATCCCTGAGTAGACGTGGATTGGAGGCGACCAGTTCAGCCGTTCTGAGTGCACCTGAAGCCCCAAGACCACTATGAGGTGGAACCGATCCTGGAGAGATCACGAGATCCCTGTTCAGGCAGGCCGAAACGCGAAGGTTAATCGCTGCATTCAATACGAAACCGCCGAAGTCAGCCCTGTAGGGATCAGAGTCAGGCCAGCCTCCGGATATGTCGATTCTTACCGGCGCTGTTACTCTCACTCCCATGTGTTGCTCGAGTGCCATCAATTTCTTAAGTCTTATCGGATGTTTCTCATTGGATGAGCGGCCCTGATGATTCTGGATTCTAGGCACAAGAGGTTAGGTCCCTCAGAGATAGTCCTTCCTTGGCAACCACAGTCACAAAGGCTTCTCCTCCTTTCTTCCTAATGGCCTCCGCAACGGAATCTACGTCCTGAGGTCTGCATAGCGCCACCATCGCGCCTCCACCCCCAGAACCGCTGAGCTTTGCCCCCAAAGCTCCTGCGGAAAGAGAAACCTCGATAAGGAGGTCCAACCCATTCGGCGAAACGGGGCAGTCTCCTGAAACCCTTAGGTAGTCCTTCAGGTAGTGCTGATTGAGGTTCATCAGTTCGCCTATTCGCTCCAGATCAGGGTTCTCTTTTGTCAATTCATGTTTTGCCTCCTCAACTATGCTTACGATTTCCGTCATCCCGTCCATAAAGAGACGCTCCCTTTGTGCGAATCTCTCCCCCAACCAAGCCAATATCATTGGGGTGTCCTTGCTTTGTTTAGTATCTCCTATGACCAAAGGAAGGATTGTGTTGGGCCGGAGGAATGTTGGTGTAGCCGGCTCAGTGGTGCAATCCATATACAGAACATTCCCCAAGGCGGAAGCATATTGGTCCATTTGCCCACAATTGACGCCCAAGATCTTCCTTTCCGCAGTATAGGCAATGTCTGCAATCTTTGTCAAAGGAACGAATTCCTTTCTCTCTTCTACAATCCCGTTGGCGAGTGTTCCTAGAGCTCCGGCTGCTGCGACACAAACTGCCGCACTCGACGACAAACCACGTCCCGCTGGAAGATCAACAATGCCCTTCTCCCCAGTCAATCTTGAAACTTCACCACATTTAGCTAACCTAATGTTGCAGCCGGGCAAACGATGACCAGCATTCATCATCGCCCTGCAAACAGCCCTGACATATCTGAGGTCATCTCCTCCCGTTGGGTCGAAATCGCGTAGGTCAAATTGATCGTGGAGAGTGAAGGGAGGATGTGAATCAACCCTAACGATGTCTCCAGTCGCATCCTTCAATAACATGAAGATCCTCATGTCTACGGCCACCGGTATGACTGACCTGCGACACCAATCCATGTGCTCCCCGAAGAGACAAATCCTGCCTGGGGCCGAGGCGAGCAGTTTCATTCTGAGGTCTTCCCATCCGCTGAAGCAATTGGGTTCATGTAAACCTATCGTCAAACCACACTAACAAACCTTTTAATTTGTTGAAGACGCAGGGAGCAATTGGTATGCATATCAGGAAGGCAGTGATAACCGCGGCCGGCCTGGGAACGAGGCTGCTTCCAATGAGCAAGGAATTGCCCAAGGAAATGCTACCTGTCTTCTCTGCAGGAAAGAATGGTATGACTTTGAAGCCGCTTCTGCAGGCTCTTTTCGAGCAGCTATGCGTTTGCGGGCTTGCTGAATTCTGCTTCATTGTTGGTCGCGGCAAGAGGGCAATAGAGGATCACTTCACTCCAGACTATGATTTCCTAGCCTACCTGCAGACTTCTGGAAAGCCCGAACTGCACGAAGAGATGAAATCCTTCTATGAAAGAGTCGAGAAATCGAGTATCATCTGGATAAATCAACCTTTTCCCAAAGGTTTTGGAGACGCAGTTCTTTTGGCAAAGGATTTCGTCGGTGATGATGACTTTTTGGTGGCAGCGGGAGATACATTCGTATCCTCAAGGGAGAATGACCTCGTGAAGAGACTGATGCAACTTCATCATTCAACCGATGACTCAGCCTCCTTGGTCGTATTGGAGGTCGAGGATCCGAGGAAGTATGGAGTCGTCGAGGTAACGGACGATTCAGGTCATCTCAAGGTCGTCTCTGCCGTGGAAAAGCCAGAGGCTCCAAGAAGCAATCTCGCGGTAGTCCCGTTGTATGTCTTCAAACCCATGATTTTCTCGGAACTGAAAGCGATCAGGCCCGGCCTACATGGCGAATTGCAGTTGACTGATGCGATACAGAGGTTGATTGAACTCGGCACCAATGTACATGCAGTGAAACTGAGGCAAGACGAGACCAGATTTGACATAGGAACACCCCAGACTTATTGGGAGGCGATTAGGAGTTCATACGAAGTGGCACCGGACGCCAGATTCTGACAAGAGGAATGGCACGTGCTATGTGATGAAAAAATGACTGGGGTCCTTCCAGATTAGCAGTCGGGACACGTTTGTCTATGACTGAACGCCACTGCTCTCCGTTCCAGTGGCTCCTGTTTTTGCCTGGCCCTTCTTAGAGGTAACTTCGGAGTCCTCAGTTCTCGTCACAAGCCTGCTCGGGTTCTTGACCACCCTGCCTCCCACCTTTATCATTCCATGAACGATCAGCTGTCTTGATTCATGAAGAGAGTTAGCTAGACCCTTTGCCCGGACTATGGACTGAAGTCGCCTACTCAGTATTGCCCTGATGTCCAATGATAGAACGTCATCCAAGGAGGCATTTTCCTCGACGAGACCCAATTTGTGGAGACGAGAGATCAATTCCCTTTCCCTTGACGCCCTATCTTCGATGGGCAATGCCAGATAAGAACGTGCTGCGGCCCTCATTTTCCTCAAGATAGATGACGCAGCGTAGAGCTCCTTCTTTGACCTCAGCCCGAATTCGCCTATGAGCGAAAGCTCCTGATCTATGCGTTCCTTGACCCATGGCTGTCTAGGTGCCACCAGGTAACTTCTGATCCTTCGGGGAGAACCCATGCAAAGTCACCGGCTATTTTTTCTCCGCTTGCTCTCCGATTGCTGCCCTCTCTGCAAACAGAGTTGTCTTCACTACACCTATCGCTCTTCCCTTCCTTCCGCTCGTCTTTGTTTTCTGTCCTCTCACCCTGAGTCCAAGGGAATGTCTGATGCCCTTCCAAGAGGCAATCTTCTTCATCAACTCCACGTCGGATCTTGTGCTGATGTCAACATCCGATCCAACAACGTGTGCGCTCTTGCCAGTCGTCTGATCGGATCTCTTATTCAATAACCAGACCGGAATGCCGTGAGATGTTGGGTCATGCATTATTCCCTCGATCTTCGCGACCTCATCATCAGTGAGATAGCCTAGCCTCATTTCTGGAGAAAGGCCAGCGGATAGGATAATTGCATTGGCGAAGCTATTGCCAATTCCCTTTATCCTGCTTAGGCCATATGGTAGCTTCAGACCTCCGTCACAGTCAGTCCCTGCTATCCTTATTATGGCCCTGAACTCCTTTTTCTCGGACATTCGACCAGCAGGAAAAGGTCGACTCGTATTAATACTTAACGTTCAACGAATTAAGCCCAGACTCTCCCTTGCCATTCCAGTGGGCGAATTGAAGGTTGCCCCATGCGGTATTTGGGGAAACCTGTTTCATTAGGGGATGTAATACATACGAGAGAAGTTCCGTATGCTTCGCCTGTTCCTGGTTTCCAAGACCACTACCGCCTTTCCTGATTATACGACCTTGCTCCATTTCCGTCTATCTGTAGCCTAGTGGGCACATAGTCAAATGTGGGGGAGATCCTAGATGAAAAACAGCCATACCTTGCGCCAAATGGATTCGACATCATCTCTCATCGGACACTTCTCGTGCTCTTTGTTGCTGGCAGGGCGATCAATGCGCGCCAGGCACTCGTAGTCACAATTCTGGCAGGGCTTGATGCTGTAATCACACAGTCGAATTAGCTCCGTTTCCACTCCTTCTTTTTCCATTTCATCCAGCATGGTTCGGGCAAAATCATAGCAGTTCGCCTTCTTTCTGGCGCTGAAGACCAAGGCAGTTGCCTTCACGGTCGAGGCCACGCAGTTGTCTTTACGTATTCATTTATTGATGCTTTCGCCTGCGATCAACCTACTAGCGTCTTGCTGGCGGAATCACATACATGTGGAGGGCGTTTCCGCTGTAGATTGAAATTGCATTCCGTGGTGCAGGCCTCCACCCAGGACCGGAGACAAAGTATAGCGGGTAGTCGATTATCTCGCCTGGCGATGGCTTGAACTGCTCCGAATCTAGAAGGTATAGTACCCAATATCCTGCTCCTGGCTTGCCTCCGATGACCTTGCTTCCTTCAGGAATAAGATTGGCCATTTCCAGAAGATCATTGTATTCCTCTGGTGATATCATGGGTCCTAACTTTCTAGACACCGGAATAGTTTGTGTCAAGAGAAATAGAGGAACAAATAGAACCACCGCTCCCCATTGAAATCCCTTTCTTCCTATAAGGCCAGCCAATCCCGCCACTATCGAGGACATTGGTACGAAGGACATCAACGTGAATCTCATAGAGAATTGGTCTGGAACGAATGGAAGGTTCAGCAGTACAATAACCATCGTCGATATAGCCATGAACGCGGCCTCATCAGGCTTCTTTCTTCTGTAGTATATGGCAACTCCTACCACACCCATTGCAGCGCTCAGATAGGAAACTGCTCTTGACGGGACAGTGACCGCCAATATCGACACATCGTTGTTCTCAAGATTCTCCACGAACTGCTGGAGAAAGATCAGTCCCTTCCCTATATCTGTCGTGTATCCTGCGTACACGAAGTAGGCGAGCCCTCCGATCATGACACACCCAACTAAGAACGGCACAGAAAAATGAAGGAACTTCCTCCTGGTGCTGCCCATAACCAAAGATGCGATTGAGAGGAGCATCAGATAGAGCAGAGCCAGCCCTAGGTCTAGTATATGAGTCAGTGCAGTGAGCGTGAATGTAGCAATAGCCACGCCTTTGGTTGTTTTGCTTTCGTCTCCTTCCAGAATTCGAAGGCACAGGTAGATAAAGCTCATCAGGAAGAATACACCAAGGGTATTCTTCAGAAGCTGTCCGCTCATTACCATCAGACCTGCCGAAAGCGAAGCAGCAACAACTGATGCTATTGCAGCCGGAGTGCTCCCACTTATCCTCTTGCCAATCAGATAGGAAGGAATCACCGTCAGGGCGCAGAATAGCACTGTACCTAACTTCACAGCAACCATTGAATCCCCGATGATCATTGTCAATAGGGCGAAGAAATAGAATGAAAGTGGGGGATCGGGATATGATATCATCCCCGTCCGGAGTATTGACCTGACTTGTATCAAATAGTATGGACTATCGATGCCATATACGAGGGGATATCTGAACAGGACTATGCCATAGGCAAGTGCAACTATCATCGTCGCACTGATTGCTATCACCCAATCCTTCCGCGTCATGTCCTCGAAGGATCGTGACGACATTGCTAATTCCTTCCTCTCCGGCAATAATAGGCTGAACGTACGAATCGTATATAAGATTCTGAACGTAGCTACATCCGCGATGGCAAAAAACGGAGAGCTACGTAGTTTTCGTCAAACTCGCTAGCTCAGTCGTTATCCTACCACCGGATTACAAATAGAGATCTATGCCAAGTGTAGTCGACTCTAGATAACAGAACGTCCCGACTATTGCTTTTTCCATACCGTATGCTCTTGAGGAACACTAGAGCTTCCGTCAGAAGCCTGGAAACAACATATTTGCGCCTGAATTCTGGAAGCACCGCCACTCCGCCTCAGAGCGCCCCCAGCTTCACCCCTCTTCTCTCGATAGAGGCTTTATCTATCCGGGTTGCTGAAAAATCAACTGGTTTTCTTCCATCAAACGCTATGAAGTGAACATGCCCCTTGCTCAATTCTTCCTTCACTCTTTCTCCCCAAAAGGCATTGACCTTATCCGTTCCCCCATGATCTTCATCCCGCCAGTCCCAGTTCCGCGGTCGCGACCCAGGGGATGAAGGATCCGTCGCTGATCCTCATCCGATGATTTAGCGTTCATATGGCAAGCAGCTCAAACAGAACCTGAGTCCCCCGAGTCTTCGCGCCCCCACCGCGCTGTGGGTTACTTGAAGTGTGGCAATACCTCTCTGGCATATAGCTCAAGTGATTCCAAGTAGTTCTTTACATCAGGAGCCCTAATCGCTAGCACGAAGTAGCTTGCGCCGTTGTGAACAAATTCCTCTATTCTGTCAGTGCACTCCTCTGGTGTTCCCACAATGAAGCATCTCTCGATTGCTTCTCGCGGCACATCTTCCTCTTTTTCCCACCTTTCCTTGTAACCGAGTATTTGCTGCAGTGAGCTTGGAGGCTTAGAAGCCCATACCAGGAACCATCTCACATAAGGTTCGATCCATTTGACTGCCAGGTCATGATCCTTTGAAATACTTGTGAAGGGCAAATGCGCCGGGATAATCTCTTCAGGGTTTCTGCCGATTTCGCCCGCGATTCTGTGCAGCCTGTTCAACCAATTTCGATACTGTTGTGGGATAAGCTGAGGGCCAAAGCAGCCATTTGCATGCCTCGCTGTTATCTCGAGCATTCTCGGTCCACTTGCGCCAATCCAGATCGGGGGATGAGGTCGCTGCAGCGGGTTGCACTCTAGGGAATGGTCTCTTATTTCCCAGAAATCGCCGTGGTGCGTCACCTTCGGATGCTGCCACAGTTTCTTGATTATAGTGATCGTCTCCAACATCCTTGCAACAGGTCTGTCAATCGGAGTGCCGAACATTTGCTTGCCTTCTCCAGCCCCGAGTCCAAGAATCAACCGTCCTTCTGAGAGATTGTCCAGAGTAGCTATCTCTCTAGCCAATAAAGCCGGATGTCTATGGTCTGGTATCAGTACACATGTGCCCAACTTCATGTTCTTTGTGACTGAGCTGAGAAATGACAGAGTCGAGAGCGGATCGACCTCGTGGTCCGGAACCCAGACTGAGTCAAAACCGAGACCTTCCGTTTCCATTGCGGCCTTAGCTAAGAACGAGAAGCTTCTTTCGAGTCCAAGGAAGGGGCCCATGTCAACCCCGAAGTTGACTCTTTGGGGTGTCAATCGAATCCTCCTCCGAGAAAAAACATCGTGCGATGATATAAAGCAAATCCATTACTGGAAATACGTCGCAGCTCGAATAGCTAATTCTCATGTACAAAGCACTGCAGAACTGGAAGACTAACACTTGAACTGAGGCAAATTGGAACGCTATTGGGGGGCCTCAACTGAAGGGGCACGAAATAAACTAACAGAGAGAAGGAGGCGCCGAGGAAGGGATTCGAACCCATAAGAACCCG
The DNA here is from genome assembly GCA_964408285.1 of uncultured Nitrososphaerota archaeon. Taxonomy (GTDB): domain Archaea; phylum Thermoproteota; class EX4484-205; order EX4484-205; family JAAOZO01; genus CAYOYV01. The sequence continues at coordinate 39,934 of CAYOYV010000006.1, read as the reverse complement.
AAGGTTCACAAGCTATCTACGACACTCCAGGCTTAGGCTCCATTGCCCCTTGGCCAGATTCGGGCACCTGCCGTGTTTGACAACTCGGCACCTCGGCGTGGAATTCCAAAACCTCAAGTGATATTAAGATTTCTCTAGGCCTATTGTCTCCACATTTTTGGATATAGCCCTCTATCCATTAGAACCCTCTCGGTGATTGCAGCTAGACCAGTTCTGTCATTTAGCAGACCATGAGAATCCTTCTCTGACCTGGCCATTGCCACTAGCTCGCCCTTGAGAGTTTTCACGCAAACAACGTTTCCCTTTTCCACAGGTTCCTCAAATGACGAGACGCCACCAATCGAGAGATTAGCGCCATGACACACTGCAGAAACTGCACCGTCCTTGATATAAATCGATGGATATAGAGCAATTGCCGATTCTATCGGTAGTATTACTTTCCTTAGCTCGGTCTCATCATTTCGTGATCTATATATCTCAAGGGCCAAGGCGATGCTCCACATCCCATGTGATTGAGACTCGCCGAAGGGGCCGTCCCTAGTCCTTCGAAGCTGAACCATATGAGCTCCCGATCCAGTCAACAGCCCAAGGTCATGTATCAATTTCCTTATGTATGTACCTGCTTCCGTTCCAACCCTGAAAAGAAATCGTCTATCCTCGTATTCCAAAAGGTCAAAGTAGAAGACAGATCTTGTCCTTAACTTCCTGCTGACCGAAGCCCTAACAGGGGGTCTTTGGAATATCTGCCCTATGAATATACCCATCGCTTCCTGAAGTTTGGATTTTGATACGTCGGAATGCAGCTCCCCAACTCCGACATATTCCTTTCCTAGCCTATGCAAGTATGGGACCAGGTTTGTGGCTGCTCCGGAAAGCGCGATTAGTACTCCAGTCACGCCAGGATTTCCCCGAATTCACTCAAGGGTCCCGCTGTGACCGGCTTTTTTGAGATTCAGGAGTCTCTTCAGGGTTGCCACAAAATCATGACTGGTGGGGCCGCTCTGTTTGTCAAGGACTATTACGCCAGAGTCCACCAATTGATCCAATCGTCTTAGATTCGGGTTCCAGCCATAATCCCAAGATGTCGTTGACTCTTCCCTTATGACAAGCCTCCTAGGTTTTCTCAGCTCATTCAGCAGGTTCAACATCCTCACCCTTCATGAATGGTATTAGCTTCCTCCGCTCCAGCGCAGAGGCAACTGCATCGTCCGAGGCATTCTTCCTCACTCTTATTGATTTCCCAAGCGGCAAGACATGATTCATGTTCACCTTTCTCCTTCTGACTCCTGTGATCTTTTTTGGGCCAGTAATCATTATGAAGTTTGTGTCCAATACGTCGATGATCACGCACCTCTGCCCGGAATCTCTTCCTGCCAATTTCTTGCATATTCTTCCAACAGAGATTAACGCCAATTGGGCCACCTCCTCTCAATATAGACCTTTGATGCTTCCATTAGGATTTTAACATTGTCGTCTATACGCATCAGTGAAGTGTCAAGCAACAGATGATAGGCAGACGTGTCGCTCATGTCTATGTCGTAATACTCCTTGAATCTCTGTATCTCCAGTTTCTCTCTGAAGAGGGTCTCCTGCCATATCTCGTCCAGATTCCTTTTTTCTCTCTCAGCTATGCGGGCCATCCTGACTTCTATAGGAGCAAAAAGGTATATCCTTAGCGCCTCAAAGCCGACTGAGAGATGAGGGGCCAGCAGGCTGTCAAATACAATCCCACCTTTCATAAGTCTCTCCTTGCTAAGGTTGTCTATCTGTAGATCTATTGATCTATCCTCGGCCGAGACTTTAGTCAGTTCTATAAGGCTAAGGCCCCTTTGCTTGGCCAGATCCCTGAAGATCAAGCCTGTTGAAACATATTCGAGGCCAAGAAGCTTCGAAAGAAGCTCGGAATGCGTAGATTTGCCGACGCCATGAAGACCTCCTATCGTTATGACCGGGCCTCCTGGCATAATGCGGGGTTCCTCGCCCACCAAAGTCTAGCTCACTCTCATCAGTTTCCTGACAATTGTTGAGAAGTAGAATGAGGAGACAATATACCAGTAAATTATGGTCAAGTTTACTAACCCAGACCCCGCTTCCCATAAATAGGTTGAAAGGTACGCAATGCCCTGTTCTGGGTTGAATAAGTAATAAAGTCCAGCGAAAATCAATAGGGCGAATACAGAAGATAAGATAGTCATTTTCATAGTGGCGTTACTGACCTCGCTCTGAAGAGTATCCATGTATTTCTTCTTCTTCTCCATCTGCTTGAGCAACTTCTTGTCGGAGGATTTCTTTGCAGCTTCCAAATCCGACAGGTAGTCCTTCAGTTGTCCCTGCAACTCCCGTAGCTTTTCTGGGTCACCGATTTTCACAGAAATCACAGTCTGGCCAACCGATCCGACAAGAGCAGCTCCTGTCACGATCAGCAGTGTTGTTGAAGGATCCATCCTCTGCTATCCCCTCAGGAGGAAGTCATAAAATTTTCTACCGGATTCCGATGCCTTCCCCTGTTCATTGGTGACCCGTATCACATTCGCGTTGTAGAGGGCAGCGAGCAGAAATACTGAAGTCCTGGTCAAGTCTTGTTCAAGTTTCACTTCCTCCTCATTCACCTCGTCTCTGGACCTGGTCGCGTCGACGGCCCTCCTTGATAGAATGTCTTGAACAGAGGCCTCTATTATGCCAAAGTACTCTGGTCCGACTGCATCCAATAGATCCTTCGGGAGGCCGACCAGATATCCTCCCTTTGAGCGAATGAGGAAGTGGGTGTCAAGTATTGTAAGGTCATTGGCGGATTTCCTTTCGACCAGCTTCTTTATTGCCTTCATCCTGAGCTTTGCTTGCTCCTGTAGGGAGAGTGTTCTCATCTTGTCCCTACCAATGGAGGTCCCTGCTTCCTTTGCGGCCTCCAACATAAGGGAACCCATATTCTCAACAGAGGCCCTGATGCCCGAATCTTTTGCTAGATTCAACAATACATCTAACACAGTGGTCTTTCCGACCCCTGGTATCCCTACTATGATGGCGAATTTGCCCATTGCGCTGACTCGTGCCTCCGGTCATATAAAAATGACGTAAGACCTAGATGGGAAGCAATCTTCTCAACTGCGGGAAGATCTCCTCTGCCTGTTCCCTCAGTATGCTTTCATATAGCCCGTAGACGATTCCCACTGATAGCAACAATCCAGTTCCAGATCCGTAGACCCCCACGATATCTCCTACCGCGGCCAAAAGACCTATCAGGGCACCACCAACAATCGTAACGGCATCAAGATAGTCAGAAATCAGGGATTCAAGTGGTTTCGTCGATGTTCTGAATCCCGGCATGGCAATTCCAGCCTCAACCAGTTGGGAGGCCATAGACTTGGCATCCATGCCAGACACCTCCATCCAGATTATCGAGAAAAACATTGACAGCACAACCAAGATTATCGCATATACGAAAGCCCTTGTGGGATCCTTGATCGAGGCCTCAACGCTCCTAGGGGGAGTTATATATAACAACAAACCGCTCTCGGGATTACCCTGCGAGTCGGTTCTTCCCACAATGTCAACTAGAGACATATTGAACAACGTGATTGATGACAGATTGCTGTTGTTCTGGATGAGATTCGAGACTAGGCCTACGTTCGCGAATATCGCTATGGCAAGGATTATTGGAAGCGTCGATACGAAGAGTAACTTTATCGGATAGTTCCCTGAGAATCCTCTTGCCCTAGAGGAGGATATTGGCACTTGGATGCTCACGTTCTCCAAGTAAACTACCACCGCCAGAAGGGCAAACGTCACAACGAGCTGAAAGATCGTAGGGAGCGTTGTGTCCTCCTCTCTTATTATCAACGAGGTAGCATTGAAATTCCCTGAGAATACCGACTGAAAAAGGGCAATAACTGAGCCCTCGGAGAATCCATCACCCATTGGTCCTAATGGCGAGAGGGTCATCAGGTAGATCTCCCTGGCCGTCCCGGCAAGGATGAACAGACTTATTCCGCTTCCTATGCCCCAACCCTTCTGCATCATCTCGTCAAGGAGTATTAGGACAAAACCAGCGACAATCAATTGAGTAAGTATGATGACTTTCGTCGAAAGACCCAAGGCACCGTAAGTTCCACCGAAGGCCGTTAGGGACGCTATTACGACTGTGAACAGAAGCGAGAATAGTTTGTTGGCGCTCGCGAACAACTCCCTGTCCGCAGAATCTGACTGGTTGTAACTCATCAGCCCTGCGCCCGCCAGCAATTGAAGTATCAGGCCTCCTGTGACTATCGGCCCTATTCCCAGCTCGGCCAGCGAACCCCTTGCCCCTCCAACTATCACTCGAAGCGCCCTGAGTGGATCAGCGGTCCCTGTTGGGATTCCGTAAAGCTCCACGTAACCCATGATAAGATATAACACCAAGGCTATCCCCGTCCAAAGCAGCTTCTCAGATAGGCGAGGCTTCTTCGTTGGCTTCTGCACTTGGGGTATGACTTGCCCGATTCTTCCGAAAACCTCAAGGAACCTTACCATTTTGCACTCTCAACTCAGCTGAGTTTCTTCACGTTGCTTCCAACCTCCAATAGCTTCTTTTCTGCCCTCTTCGACCAACTTGAGATGATCACTTCAACGTTCGAGGGAGGAATCCCGGAGCCAAGTAACTTATCATAGCCAAGGCTGATCATGTCGATGATGATTTTCCCGCCCTCTGTCTTTCCCTTATCTAAGAAACGCTCAAGGCCTCCGACGTTGACCGTGTTTGCTTTTCTTGGCAAAGGTTTCTTGATAAACCCCTTCTTTTTCGTTCCGCTGTCCTCATACATTAGGAGCTTATGACTCTTGGACCCCGCTCTTCCATATCCCCCGCGCATACCAGAGCCCCTGTGTTGTCCCACTTGGCCCCAACCATAGTGACGCCCCCCTCTGAGCTTTCTTGTCTTACGCAAATCGTGAGGCAACTGCTCTCACTCTACCTTGATTTGTTCTCCTGAGATGGAGCTCGCCGCCTTCTTCTTAAGTGTGAGCTCCAGTATTCCATTCTTATACCTCGCCATTCCTGATTTCGGCAGGACTTCAGCTGGTAAGGGAATCTCCTTTGAGTATTGTCTCTTTTCGGATTTGGCGTTGATTGTCACGGCCCTTCCGTCACATCTAACGTCGATATCATCCTTCTCAACGCCGGGTAATTCCGCCACCACCGAGATGGCATCATCCTTCTCCATGACATCGGTCAGAGGCTCAGTTTCCCCCACGACCTTGGGAATGCCTCCCTTCCTCCTGACGTTCCCGAACTCGCTTATTGCTGGTTTCCCGTCCGGACCCAGATGATACTTGAAACCCCACGTGAGGGGCCTTCTGAACCGCTCTATGTCTTCTGGCCGTATGGGCCCGAAGGCATCGAGGGCCTTGTCCATCTCCTCTATTTCTCTGAAGACCTCCTCAAAGAACTTCTCGAAAATCGACTTCCGGTTTTTGAACCACTCATCCCAGGAGTCCGCGTTCTCGCTCATCCTTCATCAGACAGGCCGAGGTCACTCCCTTAAAAATGTTAGACCATTCTCATGACGAGTTCATTGATCGATGTCCCAGCATAACCAGTGATCTCCCTCTTACCCCTTCTTCTGTGCTCAGTCCTCAGAATGTAGCCACGCGAAGGAGGAGCCAGTCTAAAGTAGGGCACCAAGCCAGGCATCTTCTTCATCTCCATTTCATTATTGAGCAAAGCCTTTGCCAGGGCATCGAAATCCGGAAGATTCAATTTTTCCTTTATGAACTTCTCGCTCAATCTGAAACCGCCCTTCATAAGGCCCCTCTTTTTCAGGAGCTCAACAAGAGTTTTCTCCTCTATCTCTCCCCACACAATTACATCTTTCAGCTTTCGAAGCGATCCGATCACGTCCTGATTCGCCTTTATAACAACGGCTGTATGAACTTTCCTCAGGCGTAACGACTCAAGAGCCATCCTTATGTCTTGGCGCAGATTTGGCTCGCCCCTGATCCGGACCGCGATGACCATTCTAGCGGATTCCTTATTGCTCATCTATCATGCCCCCCAATCTCCTGTGGTCGGTGTGACATAAGTGCGTTTCAGTGCGTTGAAGGCCGCGAACGCAGCGGAGACAGAGGTCGTAGTGCTGCCATCGGATCTGGACCAAGCATCTCTTATGCCCGCCAATGAGAGAACAATCCTGACCTTGTCTCCTGTAACGAGCCCGACTCCCTTTGGCGCCGGAATTAGCTCTATGCCAACTGAACCCGCCCTTGATTTTACCTTGAAAGGCAGGGAGTGTGATTCCCCACACCTGCACTCCCATGATCCGCAACCCCTGCGTACAGAGATCATGCCAAGTTTCGCGCGTCTTGAGGCCTTGGCTATCGAATCGCTCACCTGAGATGCCTTGCCAGATCCAACTCCAACATGACCGTTTTCGTCACCAATCACGACAATTGTTCTTATTCTTGTCCTCTCTCCGGCGTCTGTCTGCTTTTGAACAGGGCTTAGGGCAATCAACTCCTCCCTCAATTTGGGAAGGAGCAGATCTATTACCTGTGGATCTAATATCTTCAGTCCCTTTTCGAAGTATTCCTCAAGAGTGGTGACTTGGTTCGAACGAACGGCTATTAGACCCTCATCCGAGCTCTGCCCAATCGAGGAACTCGTTGGCTCTTCCGACATCTCATTTCCCGCCTCCCTTTATCTTCGAGAGAACCGCCTCGAACTGTTGGATCATTGACTCGGGACCCAGATTCTTTGCCCTGATCTTTGAGAAGGTTTTGGCATTCGTGATATCTGAGAGAAATGCAGCTATGTGCCTTCCCCTGATTCTATCCTCGTTCGGGATCACGGACTCATCGCATCTGACAGACAAACCGAGATCAGCGCATCCCTTCGCTGCCGCGAACTGCTTGTTTCCTGTTGTCGGTGTTGCCAATCCAATGTCGAGAATAGCTTCGTTGACTCCGGTGCTCGCGGCCCTTTTCGCCAACAATGCACCTGTCAGATAGGTTGCTGGTGTATTCCCAAGTCCAAATTCCCAACCTAGCTGCCTGAGTTCCCTTGAGTTCGCCGACGACAATATCCTATCGCCTCCCGCCACGGTTTCGGTGAGATAGACGTAAACGTACTTGTTCGATGACCTGACGACCAACCGGGGCTTTCCAGAGGGTGCAGTGCTTTCTCTTCTCCTATAATAGGTCAGGCCTTCCCGTCGCCTTTTCAATTTCAATCTTGTTCCTTTTCTCATCTTCTGCCCCTCTTCATCATGGGTTGTACGGCATCCAACAGCATCCTCCTTGATCCGAATTTTCCTCCTTTGACCTGCATGTAGAGGTCCCGGTACACTTCCCTTGTTACCTTTCCTGAGTCCCTGAGCTTCCGCAGTTCACTCCTTTGAGCTCTTACCTTCTCGGGCCAGCTTTCGTGCTTCGTAGCTCGAGCTCTTGCGGAGCCTTTTCTGCTGCCATGCCCCCTTCTTCCACCAGAGCGTTTGCTGGAGTGCAAGATCCGTTTTCTTCCTCTTGATGGAGTGCTGGCTGGCCTGACTGCTATCGCTCCATCCTTGATGAGGCGTCTAACGTCACCTCGCGTAACGGCGGCGTCCATGTCCATCAGTCGGTTTGGGTCCATCCAGATCCTTGACCTCCCCACCTTCAGCAGGTCAGCAGCAATCCTCTTGACTGTCTTCACTGCCATCTCACTCGAACACCTCTTCCTTGAACGGATTTGCTATTCTTAGACCCATGTTCCTTGCCTTGTCAGTTATCAACTTCTTCTTCCTGTTCCCAATCCTGCTTGATATCACAACGATTACGTCCTCTTTTTCCTCAAGGTCGTCTAGGTCATTCAGATTCTGAATCATTGCAGGCTTCAATCCGGAGGGATGCAGCCCCCTAATCTCCTTGGGAACGCCATATCCCACCTTGGGACGGCTCGGCCAACCCTTCCGTTCTTGCCTCATTTTGTTATCCAATCCCTTCGGTCTTCTCCACGACTCGCCTAGGCGTCTGTATTTCCAAGTTTCCTGTCTTCTGAAGTGGGGAACTCTCTCTCTTACCCCTAGCTTCCTCTTCAGGCCTCGGCCTCGATCCGTCAAGACTATGCCCCTCCGATCTCGCTTTCATACCCCTTTTCTACAACGTATATGCCGTCCAAGTAGACCCTAGGGTCCTTGCGGAGTATTCTCGTAGTTGACTGTATTGAACCAGCCAATTGGGTTACGCCGTCTTTATCAATTCCTTTCATCAGAAGATCGACCCCAGTCACGTTGACTTCAACCCCATCCGGTATGGTAATCCTGCGCGGGGATCTTTCCCCCATGAAATTCTCTATCCTCAAGGTCTTGCCCTCCTTCTTGACAGTCGTCGGAAAGTGAGAGTGCACTACCTTCATCTTCACCACATATCTCTCGTTCACTCCTCTGATTAGGTTCTTCACTCTCTTGCTGACTGTTCCCAGCAGGGCATCACCTCTTTTGCCCTTCTTCTGAGTCGTTGCTCTCAGGATATTACCGTCGACCATTAGCTGAACCTTGGAGCCAGAGAAGTCCCAACTTAAGGTACCCAATTCTCCCTTCATTGTGACTTTCTTTCCTTCAAGCAGCATTTGGACGCTGCTAGGGATCACGAGCTCGATGCCTGAGGATTCCACTCGTCGTCCGGTCTCAGTAGACATAGGCCAGAAGTCTTCCTCCTTCGTTCTTCTCGATTGCCTCTCTATGTGACATCACTCCTTTCGGATTCGAGACTATGATTATTCCAACATTGTAGGCAGGCAGCAGTCTTTCCTCCCATTCAGAGAACTCACGCAATTCTACCTTGTATCTTGGTTTGACCGCCCTGCTCTTGTTGATGCGACCGAGTAATTGAACCGAGAACATGCCTGCCTTCCCATCATCTATGAATTCGAATTCCCCGATGTATCCATTCTTTTGGAGAACCTGAAGGGTCTTGCCAATGAGATTCGATGCTGGCCAGATTCTGCATGTCTTTAGGTTTCTGGACTCTGCGTTCTGCAGGGCTACCATCGCATTCGACAGAGGATCTAGCAAAGTCAACGATCTTCACCTCACATGTATTTCTTGAAGCCCAAGGATGGGGCTACCTCCCTGAAGCAGTGCCTGCAGTAGTTCAGTTTGTACATTCGTATCACCGGCCCTGTTGAACCGCATCTTATGCACCTATGTGCGGCTTTCCCGAATTCCCTTTGCTTCGGCATTTTGAGTTTCGCCATTTCAACTCAGCACCGTAACACCATATTTCGATGTAAGGAAGTTCGCGGCTTCTTCTGAACTAATGATTGCCCTGTGCCCGATATCCGAGGTCCTCCTCTTTCTTCTGCTAACACGGTAGCCTGGCCTCTCCAACACTACCGTGACGTCCATTCCGAATATGCCCATTCTCGGGTCGTATCTAACGCCCGGGATTTCGATGTGTTCCCTTATCCCGAATGAAGCAGTCCTCCCAACAATCGATGACCTCTTCAATCTCATGCCAATGGCTTTAAGTAATCTCGGCAAGAGCACCCCAATTCGCTCGCCTCTGATGGTTACCGCCACGCCTATTGGCTCATTTTTTCTTATTCCGAATTCTCTTATCGTACTTCTTGCCTTTCTCTCCCAGATCTTTTTGACACCAGTTATGGAAGACAACACGCTCTTTCCCCGTTCAAGTTGTTCGCCGGATTTTCCGACCCCGATGTTCATGACGATTTTTTCCACACGGATCGCCCTCATCGGGTTCTCCCTAATGACTGTTTGTTCCTCAACGTTCATTTCAATCTCACCTTCGGAGCGTGTTCCCCGATGGCAATCACATAGTCCTTGGGCGTGGAGACTGTAGATCCATCTTCTAGTTGCAGTTGAATCAAACCCATCCTTCTCATGGTGGATGCAACCTCCCCTGCAAATATGCCGGCCTTACCAGCTGACCGACCCTTGAAAACAAAACAATGGGCACCCTGCTTCAGGTGAATGATCTCCTTCAGCTCCCTATCCGGGAGCGATATCACTATCGAATCCCCGACTGAAACCGGAAGCTCCCCAGCCACATTGAGACTGGTTCCATCGTGAAGTCTTATCCCGATTCGTCCACCTCTGTTTGTGAACTTGGATAGTACCTTCAGAATCTTGATACTGGCCTCCTCCACTGGGATCTTTATCGGAGAGAACCTGCCTTTGTTGTCGACGACCAACCTGAATGACTCAGACCATTGCGGAGACGCGATCACATCCATGAATCCGACTGCCCTTTTCTCGTCCTTTACCTGTCTCCCGTCGATCAGGACGTTGCCCTTTTTGAATACCATCTTTGCTTCTCTTATAGAGGAGACCTCCCGCAGGAGATCTCTCAATATCAGATAGGCCGGCATGGAGTCCTCTACGGCGTGAGGACCCGGTCTTGGCTTCGCGATGAAATGAAATAGCTTCCTTCTCACTAACCAGCTCTTTGGAGCAGCTAATGCCTTTAGATGTCTGCTTCCTCCCTTTCTGGCCAAATCATTTCGTAACCTCCGGTAATCTTCTCTTGTCTTCCGTCTTGAGCTTAGTGAGTACTACATGCGACGGGAATAGCGGGAATCTCACGACTGTGCCATCAGCCTTTTCCCTAGTCGCTCCTTCGACGAAAAGCCTCCCCTTTTTCCTATCCACCCTCGAGACGACCCCCTTTACCCCCTTGAAATCACCCTTGATGATTGTCACTTCGTCTCCAGTCCTTATGCAGATTTTCTTCAACCCATGTTTCTCCACAAGCGACTTAGCCAAGGGAGCGCGAAGAAGAAGTTTGGTCATGTGAATGGGTATGCCATGCAACGACTTCCTTTGTTTCCCTGGCCTATGGCTCGTTGACAAGATCCACACCCTCATACTATTATGCTGGCCATTCCAGCTAACTTCGGCCACATGTCGGCTGCCTCCCTAGCTACCGGACCTCTTATTTCGGTTCCCTTCAGGTCTCCCTCTTTTGTTGTCAAGACCGCCGCGTTGTCTTCGAATGCCACCCTTATTCCCTCAGGCCTTCTGAATGGGAATTTCTGTCTTATGACCACAGCCGGAAACATTTGGCCTTTCATGTCAGGGGGGCCATTCACAACACTAACGGTCACAATGCTTCCGACGTTGGCAGATGGAACCCTTCTCAGTCGCCCACCGTATCTATGAACTTGAATAAGAAGAAGATCCTTGGCACCACTATTGTCCGCACAATGCAGTCTGGCTCCATGGGGAAGGCCCCTTGCTCCGCTTATCTTATACTCTAGAATTCCTTTTGCCGACACTGCTCTCGATTTTCTGACCGACATTTTACGTCACCTTTCCCAAAACCACGAAGCTTACAGTCTTAGAGAGAGCACGCGTCTCACCTATCAGCACCCTGTCGCCGGATTTCGCTGAAATGCATGGGGGATTATGAGCCGAGATATTTCCCCTCCTTCTTTCGTATCTTTTGAACTTAGGAATCGGATGAATATAGTCCATGCGGACAACTACGTTCTTCTGCATCCTATCCTTGATAACTTCCCCTTTCAGTATCCTCCCTCTAACCGAAACACTGCCATGGAACGGGCAGTCTGGATCTTGGCAAGTCGCGCTTGGAGGATTCAGCCCGAGATCCTTGACAAAGTCCCTCATTGCGAACAAGACCTCCTTATCAGTTGTTCTGGCCTGCCGATGATCTTTTTTCCAGATATGGTCTGAACCTCGCCAGATGGAAGCACAACTTCGAACGTAGAGCCATTTTTTGGCACCACTTTGTCGCCTTGCTTTGTGCTGATGATCACTGTCTTCATTGTCTCTCCCACCGCTCGACCTTTGATCCCTCGCTGGCGCTTGTTTGTTGATTCGCTTACCCTCACTTCGAGGCCCAACAGGAGGATCGGATCATTCTCTCTCATTGGAACCACCTTTCTTCGTGGAGCTCTCGTATGTAAGTGTCCTAGCGATTTCCTTCTTTATCTCCTTGATGGCCTTGAAGTTCTCGCTTGTTTTTCCTCCTTTCGATATTAGGAGCGCGAGTTCGTCCCTTAGCTCACTCAACTTCTTCGATCTTTGCTCTGGGGTAAGCTTTGCCAGTTGCTCAGCCTTCGATTTTGTCATCCGTCACTTCACCTTTTTCTCCTTCTTCTCCCTGAATTGGACTGGGCCGAGCTGTAGCCTCAACAATCTTGACCTGATCTGGAAACGTCGCGTTGGGAGATACGATTTTTACCTTAATTCCTACTAAGCCTTGCGGGAGCAATATGTTCTTCGTTGCAACCTGCACGAATTTCTCCCTTGGATTTCCCGTCGCAGGCAGATAACCGAAGGTGAATTTCTCGAAACGAGATCTCTCGGTTGTGAGCTTCCCTTGGACTTTAATCTGAGCACCAATGGCTCCGGCACTTGCTATCTTCCTCAAGTAAAGCCTGATTATCCTCCTATATTTGATGCCCTTCTCCATCGCTTCCGCTATCCTAGTAGCGATTATGTTCGGGTCAAGCATTGGATTTGGAACTTCCACTACAGAAATCTGGGGGTTTTTGAGCCCAAACTTTCTCGCCAATAGTTCTGATAGGTCCTTTATGTTCTTCCCTCCGGGACCGATGACCCTTCCGGGTCTTCCCGTCTCGAGGGTTATGTTGACGCCCAACGGCGTCTTAGTCATTCTGACCGAGGAAAAGCCTGCTGCCTTCAGTTCTTCCCTTAGAAAATCGGCAATGGCTACCCGCTGTTTTGCTTCGGACAGAATCTCGTTAACGGACATCGCTACGTCGCCTCCCTCGCAACCATTTCGACATGAACCAGGGGGCCTATCTTGGGCGATGTCCTTCCAAAGGCCCTTGGCGTATATCTGACCATTTTTCTTCCGACATAGGCAGAGGCATGAATGATTCTGAGATTGTCTGGATCAAGGCCCCTGTCTTGGGCATTGGCCTCTAGTGTGTCGATAAGCTTCAGGAAGTGGCCGGCTACTTTAATTGGGTAGCGACCGGAGTAGAAGCCAGTGGCATCTGCCCTGTGGGGCACCTTTTTCTTATGTCTCCTGAACGGGACGAAATCCCTTTTTTCGAGCACTCGCTGCAGCCTTGTCCTGGCTTGGGTCGTCTTCATCCCCTTTATCCAGGCGGCTACCTCCATTGCGTCCTTTCCGGACATCCTGACTTCCCTAATGCTAGCTCTTACAACGCCCTCTTCTGGGCCTGCCTTTCGCCAAGAGTAGCCGAATTCTGGCATCTATACTCGTGCCTCGACTTTGGAAAGCCGATTCATTGCCTTTGGGCTAAATAAAAGTTGTGCTCCCCGATGAGAGGGGAAATTGGGTCCGAATCGGCCTGAAGCAGGGTCCGGTGAATGCGGTTTTGCTCCTTCCTGGGTTGTTGCGGGATCTGACGGAAACGAGTTCGTGAGACACGAAGCAGCGAATCCTACGATTCCTAATCGAAATGACCCCCCGTGAAGCCAAACAGTGCGTCTCACTGAGTATATATCGCTCTACATGGTCACCGGCTGGGAGAATGCTCACTAGGGTGCAGCGCATTTCATACGGCATCGGCAGATTGGGTTCTAGCACACTATTGAGCCTCTTCAGTCTCGCGAGCGTCTACGTATATTGGGAGCATTTTGGGCTCGATCCGGTCCTAACCGGTTGGGCAAACGCGATGGGGAAGATCGTCATCGCGATCGCCGGGTTCCTCATGGGATACATCAGCGACGTCAGCAATACAAGATGGGGTAGAAGGAAACCCTTCGTCGTGATTGGGGCCCCGCTCCTTGCTTTGTCGTTTATCCTCTATTTTACACCCCACTACTTTGTACGCATGGGCGATCAGCTCGGTCTATTCCTCTATGCCGCCACATTCAACGGGTTATTTCATCTCTCTTATGCTTTCCTCCTAACGCCTTTTCAGTCTTGGATGCCGGAGATAACAGAACCTTCCGAGAGAGTGAGGGTCGCACGAATCCAAAATATCTCCAACCTGTTGTCGAACGCGATCGGAGTCATGCTGAGCTTCTCATTGCCAAGCATCCTATCAAATCCTTACGATTGGAAGTTCTTGGCCCTTCTCATCGGCTTAGCGGCAATAGAGATTCTCCTGTACCTTCCTTCTCTCCTACTCGTTCCAAGGGACCGGAAACGGCCTCCCAAGCCGGACATCGTGAGGGAGTTGAGAATTGTGGTATCGAATCCGAATTACGTCAAATGGTTGGTTGCCCAAGGCTTGATATCCGTAGCAACCATCATGATGACTTCTATCGTTCTCTCATACATCACCACAGTCCTTGGAATCCAAGGAGCCTTCGGCATGATAGGCTTCGGAATAGCCCTCTTCGTAATAATGGTAATTTTCTTCTATGCTTGGGGCAATCTTGCGAGAAAATATGGGAAGGGAAAGGTCCTCCTGATCTCAAACTCAATCCTCGCCCTTATCTTGCCTTGGACCCTTGCTCTGGGGCAGGTTGATCTGCCGATTCCAACGAGCATGTTGGCATACGCCTTCATCGCCCTTGGGGCGGTCGGTCTATCCGGATTCCAACTCTTCCCGTACGCCATAATAGCAGATCTGGCGCATGAGGATGGAATCAAGACTGGAGAAAACAGGGCCGGTATGTACACCGGTTTCAATAGCATTCCACTTAACGTTTTTCAGACTTTGTCATATATCATCACTGGGTATATATTGTCCCTTCCGATCATTCCACAGAAGGGATACACCGGCGGACTTATATGGTGGGGGCCGGTTTGCGTTCTCTTTGTAGTATTAGGTAGCCTAGTGCTAACTAGAACAAATGTAGATCCCAGTCTTAATGATGGTTCGCAGAGTAAAACATGAACAACGCCGGAAATCTTTTAACTCCTCCCCTTTTGCTGGGGGTTGGACCTTGACCAAGTACGTGCTTCCTAGGAGAAACATGGCAGCCGGACTCGCGTTGCTTATGCTAGCCATCATAGTCGCTCTATTGTCCGATCAGAGTGTCATCGAAAGGCAATATATCGATGTGAAGTTGGCAGATGGTGTCATCTCTTCCGTTGCTGTCTACCTTCCAAAGGAAAGACCAATGGGAGCAGCACTTCTACTGCATGGCTTCAGCGGGACAAAGGAGAACTTGGCTTTGCTGGCATGTTCACTTTCGAAAATTGGGTACGTCGTTTTCACACCTGACTGGAGGGGTCAGGGAGCAACCGGCGGAAGACTGACCGGACAGAATGAGACCGTGATATCAGACATTAGGGCATTCTCACAGGCGCTCGGCTCCAAATATAACTTGTCCTTTGGGGTCATTGGAGGGCATTCCATGGGCGGGGGATTCGCCCAACTCGCAGCCTCAGAACTTAAGCCGAGGTTCCTAATAGTAATCTGCTCCGGGGCAATGCAGAATTTGCTTGACTCAGCGCTAGCAGACAGAACTGATACCTTGTTCGTCGTTGCTTCACTGGATACGGTGGTGAATCCTGACAGGGTGCTCAGATCGATATCCATCGCCATAAATTCGTCGATAACCCCCGGGTCCACATACTATTCGAAAAGCGGATCGAGGCTTAGGGCAGTCACCATAAACGGACTTGATCATTTGACTGTTCTCTACAGTCAAGCATTATCCAAGGAAGTGCTAACCTTCCTTGATTCTATTGCTGACCCTCCCTTCCAAGAGGTCATAGTGGCAAAGCTGATAGCCGCGGTTCTGTGGGTGATTGGTCTGTTCGTTGTCACCTCAGATTTGAGCCTCAGTAGCCAATCTAATGCAAAAATGCAATCAACTCCCCATGGAACGGCCATCCCGATACTTGTTTCATATGCTGTAGCGGGTCTTCTATATCCGCTTGCTTCTGGAGCGGTCGCAATGGTCCCTGGCTTGGGGATGAGTTTTTTCACAATTGGCTTTTTCCTTTCGATTGTATTGGTATTTGGAGTGGCCATTTTGCTTCACCTAGTTCCAGTGAAGCTCGACCTGCCACGGCTTGACGTACGGGCTTTGATCTTTGGTTCGTGTATTGGACTTGGATACTCCGGTGGCTTACATCTGATATTGGGAAGCGACCTAATCAGGCTAATGCCATCAGTATATGAGATCCCAGCATTCGTGCTCTCCTCTCCGATCATATTGCTCCTTGCATTTTTGGAGAGTTCCGTGCTCGATTCCATCAGAAGTCGGTTTCCGAGGTGGTTGACCGGCATTGGCACAAAAGCCATTTCGCTTTCCTTCTCCCTGCTTATTATGTACTTCCTTTCCCAGCAATTCAGAGGTATTTTCATAATCTTCATCTACTCCATCCTGCTGATGCTATTGCCGATATATATATTGGAATCGAGATTAGCAGGAAAGGGAGGGGCTGGTCGTGTTGCTTCTCTTGCTATGTTCGTCATCGCCATCTCATTACTAGCGGCTGGCTCAGCCGTCAGACTCTGAACTGAAAACATCTCGAGAGGGATCTCAGGCGGGCGACAAGAGAACATTGTTACTCAAGGCGCCACCCGCTAGTTGGACCGGCGAATCCCTCTTTGCGTTCACCGAGGACTCAACCAGATTCTAAGGCTTTTATTCCGACATTGAGGCAACCTGTGGAAATGCCGGTTAGCATGTGCGTATCTCAAAAATGGGGCGTCGACACATGGATCCTCATGTCATTCCCAATAGAAAAAGTCCCGCTCATGCTACAGGAGCAAGGATTCCAATCTTTCGAATACGCCTATGAGCATTTCCGGGAGGACGATGCTAAGGGAACAATGGGTTCGAGGTTAAGGAACTTGTCAGATCTTGTGTCGACCCTGAAGATAGAACCATCTCAGATGCATGCACCTTATGTCGATCTTGAAGTACAAATGGCTTCCTCTGATGAAGCGATAAGGATGAAGGCCATTGAGAAGGCAAAGGAATGGATAGGCCATGCAAGCATTCTAGGGGTCAGATCGTTGGTATTTCACACTGCGCGGGCCACGAAGGGCGACGACCTGTCGACTGTGGAGCAAGTGGCTCGTTGCAGGAATCTGAATAAGGAGGTTTTCGCGCGAGTAGGTAGACTTGGCGCTCAAATGGGCGTGAAGGTTGCCTTAGAGAACAGGCTGGAGAGCGAATTTGGATCGAAGCCACGTGATCTCTTGGACATCATATCCGACGATCCTGACAATCTTGGCGCATGTCTCGATACGGGTCACGCGAACGTGAATGGAATTGGTTCGGGGCAATTCGTTAGGGAGCTAGGGGATCGACTAGTAGCAACGCACATTCACGATAATGATGGACGCTCTGATCTTCACCTACTGCCTTATATGGGGAACATAGACTGGCCGGAGTTCTTCCAAGGAATTGAAGATGTCTCCTACCGTGGAGGGCTAATCGTAGAAATCCCAGGATACGAAACCGATGAAACACTCTGCTTGAATAGGATGAAATTGACAAAGTGGCTGTTGGCCTCTCTATCGTCAATCTAGGGAACTTTCTCTCCGATGGCGACTCGACAGCGGAATTATCTTCGTTGCCTTGAGAAGTTTCAAAGGGGTGCCCTTTGTCGACCTCAACGACACATCCATTTTCGACTACAATTATTGCTCCACCCATGATGACCGCTCTTTCCAAGGATATGACCTATATGCCACCATGACGAGAACATCTGGGGGATTCTGAGTGAGATCTAGAGAGCGCGTGACTCTCGCATTAGAACATCGAGAGCCGGATCGCGTTCCGCTTGACCTCGGTGGTAGTAGTGTGACAGGTATGCATGTCAGCAGGGTTTATGCCCTCCGACAGGCCTTGAACCTTGACCCTCCCGGCACTCCAGTCAAGGTGATGGAACCGTTTCAGATGTTGGGAGAAATAGGACCTGATCTGAGGAAGGTCCTTCGTGTTGATGTTGTTCGACTAGCCGCACCTACGACCAATTTCGGCTTTAGGTTCGAGAATTGGAAACCTTGGAGGCTATTCGACGGAACTCCCGTGCTAGTCCCCGGGGGATTCAACACCAGGCCAAACGAAAGAGGAGACATTCTCATGTACCCAGAAGGCGACAGCACAGTGCCGCCCAGCGCGATGATGCCGAAGGGCGGATTCTACTTCGATGCCATAGCACGCGAACAGCCATTGAAGGACAGCAACATGAATCCTCAGGACAACCTCGAAGAGTACGGAATGGTATCTGAAGATGATTTGAAGCACTATCGGTATGAGACTGAGCGGCTTTTCAATGAGACCGACAACGCGATACTTGCCCATTTCGGAGGATCGAGCTTCGGAGACATCGCGTTAATTCGAGGCATGCGTCTGAAATATCCCCGGGGCATCAGGGACCCCAAGGAGTGGTATGCCAGCCATATAACTCGACCAGACTACGTGTATCGAGTATTTCAGAAACAGTCTGAGTTGGCTATCGCCAATCTCGCTAGAATCCACGAAGTTGTCGGAGACAGAATAGCTGCTGTATTTGTGACTGGAACAGATTTTGGAATGCAAAGAGGGTCAATCATGTCAAACTCTATGTATCGGAAATTCTATCTTCCATTTCACAAAGCGGTCAATGATTGGATCCATGAGCATGCGCCATGGAAAACGTTCATACATTCCTGCGGCTCTATTGAACCCCTGATCAGAGAGTTCATTGAGGCACGATTTGACATCATCAACCCGATTCAGACTTCAGCTGTCAACATGGATTTGAGGAAACTGAAGGAGAAGTACGGGCACAAATTGACGTTCTGGGGAGGAGGCGTGGATACCCAGAGCACACTGCCGTTCGGCACACCAGAGCAGATACGGAAGGAGGTCCGCGAAAGGATAAGGGTGCTTGGTACGGGTGGCGGTTTCGTTTTCAGCGCCATCCACAACATTCAGCCGGAAGTGCCGGTCCAGAACATCCTTGCAATCTACGAAGCACTCCATGAGCATGACAATTATCCTATCGGGTGAGAGACTATGTCTAAGAATTGGTCTTTGAGATTCTAGATTCGTGTTCCGAAAGCAACAGGGTCAAATCCATTTTCAACTTGCGTTCATGAGATCCCGAGCTACAGGCCAACGCTTGCCCCTCTCATGAGGATTCTTGTAAGCCATGCGTTTGCTTTTGCGGCCTCTGCCTAGTTCTTTTGGGATTAATCGAAACGCCCAGAAATCCGACCAAGAAAGCGATAGCTTATAATTGCTGTCTCATCGGCTCTCAACGCCCATGGATCCAATCAATGATGCATACGGTCAAGAAATTCTGGCACATTTCAACGGAAGGGACAGCTTTGAAATCATTGAGAGAGATGATGGCTACTTCGATGTCTCAGGTGGACCCAAGCCGTATTTCTCTGAGTACGATGATTGGCCGGACCATGAGAAGAGAGCGATTGACCTTGCAAAGGGCAGAGTTCTCGACATTGGGTGCGGGGCGGGAAGGCATTCACTCCATCTTCAGAAGAATGGATTGGACGTGACAGGGATCGACATCTCCCCTCTTGCAATAAGAGTCTGCAAGCTCAGGGGCCTCAGAAAGGCAGAGAACATTTCAATAGTCGACGTTGGAAGATTCGAGGAAAGCTCCTTTGACACCATAATCATGATGGGCAATAACTTCGGGCTTCTGGGTAGTTTCAATGGGGCGAAATCCCTATTGAAGGAATTCCACAGAATAACCTCCTCCAGCGGGATGATAATTGCAGAGAGCAACGACCCATACAAGACGGATAATCCGTCTCACCTAGAATACCACAAATTCAATCTGCAGAGGGGCAGAATGGCAGGGCAATTGAGGATAAGGGTCAGGTTTGGGAAATACGTTGGGGACTGGTTCGATTATCTACTCGTGTCAAGAGATGAAATGAAGGAAATTCTTAGGGGAACCGGTTGGAGGGTGAAAGAACTCTTCGATTCTGGAGGATCACCATATATCGCTCACATACTGAAAGAACAATAGAGGCGCCTGCCCCCATTTCGGACAAGCATTTAGCCATTCGATGAACGCTGTTAGGTTCGAGCACGGATTTTCCAGCCCAAATGCTTAAGACACAACCCCTGCCTTCGTAAATGATGGTGCAGAAATCCGGCAACACGGCTCACACGACATTCAATCTTGAAGAATCCATGAGTCTTGGGATAAATCATCTCGAGAATCTTGTTGATTCAACTGGACAGCCGTACTTCGATGTCTTCATGACCAAGCCCGCAGAAGCCGTACACGACTGGCCAGATTTCGTGGATCTACCTTCAAGATATCTCGAAGCGTCCGTCATGATCAGGCAGATGCTAGGAATCAAAGTCGCCACGGAGGACGTTCTTAGGAGAAGACTCTTTTCGACATTCCGTTCAGATGGGTTCGCACATAGGCCAGAAACGCCATACTCTAGGCCGGAAGTGAATGTGATGGAACAAGCCTTGGTATTAAAGGCGCTAAACACGATGTACATGGACAACCCTGAACCAGAGGTCTCAAATAGCATCAGAGGGTTAGTAGATGCAATAAGCAGCCCCTCAATCAAGAAGGAGGATAGGTACTTCCTCTTGAGACCAATCGTGCAAAGCTGGATGACAATCCGTTATGCGCCTGCCTTGGACATGGCAAAAGAGGTTACAGATGATGCGATACATCGTTCGAAGGAATTATCCCCAGACGGTAGCTATAGTGGCCATAACCATGCTCATCTTGCCCTGTTGGCAGGCCTTCTCAGTTACGGGATAGTTACGGGAGACACTGACCTCATCCATGAAGTGAGGAAATCCTTCGATTTCTGCCGCTCAATGAGCACAAGCTTCGGATTCGTCCCTGAATTGATCAAGAGGCCATCGGACATTGTGGGTTGCGAGACATGTGCGATAATGGATTACCTGGATGTGGCGATTCTGCTTGCGAGGTATGGCTATCCCCAATATTGGGATATAGTTGAAAAGACTACGAGAAATCATTTGGTAGAAAGCCAGATAAAAAGTGCTTCCTGGTTGAGCAATGAGCCCCAGATCGAAGATACTGACAGGACTCTATACCGAGATGTCGGCAAGAAGGTCATAGGGGCCTTTGCCGGTTGGAGTTCCCCGGATCATTACCTTGCTTATGAGGATGAATTGTGGCCGTCTTGGTGTAAAGATGAGAAACAGCACCCCTATTACTTGGGTAAGATTCGCGCCTTGCAGAATTGCTGCGCAGGGTCAGGCCTTCGGGCAATCTTTCAAGTCTGGAGAAATATAGCTTACTTCCTTGATGATGATTTATTCGTGAATCTTCACATAGACAAGCTGATTCCGGGGGTATCTATCATTGGCTGCCAGCCATATGAGGGGCGAACTGTCTTGAGGATTGAGCGAGGCTGTGATGCCCACATTAGGATTCCTAGTTTTGTCGGCCCTTCTGAAATCAAAATGAAAGTGAATGGAATCAATAGTGATTTTACTCACCAAGGAGTGTACGCCACTCTGAAAGGGGTTAAGGCCGGCACTGACATTGAGATGATCTACCCTTTGCCGATGATCCAAGAAACCGTAAGCATTGGAAATCCGGGTTACCAGTCCTACGGGTACAGTGTACTGTGGAGGGGAGACACCGTCGTCAAGGCTGTACCAGATGCCAAGAATCCCACAATTGGCTACTCCGATTTGATAAAGCGAAACGTAAGGCTCTATTACAGCGGCGATGGACCAGGAACTCTATATGATAGAGGATATCTTCTCGAACGTGCTTTCACCGTCCAACCTGCACCGGTTTCAATTGACACGTCCACTGTCGATTGGTACAGCATGATGAAGAAGGAACCAACCACTCGAGCATAAGGCCGGTTTCTTATACTGAGACGTCGCGCCGCTGGAATGTGACTATTGCTAGAACCAACAAGACTAGGGCAATCACAGCTAGTACTGCTGCATCTCCTAAATTCAGTCCATTGATCAACGGATCGGCGCGGATGTAGTAATAAAATGGTGAGAGTTTGCGATAGGGCTCAAGCTCCTTGATAACAGCGCCAAGGGAATTGAGAAAGTAAGATGCGACCCCCAAGGTCACTGCTGCACCGGTGCTCATGCCCGGCCCGAGTCCGATGCAACCAAAAGCCAAGGCTGCTGAACCGAATACGAGGCTCAGCAGAATTAGGCTTAGTGTGATCTCCCCAAGTCGAATAAGGTTGAGGTTCGTGCTGGTGGCCGCTGATGCTATTGTCAGCTCTATTGCCAAGACGACACCGAGCAGGAAAGTAGACGCTGCCAGTGCGCCGAAATTCTCCAGCACTACTCTACTTCTCGGCATCGGATTCGACAGAAGGAGGTCAAGCGTCCCACGATCCTCTTCTCCAGCTATTGAATCACTACCGAATGAGGCCGTGAATATCATGAAAGAGAGTGGAACGAACATGAAGAATAGTTCAGAGTTGAGGAAGGCCTCGGCCTTCGTGGTGAACTCTCCCAGAGTACCACCCATGAAGGCCTCGATTAGCCCTGGGGGGAACGATTGCAGGTAAGAGATCATCATTTCCCCCATGAACGGATTGTCACGTATGTAGGGCCAATACGCGAGGTAGATCAGTGACATCCCTGTCATGACAAGTGCCCACCCGATTAGGGCGCGCCGCTTATCCCTTAATGTCTTCAGGAAGATGTTATCAAACATCATGTTCGGTCACCTTCCCCATAGTATGACACGAATATCTCCTCCAAGCTTGGCTCTTGAGTTATGACGTTTTCCACTCGAAATCTTGAGGCAGCCTTTATCACAGCGTCCAAAGATCCCACTACAGTGCAGTGCATTACACCATTTTCAACCGTGATATCGCGGATGCCGGTTATCCCTGTGAAAGCGTCTTTTGGAACTTGCTCCGCGAAGTGAATCTCCAAGTGCCTCAAGGCTCGTTCCTTCAAAGCCTTCACACCCTCCACCGTCACCAGCTTTCCCGCACGCAATATGCCAACTCGGTCGCACATGCGTTCTACCTCCGGCAATATATGTGAGGAGATGAAGACGGTCCTCCCATCTTCCTTTGCCTCTGCAATCAAACTGTAGAACTCCCTCTGCATGAAGGGGTCCAAGCCGGTCGTCGGCTCGTCAAGGATCAGTAGCTCTGGCCTGTGCATGAAGGCTTGAATTACCGCGATCTTCTGCTTGTTACCGTGGGAGAGTGAGCGGATAGGCTGAGAGAGATTGCAGTCAAGTCTTTTGGCCATTCCCTCAACGAACTCCCAATCGACTCCGTCCCGCAAGTGAGCGAAATATGTCAGGAGGTCCCTACCCCTCATGTTTTCATACATCGCCAACTCCCCTGGAATGTAACCCACGCGTTTCCTGATTTCCAATCCTTGTTCGTTCACATCCAATCCGAAGATCGTCGCTTTCCCTCTTGTCGGTCGAATTAGATCCAATAGCAACCTAATGGTCGTAGTCTTGCCGGCTCCGTTCGGCCCCAGGTAACCAAAAACCTCTCCTTTCTGAACCTCCATGTCAAGATCAATGACTCCTCTCTGCTTTCCATAGAACTTCGTCAACCCTTGCATTCTGATCACGCTCTCAATCATGCGAGGCCAGCTCTTTCTCTCCGCAGCCGGTGGTAGCGATATAGGTTTTTTCAGAAAGCTCAACAAGAGGAACCGCCCAATCAGCAGGATAGAGACATGGAGCGGGTCAAGTATGGGGCGTGATTAATGCATAATGTCAATCCTGTTTGATTCTCTGCTGAGTCTTGTTAAGTTCCCGTCCATTCTTTCCGGTCGATAAGCCCAAGCCAATCACGCACGAGAGAGCGACTCCAAAGAGAGCAACCCTCTGTTCGAGTAGAAGAACCGGGTCCACAATGGACCAGCCCATCAGTAAAAATAACACTGCCAAGCAAAGGGCACAGGAACTGAAACTCCAGTCAGCCTTCATGGCCTCCACCTTCCTACGCGAGCCCTCCTCCCCATAATCGATATACATGAAGACATCTTATCGTATAAAATATTTGTATGTAAACACCTGACTTACGAAATACTGAATCTTCCGCTCCAGTTATCTGCTATATGTACGATAAAGGAACGGCCCCATTCTGGAAGTCCCTCCCGAGACCCTCAGATCATCACTTTCCGGCCAGTTTTGCCTCGCTAATCTTTACTGCTGGGAAGAAGTATCCCTTTCCTATCGTGCGACCCTCTTTCGATACCAATTCGATGTTCTTGTACAGCTCCAGTAACCGGCCGCCAATCATCAGGTTCTTGACTGGGTGTTTTTTCTCTCCTTTCTCGATTAGGAAACCCTCGTCTATGGTTGATGAGAGTTCCCCCGAAACCATGTTCGTGTTGAAGCCCGCGACATTGACCAGAATTCCCCTGCTTGTTTCTGCGATCATTTCATCCTGAGAGCTGTTCCCCGGTTTGAACTGCACATTTGAGGGACCTGCGCCCACATAGCCTCCATAGCCCGCTCTTTGGGCGTGCCCGGTAGTTTCAACCCCGGCAATCCCTGCCGAGTAGGAGTTATGTAGAAAGGTCAACACCGTGCCTTTGTCCAGTACCTTCGTAGGCCTCCTGGGAACCCCCTCTCCATCATATGTGTTG
This sequence comes from uncultured Nitrososphaerota archaeon, assembly GCA_964408285.1. Taxonomy (GTDB): domain Archaea; phylum Thermoproteota; class EX4484-205; order EX4484-205; family JAAOZO01; genus CAYOYV01. Next base: position 15,518 of record CAYOYV010000006.1, on the reverse strand, counting down.
CTTCCGATTCCGCCCGATATCGTTCCATCATCCTGTATCTGAACTATTTCCGGAGCGACTTGCTGTCCCAAGGACTTTGAGGCAAACGTTCTTCCCTTGACCACCGGCTCACCCGATACCGCTGCCAGAAGACCGAAGCATAGGCTGCTTACAGCATCGGGAGCAACAACAAGCGGAAGCACTGTGCTTTCGACTCCTTTTGAGCCGAATTGCGCCATTGCTTTTTCGGATGCCCTCTTTCCAATTCTTTCAAAATCTATTTCTGCAAGGGATATTGCATAGTCATACTCATAGGAACTGCCGACGTCGTCTCCGTTCCTGTATGTTGGCACCAGATATGCTGAGACATATGTTTTCTGGGCTTCAACTGATACTCCCGTCGAGGTCATCAGAAAGCCCATTGAATTTGCTACGTTCATTCCCCCCTCATACATTGCACCAGAATGAGTCGCCTCTGCAGCGTCTATCATTCTCTTAGACATTCCGGCAGCTTCTTCCATTGTCAACGAGATTATCGCCTTATCCTGGAGCCCCGGAACCGGATTTGCCCTAGTTGGGCCGGGAATTCGCTTAAAGTACGGATCCGGCTGGGCTACGTTTACGAAACTGACTGCCTTGTTGACTGTTGTCTCGATGTCACTTGGATCAAGGCTTTGAGACGAGGCAATCCCCAATCCTTTATTCTTGTAGGCTCTCACTCCCAAGCCCAAGTCAATGCTTGACCTAGCTTCGTTTATTCCCTTGCCGAGCAGAGTCACGGTCATTGTGCGTGAGTACGCTGAGAAGACGTCATAGAAATCCAGACCAGCTGTGGAGAGTAGCCTCATCGCCTTCTCAGCAGGTGCGATCAGATCAATGGTTCCTGCCACTTTTTCTCACCTCCGGCCTCCTACAACTACCCCTTCGATCTTGATGGGAGGGGACCCTCCGTCGACATACATTCCTTGGTCCATCTTGCCGCACGTTCCAGGCGCTTCCATCTTGAAGTCCTTGCCTACGGCAGTCACATTGTTTAGAGCATCTAACGTGATACCATTGACGGCAACATCCCTGAGATGCTCAGTGAGCTTGCCTTTCTCTATTAGCCAACCTTGTTCGGCATGGCATGTGAACTGGCCCTTCTGCGTTTCCACATATCCATAGTCAGAACCTGAGAGATAAACACCTAGTTGTATGCCCTCCATCATCTCCTCAATTGACTTGTCTCCTGGAGCGAAGTAAGTGTTCGACATTCTCACGATGGGCGGATATTGATGCGATTGAGCACGGGCACTTCCGGCTGGCTCACCTTCCAACTTGGCGGCGGATTCTAATGAGTGAAGGAATCCAACTAGAACTCCATCCTTCACTATCACGTGCGGCCTAGCTCTTGTCCCTTCATGGTCATATACGAAGTGACCATATTTGACTTGAGTCGGATCATCTATTATAGTGACCAAGCTGCTCGCGACTTTCCTTCCCATCTTGTCTGAGATTATCGATTGCCCACCGAACACCAAATCCCCTTCACTGTTATGACCGAATGCCTCGTGGACGAAGGTAGCGCCCACTTGTTGGTCCATTATTATCGGAAGTGAACCCCGAGGAGGAGATTGCGCCTTCAGCAAATTCACAGCCTTCTCGGCTGCCCTTCTCGAGAACTCCTCTTCTCTGATGCCCTCAACGAGCTCGTAACCAGCAACATTGCCGACGAACTCGAACCCTATTTGCTGATTCTCACCTTCCCTTGATATTGCTCTGCAGAATACTCGAGTCCTAGGGGTTGTTTCCTCGATGGATGTCCCAAAGGAGTTACATATCATTACTCTCGTCAGGACATCCCTATAGCTTGCAGAGGTATCCTTCACGCGCTCGTCATAGGTTCTGGCGGCTTTCTCTATCTCAAGTATCCTCTTGACCTTCTCCTCAGGGCTCACGTCCTCTGGATCCACCTTCACCTTGTGCACGACCGTATCGATCATGGGCTTGGATTCAACAATCTTCGCCTCTTCTCCACCTTGTCCAGCTATTGATTTCGAGCCCCCGATTGCGTCATTGAGTGCTCTTTCTATGCTATTTTGATTAATCACATTAGTGGACGCAAAGCCCCATTTGTCGCCTAGTATGACCCTTATTCCTACCCCCCTGATTATCCCAGATCCCAAGGATCTCGCAATGCCATTTTCTACAGAGATATTTGCCCCTCTTTCCTCGAAGAATCTCGCTTCACAGAAGCTGGAACCTAGTGCCAGCCCCTTCTGGACACACGACTCCAGCAGATCGCTCACGGACATGGGGACAGCCGCAATTGGTGTGGATATAAGATTAAGCGGCCCAATATGGATACTCGGACCGCTGCAACATGGAAATCTGGAGGTTCAAGTCAAAACTCATCCTATTGATGGCATGGACAATCGCTTTCAACTGGATTGCTGCACCGTCGATTTGCCAATCTCGATCTAGGCGAGAGCACTTCGCGGAAATAAGGCCTCCTAGTCATACTTTCCATATTGTCTGACCAGGTCCATCACTCTTTTGTATTGCTGGAAACTCACGTCCTTGGGGATAGAGTGATCAGAGTGATAGATATAGCCGCCTCCTTCTTTTGCGACTGCGAATTTCTCTTTGATCTCGTTCTCTAAAGGTCTAGGGTCGTCCAAAGACATTAGCCGAACATCGATACCTCCCATGAACGAAAGTCTGTCTCCATACTTCGTTTTTAGCTCAATCAAATTCATACCTGCCTTCACCTCCAGTGGCTGAAGGCAATCAATGCCCTCTTCAATGAAGTAAGGGATCAAGTCCTTGACTCCACCGCAACAGTGTAGGATTACTGGTAACCCTCTATTGTGGAAAAATTGAAACAGCTCCTTGAATACCGGATGAAGCTGATCCTCGAAGTGCTTGGGAGATAAAAGCGGGCCTTTTCTGTACCCAAGATCACAGGCTATGAAAGCCCCATTGAATTGAAAGCCTCCCCTCATCATGCATTCGCACATTTCCATTGTCAGTTTCGCGTCCGCTTGGTACATGTCCTTCACCCATTCAGGATCCATAATGATGTTCCTAAGCAGCTGTTCAAAGCCCACATAGTTCTGAATCTTAGTGAGACCTACCCCCGCGGAGTAGGTTATGAAACGCCCCCGACTCCTTTCGCGGTGAAACGCCTGAAGACCCGAGACCCAATCGACGCGGTACTCACTGGCTTTCAGCCTTGGCTTCAGATCCTCCCAATCTTGTCGATTCTTGCAGGGGAAATCAATAACCATGGGAGTAGAAGAGAAGTCTCGATAATTCTTTCTGATTCCCCCGAAGGGATCTTTCTCGACTAGATGTGTTTCGTCCTCTTGAAGAATCGCCACTGGTAGCTGGGGAGATGTGTCTGCAGAAAAAACGGCCATCTCGAAGCCGAAGTAGTCCGCAGGTGTAATTCCAGAAGGCAAACCCTCAGATCGCCACCTATCTACTGTTGACGTCCACGGGCTGTCGTGAATCGGCACCCTATCGGGTTCACGATGTTTCAGAACTAATTCGAACCTCTCGCTGGATCTCATGGATACGACTCGTGAGTGCCTGATTTATGCATAACCGCGTGAGCTATCGCCGCCGGACAGTAAAGACATGGCATGATACAAGATAGTCATATGGAAAGCGCCTCAAAGCGCGCGCGATTCATTCAAATACCTCCAGAATCACGATTTGGCATGGTCTTGCCGAGGGTGTCGAATTGATTCCGATTGGTCCCTTGATGATCGAGCATAGGCTCATTGAACAAGTGGTGGGTCTGCTCAAAGAAACGCTAGGCAGAATGGAAAAGCATTTCGATCCAAGTCTTATAGACAAAGTCGTCGATTTCTTCAGAACGTACGCTGATACATGCCATCACGGTAAGGAGGAGAAGATTCTCTTCCGAGATCTTGCCACAAAGCAGCTCTCCCCCGAACACAAGAGGATGATGGAGGAATTGCTAGAAGAGCATGTCTATGGGAGGAAAACAGTGAGTGAGCTCGCAGACGCCAAGCAAAGATATGTCCGAGGAAACACGCAGGCCAAAGATGAGATTGAAACAAGCTTGAAAAGACTGATCGAGCTCTACCCCAGGCATATAGAGAAAGAGGACAAACACTTCTTCTACCCAAGCATGGAATATTTCAGCAGGCAGGAACTGGACGATATGCTTCACGAATTTTGGGAATTCGACAGGAAGATGATACACGAGAAATATAGGCAAATAGTTGAAAACATGAAAATCACGCATAGCTGAAA
>CAYOYV010000006.1:0-11173 GCA_964408285.1 uncultured Nitrososphaerota archaeon | reverse complement strand
ATGAGACAGATTGACTACCTCAAGTGGAAGGCGGCGATGCTTGGCAGACCAGACAGCGTCAAGATCCGCCTAATGACACACGGATATAGCAAAGGGAAATTGATCCCGTATTTCCAGTTCCGAGATCGGGCGCTACTCGGCCTTGAACCGCTCTTCTACAGAACCGAAGCAAATGGCAAAAGAAGAAAGATAGTGACGCGGAAAGGCCTCGAGCTCCTAGTTGCATCTCCGCTTTCCTTGGCCGTTTTCTACCAAGATGACGGTGAGTACAACTACTACTCAAATCAATCTATTCTGTATTCATCAGATTTCACAATGCAAGAAAACGAAATGATGGCGACGCGATTTCGAGAATTACTAGGGGCAAATGTCAGGGTGGGGTTGAAGCGAAAGCGATATCCGAAACTGCTGCTCTCAACCACGGCGACCGATAGATTCATTGAGATTGTGAAGCCATTTGTGCACAAGAGCATGCTATACAAGATTGACCAGAACATTGCACATCACGTCGACAGAGCAATAGCGGAGAAACTCACCAGGGAATATGGTACAAAGCCCGCAAAGCAGATAGCTCACGAGGTTGGCTTGACTATCATGGAAATCTATGTGATTGCGCACAGGCTCCATCTGACAGAACAAGTCGGCTACATCCGATACAGAAAAGTGCCTTTGATTGACGACGAAAAGAGATACCTTGTGCAAAATTACAGGAAGATCCCGACGCGAGATATAGCCAAGAAACTTAACACCAGCCCCCATTACATATGGCAACTCGCAATCAAACTGGGTCTAACTCGTCGAATTGCTAAGAAGAAGAATTGGCCCTAGTTTCTCGCGCCTAGGAGGTTAGTCTTCCGAGATATTAGAGTGGTCGATGTAGAAACGGATTTGGATAGCGCGTTTCAAGAACAGATGAAGAATTGCAGATGGATTCGGCAAGAATTCCCCAATTAGGCGAATTTCTATCCTTTTTTCACTTGAACACGAGCGCGTGCAATTGCACCACGGATGCTGATAACGAAGACCGCCACAGGCGGGTATCTCGATGTAATCCAATTCCCTAGAATTCCGGCCCTTTTCCCCTAATTCCCGAGAAAATGGTCATTTCAATGGAACATACATCGATGATCTGCTTGCCCCCACTCCCGGCTTTCCGTGAACTACCTTCTTGTTCGTTATTGCAAATTCTCCTAGGAAGTGACCCACCATCGGCAACGTTATTTTGACTGGCATGAATTCCTTCCCGCTGTGGATCTTGATTTCGAGGCCGACCATCTCCGGGAGTATGACCATGTCGCGCCTTTCTGTCTCAATGGGTGGTTGAGGATTCCCCTTGTCCACCTCAGCCCTTGCCCTTCGTACCACTTCAAGCAATTTCCTAGTTTCGGGATGAAGCCCCCTGGAGAGCGAACGCCTAGCTCTCGATGGAAGCACCTTTTGTCTCAGGAGATCGTCTATGGACATGGCATTGAGCTGCTCCAGACTGTACCCCCTGTAGGTCGTGATTTCAGACATCGTTCAGCTGACCGTTTCACCCTTAATTAAGTTTAACCGAAATCCACTCTGTTCTTCCCACCGGGATGATTGATTGGGTGTATGGCGCCTAGGATTTAACGGCCTTTACCTGAATGCTGTATAGCTCGTGAGGGATCTGAACGAGCCTGTTCTCTTCTCTTTTGAGAAGGGTCAGTTTCTTCTCGGATATTATCTCAGGGTGGTCGAAACCCGCCTGCTTAATTTCTGAGAGGTACTCGTCTTCTCTTAGTGCTCCGGCAACGCAATCAGCCCAAGCTTTGAGACCGCTTCCTATCTCTTTCGGCAGCTCCGCCCTTGTGATGATGTCTGAAACGACCATGCGTCCTCCATGTCTTAGAACCCTGTAAGCCTCATCAAAGACCGTGCCTTTGTTAGTCGAAAGACAAATAACACAATTGCTCATGACTACATCAACCGACATGTCTTCGATGGGCAGATTCTGAATGTCTCCCACCTTGAATTCAACATTTGTTGCGCCTATCTCCTTCACGTTTTGGTTTGCGAGTTCCACCATCTCCTCTGTCATGTCAACGCCGATGACTCTGCCTTTCGGTCCGACCTTCCTAGCTGCCAGAAAGGCGTCTATGCCACCTCCTGAGCCTAGGTCAAGAACAGTTTCTCCCTCCCTGAGCTCTGCCAAAGCTGTAGGATTTCCACAGCCACTTGATGCGTTCAGAACAGACAGGGGTAGCCCTTCAAGGTCTTCTAGGGAATATCCGGCCAGCCTTAATTCAGCCAAACTATGCACGTCTGATAGCGGTTGTGCGCAGCAGTCACATGCACCTCTTGCCACTTCTCCATATCGCTTCTTCACATACTTCTTGATCGACTCATCATCCATCTCGGTCATCCTCTCGCTCCTGAAGACACATAAATAGCGGGTTCCCTTTAAATCTTCATCTAAAAGGAGGCGGGACAATGAAACCGTGTGAGGTCCAGGTCATTGAGGACCCGGACAAAGTTGGAGTTCTGGTAGACGAAACGAGACAGGGGATCATCCACAGCCTTACGGAAAAACCAATGTCCCTGAGCCAATTGGCTAGGAAACTGGAAAGAACACCAGCCACGATACATTTCCATATGAAGAAGCTCGAAAGAGCCGGTTTTGTGAAGTTAGAGGAGACGAGGACGATTAACAACAACCTAGTCGAAAAATACTACGGACTGGCTGTTTCCCCCTGCATAGTTGGATTGGGTGTGAATACTCGTCTGAGAGGCCCTGTTCCTCCCAGAATGTATAGGGAAATGCAAAATAAAGTGAGGCCTTTCTTGAAGCAGATAATGGTAACGACATATAGAATGAGACTAGCCAAGAAAGAACGAGAAATCCTCAGAGATACTGAGAAAATGATCAACGAACTCTCTTCAGAGAGTAATGCCATGTTTGGCGACATGCTTGAACAACTAAATCTCGCTTTGTCCATTCAAGATAAATCTAGAATACAGCGGGTGGCTGGGGCTTCATTGATGTTGACGCTTTGTCAACTGCTCTGCAAGCCGGACAGGTTGGTCGTCCTAGAGAAGTTGATTCAAAGAATCATTAGGGAGGCCCCTGTCAAGCCAATCGGAAAGCCCTAGCGCTTGTACGTGTACATCGATCGTGAGATCGAGTCGTCTCCTCTTTGCCCAGAGAACCATGTCTGCAGTTATAGCAAGCCAGTTTTTCAAACTGGAGCGTTCTATGATGCCGCTTTTGCGAGTTGGTGGTCTGGAAGAATATCCTCAGCGTCACGTATTTCCCTGAATGCATATCCGATTAGGCCTATGAGGCCACCGAGTATTCCAGTGATAAGAAACATGACCGCCATGCCCGCTCCTGGTCCTGTACCAACCAATCCACCGAATATTGAGGACAATGTGCCCCCGGGAGACATAGCAGGCTCAAACACGTTATCTGCCATGAATCCTCCCAGCAGCATCGCCACAGGGGCAGAGATCTGCGCGATAAGTAGCCGCGCAGCAAAAACACGCCCTTGAACATCAGGCACGACCTTGGCTTGCCAGATCGCTTGATTCGAACCATTTATTATGGGAATCATCAAGAGGGTGAAGAAAGAAGCCAGGGCCCAGAGATACGCATCGCGACCCAATCCAGTCAACAACACACCGAGTAAGCTAAGCAGAACCATTCCCATCAGAACCCCATTTACCTTGCGTTTAGGACCGCCCCACGTTGTAAGTAGGATTCCACCGATTAGCCCACCGGCAGCGCCCGCGGACTGCACTAGTCCAAGCAAAACCTGGTTGTTTTTTGTTCGTGCCAAGATCATAGGTGAAAATAGTATGGCGCTAAACGTACTCGTCAAATTGATGGCGAAGAAAACAAGCTGCAATCCAAGCAAGCTTGGTCGTTCGATTATATAACGAAATCCGTAAATGGATTCCGTCCAGATGCTTCCCTTACCTTTTCTCCCTTCTTCGGTGGAAGGGGGGTTCGGAATGCTAACTAGAAGCACCATTCCAACAGCGAATAGGCAAGTCATGACATCTATAGTCATGATGCCGGAGATGCCAATGATCCCCATTAATGCAGCTGCTGATACCGGGGCGAATATGCCTGAGGCAGACTGAGCCATGGAAATCATTCCGCTTGCCCTTGCATACTGGTCTTTGGGCAACATCATCGTTATGGCCGCAGAATAGGCCGGAAAATGGAATGACTGGAAAACTGAGGCGAAGGCCCCTGTGATGTACAGATGCCAGATTTGCAGATTCCCAGTTGAGTAAAGAACGAGTATTGCGATGGTTGCTATGCAAGCGCCCAAGTCGGCGAGCATTACCACCAATTTCCTATTCCAACGGTCAACTAGCGCACCGGCAATGGGACTGAAGAGGATTGTTGGGGCAAATCCAAAAAACCCAACGAGAGCCAATGCCGTGGCTTCTCCTGTTGATTGCCAAGCCCATATCGTAAGTGCGAAGCCTGTCATCGCCGTGCCCATCAGTGAAAGTACCTGACCAATCCATATGATGGTGAATGCGCGCATCCCTGATAGACCCAACGCCATCCCAAGCCGAGTTCCTGCTTGGAGAGGTTCTCTGGAGGTTGATCCAGAGGGTTCGGATGACTGCAAACCATATGAAATACGATGCTGATCGGAATTGTACAGCATGGCTGTTACTTAGCGTCTGCCAGTTCTCTTAGGTGCTATAAGCCCGACTTTAGCCCCGGGCGGCGCTCTCCTGGATACTGAAGAGGGTCCCCCGATATGTTGATGCCTACCGCCACCGTGGACATGATATGCCGAGATCATCGCAACTCCTCTCACTATTGGCCATAGCCTTCCCTTGCTCCTCATCAACTTGTAACTGCTTCCTGCCTTCAAGAAGGGTTTCTCAATCTTTCCTCCTCCGGCCGCGACGCCTAGAGTTGTAAGGCACCTCGGATCTGAGGTGAACAGACGACCCGTTGAGTCCTTCAGCGTGATGGTTCCGTCTGGATTTCTGCCTACAACTACGGCGTAATTCCCTCCCGCCCTGAAAAGGGCACCTCCATCTCCCGGTTTCCTCTCAAGATTGAATATCATTGTCCCTTCCGGTACAACTCCTACTTTCACTATGTCACCGATTTTCGATTCGGTTGGTTCTCCTATATATATCTCCTGACCCACGTAGGAACCCTCAGCGGCGATTGTCATGAATTCGCCTCTCTCAGCCTTGACTAGGGCCAGAGGAGATCCCCTTCCTGGGTCGTGAATGAGGTCCATGACCTCTGCTTTGTAGTATGGTTCTCCTCCATCCGTGGGAGCTGGATATCTAGATGCCCCGGGCCTTCTGTGCGAGGGAGCTATGAATTTTGGTGACCTTCCCCTTCTTCTCACGATTGGGCGTCTTCCCATATCACACACCTCCTACAATATCTTGAGCTTCATCGCCAGCTCTGACGCCTTCCCCGGCTCCTCCAATCTAATGTAGGCCAATTTCTTTCCGTCCATTCCCCTAGAGGTATTCACCTGCCTCACCTTTGCCCCGTACTTTTCCTCGAATTCCTTCTTTATTCCTTCCCTCGTTGAATCGTCCGACACAACGAATGTCAGCCTGTTTTCCAATTCTATGATTCTACTGGTTTTTTCCGTCGCTTTAGGATATAGAAGCCTGGATTTTTTCTCCAACACTGCTCAACCTCTTCTCAATAGCATCAACGGAATCTGAGGACCAGAGTGTCAACCTTCCCAGCGTGCCATTCGGGGCTAACTCCCTTAGCGACACTTCATCGGGCCTGACTACGTCAACTCCGCTGAAATTTCCGGCTGCCTTCACCAGACCTCCCCCATCGCTCACGACCACAAGCGGACCGACCCTCCTCTTCTTTCCTCTGCCCCTTTTCGCTGGAAGGCCCGACCTCCTCTTCAGACCTTTTTTCAGTCTCTTCATCTCTTCAGTCAAACCCAATTTCTCGAGGAATCCCTGGAAGTCCTTTGCTTTATCGATTGAGCGCACTGATTCATCAAAAATAATTGGAAGGATTCTTCCCTCGGGAAGCCTATGCCCTCTGCGGATTACAATGTCTCTATTGGCAGTGGCGGCTATTGCATATGCTGTGGCCAGAAGTTTCTCCTTTCTATTGACCTTCTTGACTATAACTTTGCTGGAAAGAGGAGGATGTGCAAGTCTCCCCTTGACCGTTCCGGGAGCGAACCTAGCCCTTCCTGTAGACAGCCTTGGAACTCTTGACATTCCATGATCAACGCCCCAGGATATCGCAACTGTCCTTTTCCCAGCCATTAGGTTCCTGCCCTGGGGAGTATGCCAACCGGATGACATGAGAGTGTAGACTCTCTTCACAACAACTGGATCCGGCTCTATCTTCATGAACCAAGGCTTGGGAATCCTAGAGACCTCGTTTCCCTCCGCGTTGAGAACTGCCATTTCGTCGGACATCTGACTAGACACCCTGTTGACTGACCAGACTGAGATGGGTTATGATGGGGGCCTCCTTCACTGGCTCCCTTCTGGTTGATACCCTTAGTTTCACCAGTCTCTTGGCCGGACCTGGAACTGTCCCCTTGAGAATAATGTAGTTCGACTTGATCAGGCCATAACGGATGAACCCACCCCTTAGATTGATCTGCTCCTCTCCTTTTCCCATTTTCATGACCTGGAGATTTCTCACGAACCTGTTATGGAGGCCCATCTGTCCGCCACGAGGCACATAGAACATGACATTGGATGGACTCTTTGCGCCCATCGTTGCAATTCCCCTTCTCGTCTTGTTGCTTTTCCTATCCATTATCTTCACGCCGTATCTCTGCACAACGCCAGCCCAGCCCTTGCCCTTTGATATGGCGAATGCATCGACGAAGGAACCGGCCTGAAATACGTCTTCGGGTTTGAGTTCTTTTCCGAGAATGGAATTGACATACGGGATCCTCTCGTTCATGGGCGCTCCATCAACCTTTATCTCGAAAATGTCGGGCTTCCTATTCCCTATTCCTGCCAAGTGAGGTTGAGTGCAGACTATGAGCCTTATCTCATCATCCGGCGAAATCGAGTCTGCTGAAAGAGAGGGGGTTTGGGCCTTTTCCATCTTGTCTATGCCCTTCAGTCTCCTGTTGAGGTGAGTCGGCAGATTTTGCGCCATGAGTTCGAATTTCGTGGTCTTGCCGCTGTAACTATTGCCATAGACTCTGGCGCCTAGGACAAATAGGGGAGGAGCCTCTAAGATGGTAACGGGGAACACGATCTCCTTTCCCTTCGTCGGCGAGTTCTCGGCATTGTCCAGAACGACTACTTGCGTCATACCGGCCTTGTAGCAGGCGAAACCCAATGGCTTAGGCTGTTGACTCTCTATAGTGGGCCAGAATCTAATCCTGGCTACCATTGAGCTGGCCCTCTTACGGGGCAGAAACGCCACGGACCCGCGACGGGGGGCCGATTGTTTCCTGTGTCCCACCTGTCCTCACCTATCTTATTACATCACCTAACACGGCAAGCGACATGAGGATTGCCTCCTCGGTTCTGATGGTGGCAACCCCCTGATCCACTGCCGCGTTCAGCGTGAGGTCGAAAGATTGCCATAGATTAATCTTTTCCTCAGCCAGAATCTCCGATAACCCCTTACTCGGCGAACCAAATGCCAAAAGGACCTCCTCCTTACCTTCTAAGAGACGAGCGATGTTCGGAAGCACTTTCCAAACCGATTCTCCGGATCTTGAGGTTGCTATCTTCAGCGACGAAGCACTAGACCTGAGCACTGATGAAAGAGTGGATTCCGGTGCCTCGACCTCGTAACACCAGTAGAAGGGCAGTTGCTCTCTGGTGACTGGCTCTGCCAATCTTCGTTCTGCATCCAGAATCCTCACCGGTAGATGTCTTCCCTTGGGGACCCTAGCCATATTCGTGAGGTCGAATGGAACGCCAAGACCCACATCTACTTTGATTCCATGGGCTTTTCCAAGGATTGCGCCTTCTCGAAAGTCACCCGGCTTCACTTCGTGCAATCTGTTTGGAACCGTATGGCTGGGAATTCTCAAAGGAGGCAGGGCGCCAGCATATTTCAATTCCGCCGATTTCTCGAACAGGTTCTTCCTAAGGTACTGTGGGGTCGCAAGGTATTCCAGAATGGTGCGCGCAACTACCTGTGATCTTCTATCGTCTAGTGATTTGGCCTCTAGGTAAATCAGGAGCCTTTCCACCCTGAAAATCGAGGCAGCCCTTGCTATGGTTGCCAATCTGATGGAAGCGATAAGAGGGTTCTCCGATTTCGATATTACCGAGGAGGGAAACGCAACTGTGATCTTTGCGTGCCTCTTTGGAACCGAAGCGTGAGTCGACATCGTAACTCTAAGACAAATCGAATCAGATAAACTATATTAGCTAGTTGATGTCGGGTGTGTCGAGCCAAGAGATGTTATTTGAAATACGATGGCTTGGACGAGGAGGACAAGGCGTTGTCCTTGTGAACCAGATCCTCGGAATATCCTGCCTAAAGGAGAAGAAGTTCGTGCAAGCATTTCCCGAATTCGGCCCAGAAAGGAGCGGCGCGCCCGTGAGAGGCTATACGCGCATATCTGACTCCTACATCGACGACCACTCCCCAATATCAAATCCGGACTATGTCATTGTGATTGATCCGACCCTCGCCCTTACTCCCGCTGCATATGGAGGGCTAAGGGAAAACGGCGTTGCAGTTCTGAATTCAGCCAGAAATCCTGATGATGTGAGAAGGGCTGGCAATCTACCTAGGACGAAAATGTGCATCGTGAATGCCAGAGAAGTCTCCGATAGGATATTCAAGACTCAGAGGCCAATCTACAACACAACGATGCTTGGTGCGCTGATGAAGGCACTTGGGTTCCCGAAACTGGAGAGCGTTCAGAGTACCCTGGCAGAGAGGTTCAGCGGAACTCTATTGGAGTCAAATGTGGCAGCGGTGAAGACAGGTTATGATGAGGTGAAGATCATATGAGTTCAAAGACTTGGAAGGAATTGGAGATCGGGGCTGTCCTGAGGGCCGCGACTAGTCTAGAATTCAAGACCGGCGACTGGAGAAGCGAAAGGGCAGTGATAGACTACTCTAAATGCATCGATTGCCTGATATGCTGGACTTTCTGTCCGGATTCAGCGATAACGAGGCAAGGAACGAAGGTATCAATCAACTATGATTACTGCAAGGGATGCGGCATATGCGCAAATGAATGTCCAGTGAAGGCGATTTCGATGCAGAAGGAGGAGGTGTAGCGAAACATGGAGCAGAAACTGATAGGTTTGACGGGAAACGATGCAATAGCCTATGCTGTGAAGCAGGCCAAGGTTGATTTCATATCGGCCTATCCGATTACGCCTCAGACATTCACTGTCGAAACCTTGAGCAGATATGTTGCCAATGGAGAGTTGGATGCTAAGTTCGTGAACGTTGAATCGGAGCATTCTGCCCTATCGGCTGTGATAGGTGCTGCATTAGTTGGAGCAAGGACATTCACTGCAACATCGAGCCAAGGGCTGGCGCTCATGTTCGAAGAGCTTCCTATCGCTTCCGGCCTGAGGCTCCCCATCGTGATGTCAATGTCAACTAGGACCCTTTCAGCCCCAATCAACATTCACAACGACCACTCAGATTTCCTTGTGAGCAGAGATCTGGGCTGGGTGATGCTTTATGCGGAGGACGGTCAAGAGGCCTATGACATGACGTTGATGGCCTACAAGATTGCTGAGGACAAGTCCGTATTGCTCCCCGCAATGGTCGGCATAGATGGGTTCATAATTTCGCACGCGATTCAAGGAATCAGAGTCTTGGACGACAGAGAAGTGGAGGGTCATTTGGGAATCATTAATCCAAGGTTGAAGGTCAACGTTGACGAACCGCTGACATTTGGACCTCTTTGCTTCACTGACACCTTCTTCGAATTCAAGAGACAACAGCATGAGGCCATGACCAATGCCTATGGCGTTGTGATGAGAACATTCGCGGACTATGAGAAACTGTCTGGCAGGAAATACTCCCCCGTCAAGAATTACATGACTGAAGATGCCGATGTGATCATAGCGGCTATGGGCAGCACCGTCGGTACGGCCAGGGAAACGGCGAGGCGACTCAGAAATGAGGGGATTAAGGCTGGCGTGATGGGATTCACGCTTTTCAGACCATTGCCCGAACGAGAGATTTTCGAGACAGTGAAGAACGCCAAAGCGGTCGCGGTATTGGAGAAGTTCATCAGTTACGGGGCGGCAGCAGGCCCGCACTACCTCGACATTCTAAGCAGCATCTACGGAAGGGGTCATGTGCCACTTTACGATTTCGTCTATGGCTTGGGTGGGAGGGAGATGACAAAGGAGATGATAGCGCATGCAGCGAAGGTATCGCTTTCGAACGCCAGAGAGGGGGTTCGAGTCGGGGTCAGGTTTCCGGGGGTGAGGGACTGATGACGGAGTACAAGCCCATTACGAAATTGGCGGACTTACCAGAGGAGGACCTGTTTCTGTCTGGCCACAGGCTGTGCGCGGGATGCGGACCGGGAATAACGGCTAGATTGACAATGCTTGCATCTCCGGAGAAGCCCATAGTGGTGAATCCAACCGGATGTTTGGAAGTGGCCAGCACAATCTATCCATACACTGCTTGGAAGGTACCGTGGGTTCACGTATCATTCGAGAATGCCGCTGCCGTTGCCAGCGGAATCGCCGAAACGTTGGACAAACTTCAGAAAGAGGGAAGAAACAAGAGGGCCCCTGTGATCGCTCTCGGCGGAGACGGCGGAACCTTTGATATCGGATTGCAGGCGCTGTCTGGTGCACTCGAAAGAGGTCACAGATTTCTATATATATGCTACGATAATGAGGGGTATATGAATACGGGAATTCAGAGATCAGGCGCAACTCCGATGGGTGCTTCCACCACTACGTCACCTGCTGGGAAAGTCGTCCCCGGCAAACAGGAATGGAAGAAGGACCTTGTCGGAATAGTCGCAGCTCACCACATCCCCTACGCAGCAACCGCCACAATAGCATACCAGAGAGACTACGTCAACAAGGTCAGGAAGGCACTAAGCTACGCCGGTCCGACTTTCATTCACGTCCTCGCACCATGTCAGCTTGGCTGGGGCTACGACCCATCTCAGACAATTGCAATCTCAAGACTTGCCGCTGAAACGCGATTCTTCCCGCTGTTTGAAATCGAGAACGGCACGTTGAAGATGAC
>CAYOYV010000005.1:0-113234 GCA_964408285.1 uncultured Nitrososphaerota archaeon | reverse complement strand
CCGCTTGCCCCATATCTCTCTTATCTCCAGATTCCTGATCCCCCAGTGATTCACAGCTAGCTCTGCGGCTGTCTCGGGATCTTGGCTGATCTCATCAGTTACTATGCTCAGCTTCATCTGGATGGAATGAACTGGTCGTCTGTTAAGAATCTTTCTTTCTCTTGGAAGGGCCAACATTGGATCAATGAACGGTCATCTGCGCTGGAGGGTTCTGCCGACAATATCCAAGTTAGGCGTACTTTCCGTACTTCTGGACGAGCTCCATGACTCTCTTGTATTGTTCGAAACTCACGTCCTTGGGTATCGAGTGATCCGAATGATAGATATAGCCACCACCTTGCTTCGCAACTTCGAATTTGTCCTTTATCTCCTTTTCCAGAGGTCTCGGGTCTTCCATTGACATGAGCCGAACATCGATACCTCCCATGAAGGATATCTTGTCTCCATATTTGTTCTTCAGTTCAATGAGGTCCATACCGGCCTTGACCTCGAGGGGCTGAAGACAGTCAATGCCTTCCTCGATGAAGTATGGTATCAGATCTTTCACTCTGCCGCATGAATGAAGCATCACGGGCATCCCCTTACCGTGGAAGAATGTGCAAAGCTCCTTGAATACTGGATGGAGCTGTTCTTCGAAGTGCTTGGGTGAAAAAAGAAGACCATTTCTATATCCCAGATCACAGAAGAGAAAGGCCGCATCGAACACGAAGCCTGCCCTTATCATTCGTTCGCACATCTCAATGGCTAGCCTTGCGTCAGTGAGATACATGTCCTTGACCCAATCGGGATCTCTAATTATCGACCTCAGAAGCTGCTCAGAAGCCAGATAGCTCTGGATCTTGTCATAACCCACAGCAGCGCCATATGTTATGAAACGACCTCGGCTGCGTTCTCTCTGGTATGCTTGGATGCCGGAGACCCAATCAACTCGATAGTCGCTGGCTCTCAGCCTCTCTTTCAGTCTCTCCCAGTCATTGCGATTCTTACACGGATAGTCGATTATCATGGGAGTTGAGGAATAATCTCGGTAGTTCTTTCTGATTCCCCCGAAGGAATTTCTTTCGATCAGATACTGGCTGTCTTCATGGAGCACCTCCACCGGTAGCTGAGGCGACGTATCTGCTGAGAACGAAGCCAACTCGAATCCGAAGTAATCAGCCGGAGAAATCCCGGAAGGAAGGCCTTCGGCTCGCCATCTATCAACAGTAGAACCCCAAGGGCTGTCATGGATTGGAACACGATCTGGCTCCCGACGTCCGATAGCTAGTCCAAATCTCTCGCTTGCTTTCATGAGCGAGGATGAAGCCACCCAAATTTATAAGTGATTTGGCATTCACAATGCTTCAGCGCTTTGCGCCAATTCTTAAATCGGATTCCATCGGGTGTTACTTCATTGAACAGAAAGACACGAAAGCTCGGTGGAATCAGGACCTATTCGCAGGAGCTCTCAATAGACTTAACGAGTCCTGATGGAAGATTCAAGTGGTTTTTGGCCTCCGTCCTATTCGCTCGAAGGATCTCTTCCCAGATTTCCGTAAGAACCTACAGACGGTTCGAGGATGAGAGTCTCACGTCTCCGAAGGCGATTCTTTCGGCAGGTTGGGATCGGTTGGTCAAGGTCCTAGACTCGGGTGGATATGTCAGATATGATTTCTCCACAGCTTCGAATCTGCTAGAAATCTGCAGCAGGATCTTGCTGAAATATGGCAGTCTTGAGGTCTTGCACCAGAAGGCCAATTCCCCAAGAGAACTAGAGACGATGCTTATGGAATTCAGAGGAGTCGGGCCAGTGTGCGTGAACATCTACCTGAGGGAGCTGAGAGGAATTTGGCAGAAGGCAGATCCTCCTGTTTCCGATCTCGCTACTCAGCTGGGCAGGAAGTTGGGAATAAGGAAGGTGAAGGATGTCGAATCTCAACTTGTCAGAATTCAGCTGGAGTATTGCAAGAAAGGAAAATGCCCAGAATGTCCTGTGAATGATTTGTGCAACGCCCAAAGAATGGGTAGGCAACGATCTGAACGTGCGAAAGGTTGACCCAAGGATTCCGATAGTCATCGCTTCGCTAGAAGACTTAAAATCAATAGCCCACCAACCAATGAGGAAGTAGAATATGGAGAGGCGAGGGAAGCCATATCAAATGGATGACAAGGACGCGAAGATCTTGGATATATTGACCCATGACTCTAGGACATCTTACGTCGAGATAGGAAGAGAAGTGGGCATATCGGAGGGTGCTGTGAGGAAAAGAGTGAATGAATTGGTTCGAAACAGGATAATAAAGAGGTTCACAATAGAGACTGCACTTCCAAGTCTTAAGGCACTTATACTCATATCGACGATGCCAGAGGTCCCGAATCCTCAGATCTCGAAGGAGATCACAATGATCGAGGGAGTTTCATCTGTCTACGAGACAACCGGCCAATACGACATCGCAGTTCTTGTCTCTGGTACGAATATCACCTTCATAAACGCCTCAATCGACAGAATTCGTTCCATTAGGGGAGTTACACATACGAATACCTTGATAATACTGAGGCATTGGTGACGATTTCGCAACGATATGTTTATATTAAAGTTATATTGGGCCTCGGCACTAGGTCGCTGGCATGCAGAATTCGATGGTTGTGCTGTGTCCCCAATGTGATGGCTCTGTTGAGGTTCCTGGAGATGCAATTGTAGGTGAGATAGTGTCATGCCCGGATTGCGGGACATCATTCGAGGTCACCGCAGTGGGGAATGGAAAGGCCTCGATAAAGGCAATTGAGATGGAAGGGGAAGACTGGGGAGAATAGTTTGGCAAGAGTAGGAGTGCTCTGCGACATTATCAGACCGGAAGAGAAGATGATAATCAAAGAAGCAGCTTCCAGGGGAATAGATGTGCAGCTGCTGAACCTCAACCGTACGATATTCGATCTGAACGGCGGAAGTCACTATGACTGCGATGTCTATCTGCAGAGAGGAATAAGCTATTTCAAGAGTCTTTATTCAGACAGAATGCTCGAAGATGCAGGCGCACGGGTTGTGAATAACTTCAATGCTCTCCTCATCACAGGCAACAAACTACTGACTACGTCATTGCTAAGCAAGAAGGGCATTCCCACACCCAAGACCCTAGTTTCCTTCAGCAAGGATGCAGCTCTGCAGTCCATTGAGGAAATGGGTTATCCCTCGGTGATAAAGCCTGTCGTGGGAAGCTGGGGAAGGCTCGTTGGAGCCCTTAATGACAGGGAATCCTCGCTTGCCATAATCGAGTCGAGGGAAATGATGCACCCTCTCTACCAGATCTACTACGTTCAGAAGAGGGTAGCCCGTCCACCGCGCGACATCAGAAGCTTCGTCATAGGTGGGAAGTTCGTTACAGCGATATATCGATATGCACCACCTGATGACTGGAGAACCAATGCTGCGCTGAGCGCCAAGGCCGAGCCATGTCCCAGGAATCCGGAGTTGGAGGATGTCAGTCTCAAAACCGCAGAAGCAATCGGAGCTGACTACCTTGGAATCGATCTCATGGAGTCAGACAACGGACTGCTTGTTCATGAGGCAAACGGTTCAACTGAGTTCAAGAATACAGTAGCAGTGACCGGCGTCAACATCGCGGGTCTGATACTGGACTGCGTGACATCCGCGTCGAGGAGGTGATCAAGTCGTAATGATCCGAGGCATGAGGGATTCGTCTGAGTTCCACCGAGATGTATTTCCATTCGATGTCCCACCAAGAATAGACATATCCGCCTACCCTCAGGCGGCAGAGCTCCATATAACTGACACAACCCTGAGGGATGGGCAACAGGGCTGGAGGACCCTGAGTGTGGATGAGTCATTGCGGATCTATGAGATGCTTCACAGACTTGACAATGGAAAGGGCATGATCATGTCGTCTGAGGTTTTTCCCTACACCGCTAAGGACAGGACGGTGATTGAAAAGATTACAAACCTGAACTATGATTTCCCTCGACCGATTGGCTGGATTAGGGCTAGAACAGAGGATGTCGATCTTCTCTTACGGACCGCTTTGAGGTGGACAGTCATGCTGTGCTCGATTTCGGACTACCATATTCATCATAAGCTCGGGACAACTAGAGCGAGGGCAGTCGAGAATTACCTCAAGACGGTAAGATATGCTCTGGAAAAAGGGATCTCCTTGAAGGTTTCGTTGGAGGATATTACTCGAGCCGACATGAATGGGCTTGTCATTCCATTCGTGAATGCCCTTATGGATGTCGCTGAGGAATACGGGCAGTTCATGACGATTAAATTCGCGGACACTTTGGGACTGGGCCTGCCGTTTGAGGAAGCCGAACTGCCAAGAGGCATCCCGCGAATCGTCAATAGCCTGAGGAGAAAGGCGGGTCTTGTGCCAGAACAACTGGAATTCCATGGTCACAATGATTTCCACCTTGTCGTGGCGAATCACATGGCAGCTTGGTTGCATGGCGCAGCTCTTTCGAACTGCACACTATTCGGCATAGGAGAAAGGGCAGGAAATTGCCCCATGGAGGCAATGGTAATGGCATGCGCTCAGGCCTGTGGGTCGACGAGTACCATAGATCTGGTTTCATTCAGCGAGGCGGCAGATCTATTCCGTGACCTTGGTTTGAATATCCCAATGCATTACCCGCTTTTCGGGGAGAATGCATTCAGAACGAGAGCAGGCATACACATAGATGGTCTACTCAAGAACCCGGAAGTCTATCTTCCCTTCGACACGCAGAAGATTCTCGGGATCAAGCCTAAGGTTTCCGTCGATGCATACTCCGGCCGATCAGCGGTCGCGTATTGGATATGTAATGCATTCGGCCTTGAAATGAATCATCTGAAACAAGACGCAAGGGTCGACCGTCTATATTCGGACGTAGTCAAAATGTACGAGGCAGGCAGAATAACCCCACTTGCAGACACGGAAATGCTGGAATTGGTGTCAAAATACCTGCCTGAATTTGTCATAAGGAAAAAGTGACGGAACAACATCATGAGGGGTACCATCGCCCAGAAGATCTTAGCTAAGGCAGCACACAGGACGGACGTCGAGGCTGGCGAGTTCGTGGTGGCCGACGTAAGTCTGGTCTTTGCCCATGACGGCACTTCGCATTTGATATTCCAGGCCATGAAAGAGCTTGGCCTCAACAGACCAGTTGATCCCTCAAGATTCGTGATGTGCATTGACCATTCTGCGCCCAGTGCAACCCCCGCGATGTCGGACATACACAGCGAGATGCGAAGAAACGCAAAAGAGAAAGGCTTCAGGCTATTCGATGTCGGTTCTGGCATCTGTCACCAGCTGATCCCTTCTGAAGGATATGTCAGGCCTGGGACAGTAATAGTCGGTGCGGACTCCCATAGCGTAACCCACGGAGCATTCAATGCGTTTGCGATCGGAGTGGGAAGCTTGGATGCTGCCATTGCCCTCCTTGATGGCAAGATATGGCTGATGGTCCCGGAAACTGTCAGCATAGAGATCGAAGGATCCCTAAGGAGCGGAGTTATGTCAAAGGATCTGATTCTGTCCATAATAGGCTGCGTCAAAGCGGATGGCATGACGTACAAGGCTGTCGAATATAGCGGTGAGCCTATTGACAAGATGTCAGTTGACTCAAGAATGACAGTGACAAACATGGGCACGGAAATGGGAGCCAAGGCTTCGATCATGACGCTAAACGACAACACAGTAGCCTGGCTTAGGAGTAGAATAGGCGATGGTTTTGAGCAGGTTATGCCGGATGAAGATGCCCAATATTCTGACCATCTCACGTTCAATGCTTCAACCATTGAACCCGTGCTAGCGGTTCCTCCGGACGTAGACAATGTCAAGTCGGTTTCAGAGGTGGAAGGGGTCGAGGTCGACCAAGTTCTCATCGGAAGCTGCACAAATGGCAGGATGGAGGATCTAGAGATGGCCTCCAAAATCCTCCGCGGAAGGAGAACAAAGGCGAGAACGATAGTCATCCCGGCCTCCAAGGACATATATACGAATGCGTTGAAGAATGGCATAATCGAGAGCTTGCTGAACTCAGGATGCGTAATAGCCCCACCGACCTGTGGTCCGTGCGTAGGTGCGCATATGGGTCTGCTTGGAAAAGGTGAGGTCGCAGTATCGACAAGCAACAGGAACTTCTCTGGAAGAATGGGGGACAAAGACTCGAGGATATATTTGGCAAGCCCAGCTACCGCGGCAGCAAGCGCCATAGAGGGGAAGATTGCAGATCCAAGGGACTTCCTGAGGTGATGGCTGCGGTATGAGGGGGAGAGTCGTCAAACTCGGAGATCAAATAAACACCGATCTTATCATATCTGGGAAGTTCAAGTTCAAGGGTCAAGATCTCCGGGAGCTCTCAGATCACCTCTTCGAGGATCTAGATCCGAGTCTGTCAAAGAGAATGGTCGAGGGAACGATTCTGGTTGCAGGAAGGAATTTTGGTTGTGGCTCGAGCAGAGAGCACGCTCCCCGGCTTCTTAGGATGAAGGGGGTCCAAGCAGTTGTGGCGACATCCTTTGCCAGAATATTCTATAGAAATGCGATTAACATAGGCCTGCCGCCGATCTCTGCCTCTAGCGATTTTGTAGATGAGACCCATGAGGGAGATGACCTCGAAGTCGATATGGAGAACTCGTTGATACTGAACCACTCAAGAAGGCTTGAATGGACATTCAAGCCATTTCCGCACTTCATCTCGAAGATCCTGCAGAAGGGGGGGATTGTTGAATACATCAAGGAGTATGGTGAGTTCCCATGGAATACAAGATAGCGCTCATGTATGGAGACGGAGTCGGACCGGAATTGGTGACTGCGACCACTTCCTTACTGAGGTCCGTCGGCTTTGATCCAGAATATGTTACCATAGAAGGAGGTTTGGAGTTCCAGAGAAGAACGGGAAGCCCACTTAGCGGCAATGCATTCGAACTCATTAAGGAATCAGATGCCATGTTAAAAGGGCCAGTGGCCACGCCCTCCGGTCCTGACTCCTTCCAGAGCATAAATGTACAGATAAGGAAGTCATTTGATCTCTATGTCAATTTCAGGCCTTTCAGAAGCCTTGTGACATCGAAGCACCCCTTGGTTGACATCTTAATGTTCCGGGAGAACACTGAGGAAGCCTATTCTGGAATCGAATGGGGTTCAGACTCAGCGTCAGTTGGACTCCGCATCATAACGAGGAAAGCATCTGAGAGGATTGCTGAATATGCCTTCAACCACGCGAGAAAGAATCATAGGAAAACGATAACTGTGGTTCACAAAGCAACCATATTGAAGGAGACAGACGGGCTCTTCAGAAACGCCTTCTTCAGCATTGCTTCGAACTACCCGGACTTAGAGGCAAGTGAGATCTTGGTTGATGCAGCGGCATATCAACTCGTAAGGGATCCGGAGAGGTTTGACACAATCGTCACGCCGAACTCCTACGGTGATATTCTCTCTGATTTGATAGCAGGAATCGTTGGGAGCCTCGGCCTCTGCGGATCAGCGAATATCGGAGATCACTATGCAGTCTTTGAACCAGCACACGGGACAGCATGGGACTTAGCGAATAAGGATGTTGCGAATCCGACCGGGATGATCCTATCCGCGGTCTATATGCTACAATGGCTGGGAGAAAGCAAATCAGACTCCTTCCTACTCAGGATTGCCAGTGAAGTCGAGAAATCCACAATATGCATCCTCAACAGGCCCTTGTTGACAAAGGAGCTCGGGGGGACTGCGAGTCTCAGCGAATTCATGAGGGAAATCGAAAGGGAGCTTGATGAGAGACTCTGATGACCAATATCGGCGTGATCGGTGGATCCGGATATGCAGGTGGCGAGTTACTTCGCCTCCTCTTGGGTCGCAGTGACGTCAGTCTCTCACTTGTCACTTCCCGAAGCAGAAAAGGAGATTATATCTTCAAGATTCACCCAAACCTAAGGGGGTTCACCAACATCAAGTTCGAAGACGTGAGTCTGGACAGGATCTCTGATAGATGCGATCTAGTGTTCACGGCGGTGCCTCACGGCGCTGCCGCAAGCATAGTGCCTGAGCTGCTGGAAGCAGGAGTAAGGGTGGTCGATCTGAGCGCCGATTTCAGGCTGAAGGATCCTAAGGCCTACTCCACATGGTACGGACGCGAACACCCTTGTCCTGACCTTCTGATGAAATCTATCTACGGATTACCAGAGATACATGGAGAGGAGATCACGAAAGCTTCGTTAGTGGCCAATCCGGGTTGCATGCCTACTGCCTCCATTTTGGCTCTGGCTCCTCTGATCAAAGCGAATCTAGTTGAAAGGGAGCGCATAGTAATCGATGTGAAGATAGGTTCGTCCGGCGCAGGGATCGGCGTATCGATTCACTCCCATCATGCGGAAAGAAGCAATGTCATCAGGCCCTACGATGTGGTCTCACACAGGCATATACCGGAGATCCAGCAGGAACTCTCCCTGCTCGGAGGAGAAGAGGTGACTGTGTCAATGACGCCTCATGCAGTCAACGTTGTGAGAGGGATATTGGCAACTGTCCATGCCTTCAGCAAGCGAGAGATCACATTGCAGGATATGTGGCGGGCATATAGAGGGATGTATGGCAATAAGCCCTTCGTGCGATTCGCGATGGACAGAACCAGTATGGAGAAGTTTCCGGATCCTAAGTTCGTGCTCGGGTCAAACCATTGCGACCTCGGATTCTATATCGACCAAAGGACTCAGAGAGTAGTGGTCTTCTCGGCCATTGACAATTTGCTCAAGGGTGCAGCTGGGCAGGCAATGCAGAATATGAATATCATGCTCGGCTTTCCGGAGGATTCAGGCCTGAAAGCAATTCCAATACATCCGATCTAGGTGATAAATTGTGATAGTCATCAAGATTGGTGGAAAATCCTTGGCTAACCTCGAGGATAACATAATCCCAGACCTGATCGAGCTGACGGAGAAAGAGAAAGCCATCTTGGTTCATGGCGGTGCGGACGAAGTCACCCTTGTGGCAAGAAGGCTTGGGAAAGAGCAGAGGTTCATAACATCACCCGAGGGCGTGAGGAGCAGGTACACGGATGAAGAAGACATAAGGATATACACAATGGTCATGGCCGGACTGATTAACAAGAGAATCGTGTCGGCACTCAATCACGCAGGCTTGAGCGGCGTCGGAATAAGTGGTCTAGATGCTTGCACCATAAGAGGATCCAGAAGGAAGAGGCTGATAGCAATCGATGAGAGGGGAAGAAAAGTGGCTGTCGAGGGGGGGTATACCGGAAAAATCGATTCGGTGGATGCTAGATTGATCAACAACATCATCAACAATGGCTATTTGCCCGTCATCTCTCCCTTGGCTATTGGCCAGGAGTCTGAGGCCCTCAATGTAGACAGCGATGCAGCTGCTGCAGCAGTTGCAGTAGCTGTCGGGGCTGATCGCTTGCTCTTCATGACTAATGTTGAGGGATTGCAGATAGATGGCAGCTTAGTGAGACAGATCAGAGTTGCGGATTTGAATGCCCTATTTGCAAAGATCGGCTATGGAATGAACAGGAAGGTGATTGAGGCTAGGAGAGCGATCGGCAACGGAGTGAAGGAGGTCATAATCGCCCAAAGCTCCATCCAAAGGCCGATTTTGAGGGCGATTCGTCACGAGGTTGGAACGGTGATCCAGGCATGAGCGATGTCGAGGCAAGTCAAGAGGCCAAGCATTTGGCTCACGTCTACAGGAAGCTCAAAGTCAGGATTGTTCGGGGCAAGGGTGCGACCTTGTGGGACTCAGCAGGACAGGCTTACATCGATTGCATGAGTGCATATGGAGTCGCCATAATCGGCCATTCGCATCCCAGATTGATCAACGCGATCAAGAATCAGGCTGACAGGTTGATCATGTGCCATGCATCTGTATTCAACGATGCCCGGGAAGAGCTACTCTCGAAGCTCTCGGGTATTGCCCCAAAGGGCCTTGATTCGATTTTCCTTTCAAACAGCGGGGCTGAATCCATTGAAGCGGCCATAAAGGCCTCGGTGAAGTACACCAAAAGGAAGGTATTTGTTTCGATGATGGGAGCTTTTCACGGGAAGACCCTAGGGGCTCTTTCGCTGACCTGGAATCCCCGGTACAGGAAGGCGTTTCAGGACATGCTCTATCCCGACGTGAAATTCGCAAGATATGGCAACGCCGACTCGCTGCGTCAGATTGTTAACGATGAGGTGGCAGCGATATTCGTTGAGCCGATCCAGGGCGAAAGCGGCGTGCACCTGCCTCCAAATGGCTACCTAAGGCAAGTCAAGGAATTGTCTGAGGAGCATGGTGCCTTGATGGTGTTGGATGAAGTTCAGACAGGCCTCGGAAGAACCGGGAGATTGTGGGCTCATCAGCATGAAGGAGTGATCCCTGATATGATGTGCATTGCCAAGGGCCTAGGGGGTGGAGTCCCGATAGGGGCTACGCTGGCAAGAGAGGAGATTATGAATTCGCTAGAGATAGGAGAGCACTCAAGCACCTTCGGGGCAAATCCTCTTTCGTGCGCAGCAGCGTCCCAAGTTCTTGACATAATCCATGATGAGGATCTGCCTCGTGCGGCTGAGGAGTCAGGTAGATACCTAATGGAGAGATTGGGAAAGCTCATGCACGTACATGACAACGTCAGAGAAGTCAGGGGAAGGGGGCTAATGGTGGGAGTTGAGATGCGGTTCAATGTTCAAAAATTCCTTGACAATCTTGTCAAGAATGGCATCCTGCCACTTTATTCTGGGCTAAATGTCGTGAGGCTGCTGCCCCCCCTTATAATAAATCGGCAGCAGATAGATGATGCAGTCGAGATAATCGACAAAACACTTGGGGAAGCCAATTGGTCAAGTTGAGCAATCATTTCAAAATAGAGTTCCTTCAGAATCTACTCAAGATCTACAGTCCTAGTGGCCGAGAGAAGAGATTGGCGTCCTATCTCTCGAGCATCATGAATAGAATCGGATACAGGAGCGTACGCACAGACGATGCTGGAAATGTGATCGGCACGATAGGGGCATCAGGTACTGGGATATTGTTGTGTGGACACATGGACACAGTCGCTGGGGAAATTCCGGTTCAGGTGAGAGACGGGCGCATATTTGGTCGGGGGTCAGTTGATGCAAAGTCAGCACTCGCTGCGATTGTTCTGGCCAGTTCCGAAATCAGAGATAGACTAGGAAATGGCAGACTTATAGTGGCAGCCGTCACGAGGGAGGAGACAGACGGAAAGGGCATAGAAGGCCTCATGGACTCCGGCATCGACGCCGACTATGCGATTTTCGGCGAGCCGACCGGCCTCAAGAGAATCACAGTAGGATACAAGGGAAAGATCGGAGCCAGACTGTGTTTGAAGGCGATGGAATCAGGACACACAAGCGCTCCTTGGGTTTATCCGAATCCGATTGAGCTTTCCCATGAATTTATCGCCTCCGTCCGTCGGAAAATCGGAAAAAAAGGAAATCCGTGGAAATCAGTAACTGTGTGTCTCACGAGGATGAGTGGGGGCCAGTCTCTGAACGTGACGCCTAAGTCATGTGTTTCATGTCTTGATGTCAGAATACCTGTTGGCTCATCAACAGAGGCCGCGAAGTCATCACTGCAAGCCAGACTCCATGATTTCTGCTCAACTAGAAAGAACATAATTGGAGAGATGTCATTCTCAGGCGATTCAGTGGAACCATACGAAGTAGATCCGAATCATAAGGTGGTTAGGGCCTTGGCAAGAGGCATCCTTCAGACGGATGGCAGACCCGTCCAACTGATAAGGAAAATGGGCACCAGCGATCTGAATGTGCTTCATGCCAGAACGGGCATTCACGGAGTTTCCTACGGGCCCGGCAATCCTAGGCTCTCTCATACAGATGGCGAATTCGTGACAAGAAGTGAGTATCTGAAAACAATCCGAGTCTACGAGAAAGCAATGCAATATCTTGTCAAGGTCTAGCTCAGAACCAGTTGTCAAGATCTGGTCCCACAGCGCATCGCGCGCTCTGTTCAGGCATCTTGAAATTCCAGTGGCGAAGCTCAGTCCCTTGGCGGCCTGTCACCCCAAATGAGTCGGCGCGCGGAAGTCAATTGGTTGCTCATTCTTCTTCTCAAACGGAACCAATGCTTATATCGGAGAGAAGGAACCCAGGGGACAGGCAAGGGGTGCCGATATTTGGCTGAGATGACGCGGTCATGCGCGTCAACCCTCAGAACCTGATCCGGATAATGCCGGCGTAGGGATGCTCGAAAAAGCGTCCTCATCCGATACGGCATCCTTTACCTGAGTCAAGAAAAGGTGAGGCAGATGGAAGTGGGAAGCAAGTGGAAGATTATGGCTGGTGCCATCGCAATCGCAATTCTCGGTTCTCTTCTTTTCCTATTGATGCAGCCAAAGCTGGAAGACAGACTAGTGGTGTATGGCCCTCGTGGCATCAGAAGCATGGCAACGGCATTGATAAACGAATTCCGAAAAAGATTCAGTGTGAATGTTACTTTTGCTCACTTTGAGATGGGTTCAATAGAGATTGCGAACAAACTCATTTCGGAGAAGAGCAAGCCTCAGGCCGATGTCATCCTTGGGCTTCCGGAGTTCTACTCAAAGCAGGTGTTGGACGCGGACGTCCTGCAAATCTTCACTCCTGGCAATCTCAGCATGGTTCCGGAAACCGAGAGATGGGATTCGACAAATCGCCTTCACCCTGTGGATAAAGGGTATGTGTTGATAACGTATAATGAAACAGTGATCAAGGCAAAGGGATTGCCCATACCCAAGGCCTTGGATGATCTTCTCCGCCCGGAATACAAGGGACTGGTTTTCTATCAGGATCCAAGTTCAAGCGGCACCGGGTTGTCATTCCTAGTATGGGTTTTATCAGTCAAGGGCACTGAGGGCGGTTTCTCATTCTTGAAATCGTTAGAGTCAAACGTGAAGATTCATCCTTCAGGATGGACATCGTCGATCGTTGCACTGAAGCTCGGAGAAGTTGCGATAGGGAGCATGTTCAACACAGATGTCGAATATTCTGAGACGCCCAAATTGAAATCAGCCGCCATAGAGGGCTTCGTATACAGGGAGGGGATTGGGCTCGTCAAAGGGGCTGCGCATCCTGAGATAGCGAAGAAATTCATAGAATTCGTTCTAAGCACTGAAGGACAGAACATCGTCTCTCCTGCTGGTTATATGTATCCCGTCAATCCGAGGGCCTCGTACTCAGCACTGGCAAATGCTCCTATTCCGCAGTCGAAGATAACATTCAAGTCTGATATAGCTGGGAATGTGGTGGAGTGGTTGGATAGATGGAGAAGAGAAATCAAAGGAGCCTAGAAAGCCTGGTCTTTCTCGCTCCCTTTGGTTTCTTCCTGGTCTTCTTCTATCTAATTCCGATAGCCTACATCGTCTACCAGACAGATCTCCAGCAATTGGCTTCCTTGCTCTCCGATCCGTATATAATCAGATTAACCCAGAATACCGCGATCCAAGCCGCGGCATCTACCATACCATCAATACTTCTGGCGCTGCCAATTTCCTATTTCTTCGCAAAATACTCCTTTAGAGGTTCAGGTCTGATGAGAAATCTAATGTTGACTCCTTTCTTTGCACCTGCATTTGCTGTCACGGAAGGAATGATAATGCTTTTGGGCCAAAGAGGTTTGGTCAATCAGATCGGTTACGTTATTCTCGGGGCCCAAGCTCCGATAATTGACGTACTATACTCAATGACGGCGGTCGTCATTGCTCATGTGTTCTATTATATGCCGTTGGCTGTCATAATATTGGAAGAAGGATTCTCAAGAGTCGATCAAGAACTCTTAGATGCCGCCAACGTAGCCGGAGCTGGATGGATGCTGGCTTTCAGAGCAACTTATGCCAATCAACTTCTCCCTTCGGTTGCGGCTGCAGGTCTACTGATCTTTGCCTTCTCATTCATCTCATATTCCACGCCTGTGCTGATCGGAGGAAGGTTCTCGACCCTTGAGGTCGAGATATACTCAACTCGAACGAGACCGATATCCGCATCCATCGCCCTTTTCCAGCTATGCCTGACCATGGTTCTCTCTATTGTCATAATAGTCTTTAGGGAGAAGCTCTACTTTAGGGGAAAGACAGTCCCACGTGTGGGAAGGATGTCGAGGCCACTGTTTTCAGGAATGGCCGGCAGAATTCTGCTAGCCTATTCAACGCTATTGATGCTCGTCGAACTGCTGCCGATCTATCTGATTCTCGCGCAGGCAGTGTCTACAGGTCCATTCATATTGGTGCCGACTTCCCTATCCTTGGATAACTACATCCAACTCATGAGTGTTGAATTCGGTTTCGGAATCAGATTCGTCGATGCTTTCCTCCAGAGTCTATCAATAGCTGTTCTGGCTTCTTTTCTATCCCTTGCAATCTCGACGCTTGTCATCTGGATGAGCGGAGAAATGGAGAGCATCAGAAGGCTCAACAGCCTGCTTCTATCCATACCCATTTCGATTTCCAGGGCCTCTTTGGCCCTCGGGATGATGCTCTCCTATGGATTCGGTTTGCTTAGGCTCTATGGAAGTTGGGTGCTGATCGTGCTCGGGCATGTCGCAATAATCGTCCCGCTCATATCAAGGGTGATTGAGGCGTCATGGCTGAAGATAGGACCGGAGGTCAGACAGGCTGCCGAGACATCTGGCGCAAGCAGGATCTTCAGACTCATTCGGTTGGAGATACCACTTATGGCTCCTGCGATGGTTGCATCCTTTCTGCTTGCATTCTCATCGTCAATCAGCGAGTTCACATTCTCCGATTTCTTCAGCACCTTAAGCCTCATGCCTCTCCCGGTTTCTGTGGCTGCCCTGATCGACCTCAGAAGACTAGATCTTGCCTCTGCCTTGACAGGTTTGATAGTTGTGGTTGTCATTACGGCTGAGATTCTCAGCTCGTTCGCATCTGAGGAAGCTCTGGAGGTTTTCTAGATGAACTTGAGGCTTGAAAACGTAAGCAAGGCATATGGGAAAGTCCTAGCTGTCGATGACATGTCTCTTGATGTGCCATCAGGCACGATAGTGGCTTTGCTGGGTCCGAGCGGAAGTGGAAAAACCACGGTCCTCAAGATCATCGCTGGGCTGCTGACACCTGACTCCGGTAGGATTTTCTTCGGAAACAGGGATGTGACCGACCTTGCCCCTTCAGTGCGGAGGGTGGGAATGGTCTTTCAGAATCTGGCCCTATTCCCGAACCTGAGCGTGAACGAAAACATATCCTTCCCTCTTGAGGCCAGGGGCAGGGATTCGGCATCAACTGCCCAAAGGGTGAAGAAGGTAGTTGAAATGGTTGAGCTGATAGGCCTTGAGAAGAGATACCCTCATGAGCTGAGCGGCGGACAACAGCAAAGGGTTGCAATCGGAAGGGCCATATCTGCTGAAGTGGATGTCTTGCTGCTCGACGAGCCTCTTGCGGGCCTAGATCCATCACTCAAGATCGAGATATCAGAGGTCATAAAGGAGATACAGAAAAGCCTCAATATTACTACGATCTATGTGACTCATGACCAAACGGAAGCGGTCTTGATGAGCGATCAGCTTGCCATTCTCTTTGATGGATCGATTGATGCGTTCGGCCTGACGAGTGAGGTCTATGGATTGCCGCCTACAGAGAAATCCGCAAGGTTCCTTGGAGCGTCGAATCAGTTGGAGTGTTCCGTGGAAAACATCGATCAGAAAAGCGTACTGATCTCGGTGAGCGAGAGAAGAGTACGCGTCGTGAAACCGAAATGGTGGGCATCAACGGGGGCTGAAGCGAAGATTCTGTTCAGGCCAGAAGAGACCAGAGTGGTAAGACCTGAAGATGGTTTGATCAACGGCAGACTCATAGCTGTAATCTACGGTGGCACCAATATTGCCGCCAAGGTAGACGTAAATGGAATCATTGTGCATTGCAAGGGCAATCCGAAGGAATCCTACCGAATGCTGCGTAGAAGAATCGGTGAAAAAGTGGGTGTCAGTGTGAAGCCTTGGAATATCATAATTTTCTAGGGTAGCGCGATCGCTTGTCTTGGAGCAGAGGCCTAGCCGGAACCTTGCCGCACGAATCCGATTTCTTTCAGATACTGCATCAACTCTGATTCGTCACTGAATATTCTCGTTGAGTAATAATGGAAGAAGGGGCTCTCAGGCCCCTTGAACACCACTAGTACATCTCTGTTGTTCGTGAAGCCATATGACATCTCAGAGAGAACGCCAGGGGACATTACAGGGATATAATAGTAGACTATTATAAGATCGCTCTGATCTATGAGCTGATAATCCCTCGCGACTATTTGATCATATATGTAGTCTCTCATTTCCTGGATCTCTCTTGTAGGGACTTGGATCCGGTTGCCTTCGGTTTCGAATTCTAGCCTTTCCTTCTTGTTGGAAGCCGCGTCGGAAGCAAGCTTTATCGCGTTGACGTCGTCTATCTCTCCTGGGTCAAAGATCACCATTCCTGCCGTTCTCAGCTTGTCTCTAAAGCCATCCTTTGCTCTGAGTTTCTCGGCATGCTTCCTCACATGCGTTATTGGATAGCTGAGATACACCTTCTTGGAGTTTGGATCAAGCATGAACCTGTATAAGGTGTCGGGAGGTTGCTTTCGTGGCATTATATAGAATGGCTTCCTCTGGAAATCCGCTATTGCCTTCGTAATGAAGATCTCCTCATCTCTCCAGATCAGGATGTCCTTCAGGTCAAGGTGGCCTTTCCACTGATCGCTTGCTTCCAGTCTGGCCTTGATGGGGAGAAGCTCATCGACGACTGTGACGTAAAGATCAGGATTTATCTCATTCAGATAGTGAAAGTCGAATGCATTGAGTATGTGTTTCTTCCATCTGAAGCATGCGTGCGTGCTAATGATGAGATTCTCATTCTGGCTACACTCGCGGAGTATCTGCTCGAATACAGCAGTCCTTAGATAGCCAAGGGTCGAGGGCGAAAGATCCAATATCTTGTCCTCTGGTATCGTTATGCCAAGAGCTTGGGCAATGGCAAACATCATGTTGCCAACCTCGAGGATCTTGACTTGTTTCCCCTTCCCGGTGGCATACTGGAGAACTGATTGAAGATAGGAACTCCTGCCGCTTCCGCTTATTCCCGTGACTATGACCTTCATGGTGACGGGTTGATCAATCGAAGTAGCGCTTTAAGTTTTCCCACCTCCAGACGCGATGTTCTAGGGTCCTGCCCCTCCTGCATGTTACATCCTCATCGGTCGTTTATGCTCAAGAACTCGGGATGCTTTCTTGGAAAGGGACACAGATCTTGCAGGGGGCATGCTCCACAAAGTGGCCTCCTCGCCCTGCAAGTTCGCCTACCATGTTCTATGAGAAGAAGATGGGCTTGAAGGTATCTCGAGGGGGGAAATGCCTTCATTAGCTTCTTCCTGGCTTGTTCGTAATTATCTTGATCTGTAATGATGTGAAGCCTTCTTGAGACTCTACTGATATGAGTGTCTATAGGGAAGGTTCTTTTGTGGCCGACGAACAACAGCAGGACATCTGCCGTTTTCGGTCCGACCTGAGGCAGATCCAATATCATGCTCCTAGCGTTCTCGAGTGGGAGCGCGCGAATCCAACTCAAGTCGCCATCATGTTTTTCAAGGATACATCGTGCCAACTCCTTGATTCTCTTTGCCCTGATATTGAACATGCCAGCTGGCCTTATGGCATTGCGAATCTTGGAGAAAGGTGCCCCAGAGATTGCTTCGGGGGATGTACCCACTATTCCTGACAGGCGTTCGAAAGCCGCAAGAGCGTTCCTATCGTTCGTGTTCTGCGACAACACCGTCCCGAGAAGCAATTGGAATGTATCAGCATGCTTCGACGCAAGATGAAGAGCAGCGAATCTAGAAGGCTCAATATCGAGAGAAGAGCTGAGCCTAGGGAGTATCTTAGAGACAACCCGTTTTCCAGCAGTCCGCGCATGCGACAACTCGGTGAGGTGGATCTCTTGCCGAATTTATCGCTTTTGAGCCGTGTCTACGTCTTCTCAAGCCCTTGCTCGAAAATCTAATATTCCCTCCCTGAGCTTCTGATTGTGCGAATGTGAGATGAAGGCAGCAATATTGGTGTTCACTGAAGCAGGAGCGTATGAGGACGTCGTTGCACATCTGAAGAAGCTGAAGGGAGTCAACGAAGCCTTCCCCGTCACAGGAAGGGCGGACATAGCTGTGGTGGCTGATGTGGGTGATCTCAACGAACTCTCGAATTTGGCCCTAAGCGTCCTTGGAATAAAGGGAGTCACTGCCTCGGAGACCCTAGTGGAGGTACAAAAGAGGTGAATGACGCATGAAGGCCCTGACTCTAATTAGGCTACGCGGAAAGGCCCCTGGCAAGACTATTGCCGCGATCAAAAGACTTGAAGGTGTTGAGGATGTGTTCATAACATTCGGCAGATTCGACGGGGTAATATTGGTAAAGGCTGGCGACAGAGCTTCCCTTGGCAGAATTCTCAAGTCAATACATGCAGTCAGTGGAGTGAAGAGGACCGAGACTTTGGTAGAAGTCTGAAGGTCCCCAAATCCCTTTTTTCGTTCTTCTTCCCTCTGTGGACGGACAGCTCGGAATATTCGCCTTGACGACACCAATTAATAACCACGGGATCGCTGACTTTGCCTATGGAAGTTGTGGATTTCATTTGGCTGGCAGTGACACAATTGGGGGAGGAGAGATTCTACATCGTCATTCTTTCGCTTATCTATCTCTTTTATGAGAGAAGGCTAGGAGCCAGAGTATCGACAGTGGTTCTCCTGAACATGTGCATCAATGCCATCGCGAAGGATTTCTTCAAGATGCCGAGACCTCCCACAGAGTTGTGGAAGGTTGCGGTAGAGGGGTACGGATTTCCTAGTGGACATGCCCAAGGAAGCGTGGTGCTTTGGGGCTATCTCTCATATAACTTCAGCAACCTCCCTCTGGGCTTGATGTCAATTGCGACTGTTCTGCTTGTCTCCTATTCCAGAATCGCATTAAGCGTCCATTATCCTCTGGACATCATAGGAGGGTGGATCACGGGCCTCGCGGTATTGTCGCTTTCCATAGTCATACAGAGATCCGATTTGTCCTCCCGTCTCGGACGATGGAATAGAATCATATGGCTGACCGTGCCTGTAGTCCTTTTTCTTCTTTCATTTTGGTCCGGACTGGGCCTTCAGGCAAATGCCATCACGAACGGAATTCTCATTGGTGTCCTGAGCGGATACTTCCTGGCAGAGCGCAGAAATCTAAGAGAACCCGGCAATCGAATCAAAAGGGGGATTTTCGCAGTCGGAAGTATTGCACTCATCGGAGTCCTCTACTTCGTCGTCATACGTCCGATTACTGATACTGCGTTGCTGCTCTTGTGTTCCATATCTCTGGGATTCATTGCTGCGTTCGTGATACCTTTCATCGAAGACAGATCACTTTGAGCGGAATCTTTCCGAAATGCTGCGCCCCATTTACGCCGTCAGAGTCTTCTCCATTATCCAATAATGCCGTATCCTTCTTATTCCGGGAACCTGTGCGTAGAAGAAGAGGTGGCTGGTCCAGGGTACTACTGCTATCCTCTGTCCTTCTTCCCTCATGTCCCTGAGCGAATTGAAAAGCAGAAGAGATCCTATACCCCTCGTCCTGACCTCTGGTTCAACACCAATCGGACCGAACCAACTGGGTTCGAAAGCGCTGTATACGGAGAATCCAATGATGCGATCACCCTGCTCTGCTATCCAGATCTTTGGCTTCTCGTAGTCGAAGGCCCGATCGGCCTCTACTCTCCAGAATGTCGAGAAGAGCTTCTCGACCCACTCTATCACCCTCATCCTCTCAGATTGCTCCGCTCTTCTGGTGGTGACCTCCCCGTTCTCGAAGCCCATGATTCTTCTTGGGACATAAAAGTCAAGCAAATCTATCTCGTAGTCAACCGTCTCCCCGACCTTTCTATATCCCCTTCTAGAAAGGAATTCGATTGCCTCCTCATATCTTACGTCCAGTCCTGATGTCAGGTTCCAAGCAGGGTAATCGGATATCCTGATTTTGCTAATTCCATTCTTTTCCATCATCGCCTCGAATTGGGCGAAAAGCTGCGAGCCTATCCCAGACCGCCTAAGATGTTTTTCGACGAAGAAGAGCTTCACCCAGGCTATGTCCTTCTGTTTGCTGACCATGGCTTCAGGAGCCCTCGTTCTTCTCACCCCGAGCAGGAATCCGACCTCAATGCCCTGATCCAATGCAACCAGAGAATATTGTCTATCGAAATTAGGATCTAATATGGTCATTCTTTTGAATGTGTCGTGGGAGATAATGTCGTGGCTGAGATTTCGATTGGCGGCTCTGTTTATCCGCTTCAGCATTTCCTGCTCAAAGGGGACTATGTCAACCATCCTTTAACAGTGAATGCGACTTCCCAGCTATTTAAAGCCCAGACCATCCTACGGTCTCGTCGTCTCTGCAATGCGGCTGGAGCCTTCTGGTCTCACCCTTTATGAGGCGATTTCTTGGAAGACGGATGTTGCCCGAAACGTTTAACCGTATCCAAAAGACTGAGCGATAGATTGGAAGCATGAACCCCGTAACACTGAACGTTCTAGCTTGGTCAGAATTCACGGAGCCCAAAGGAGTCTATCCGAAGGGCATACATGGTGAGTTGGCAGACTATCTGAACAGAGTGCCTGGCGTAAGGGCAGTCACATCCCAGATTTCGGATCCGGACTCCGGCCTTAACGAGGAAATTCTTTCCAGAGCCGATGTTCTGATTTGGTGGGGTCATCAGAAGCATGCACAAGTCCCCGAAGAAGCAGTTGAGAGAGTTGTCGGAAGGGTTAGGAACGAAGGAATGGGTTTCATCGCTCTGCATTCCTCGCACTTCTCCAAACCATTCATCAAGCTGATGGGCACCAAATGCAGCCTCGGAAGTTGGCGCGAAGATGGAAAGTCAGAGCGCGTGCACATCGTCGACCGATTTCACCCGATATCGCAAGGGGTGTCTGACTTCATCCTCCCCAAGGAGGAAATGTACGGCGAACCCTTCGACATTCCAAGACCCAAGGATCTGGTCCTAGTGTCGGTTTTCGAGACTGACGGCGCGGTATTCCGTTCAGGTCTGACTTGGACCGCAGGCAAAGGCAAGATCTTCTACTTCAGAGCGGGGCACGAGACGTTTCCAACATTCCGCGATCCGAATGTGCAGTTGATAATCAAGAATGCTGTTCATTGGGTTGCCAGCGATTGATCCTGTGGCTTAACTGAATCTGGGAGTTCATCACATTCCATCGCGTTTGGGCAATCCACTCCCGATTGTCTCACGAGAACGGCCCCTGCTGGCTTACATTGCCTAAGCAGGAGTCTTAGCTCAATTGCTTCCCCAGAATGCCTCACAGGATACGCATCTCCGATCAATTGGAGAGACCTTCTCCCCACTGCGCCTCGAAAGATAGCGGTCGCCTCGATCTCCTTTTCTGCATAGTTCACTGCTGCCAAGAAATCCTCCTTGCTCATCAAGTCGCATTCATCGGTCAGACCTCTGACTTCCCAAGGAATCCGAAGGTCATTCCTTGACAGAGCGGCATCCAGAATGTCAAGCAGGATATTCGGGATTTTCTCGAGCAGCAAAGCTGATGGAAGTCCGATGAAGAATCCAGAACCTCGGCCTCTCTGCATCCTCGCGATGGCATAGGCCCCGGGTTGATATCCGGAGGGGATTGATTCATAGACTGCTAGGGGCTCTGCCTCCACACATGTAGCGCAAAAGACTAGCTCGAACCCGAATCTACTCACAGTGTCAATCGATACCCTTTCGCCCAATGCTCTCAGCAGCTTGAGGCCACCATATCTCCCTATGTTCCTGCTTTCGATTCCCATCAGTTTCCGGATCCCGCTAGGAGGATAGCCGATAACTACGAGTTCCCCTCCGTCTTTGATATATTCCGCCAGGAATCCGGCCTCCGATTCTACGAGTTCAGGAGGATCGGGCAGAATAAGCACCTTGACATTTGACTTGATCCATCTCTTCCATTTCCTGTCACACGAGAAAGGGGGCTGTACAACACCGAGGTCCAAGCCCAGCTTTCGAGTCCTCAGGAGAAAAGGACTTAGAACGTTGGGCCAGTGAGACGCTTGAAGGGGGGAATAGACGGCCACTGGAATCGGCTTCCTTCTGTGGGGACCTGTGAGCTTGAGGAATTTCATTGCCCTCTCAATGGAGCCATTCTCATTCGGTCTCCTACCAAGCAGATAGGCATAGACGAAGAATGCATCTCCAGAAGCCCCACTTGTCAATGAAGCACCGAGTATCTGGGCCTCAATGAATGAAGAAGGAGGTGCAGATTCTCCCTTGACAAACGATCTTCCAAAAGTCTCAACATGACCGAGGACTATTTTCCCTAGGCCACTCGATGAAGCAGCTGCAAGCAGAATATGATCCTTTGTTCTACTCAATGGGTAAGGAAAGACCGCAACACTTGATTGGGGTATAAAACAATCAAGAGATCGGACAGAAGACAGCGCAGAGAATATCAACGGAAGCGATCCTCCCTGGTATCTTTCGGTGGAGAAGACATAGGGCGCACACGCGGTGAATAGACCAGTGTCAAGTCGCTTGACGTAATCCATCGTCTCTCGATAGTATGGGAGATCCTGCACATCTCCGGGCTCCCAGTATGCATAGAATCCTGCCATAGAATCGTAACGAGAGTATCGTTGATGGAGTTCCTCTATGACCCTCTTGGCCTGAAATATCTGCTTAGGGGAAGGATGTCTCCACATGTTGATGTAGTCATCAGGAACCCAGTGATAGGAAAAGAGAACAGTGCATCCCCTTCGTGCTGATTCCGAAAGAAAGAAATCTATTAGGGCAGGTTCTGCGTTCTCAGCGATTGGGAATTGCCGACTCTCGTAGAAGACGCCTTCAGGACCAGTCAGATGATGTAGGACAATCAGATTTCCATGTTGCGAGAATGAGTCGAGGTGTCTCACAATTCCCTCTTTGCCTTGCTCTATGGCCATGGACGCGGTATACCAATCTGCGATCAAATCGCCAACCAAGACACACCGTTTCCTTTTGGTTTGGCCACTGACGATATTGAATAGATACAATCCTTCTCTGTCAGTATCGTCGTAGGCTATCCGAATCCCATGCCTCTTCGTCCTCACTCCCAGCTCTAGAACCGGGTTCGACGGTTTCACCAATCTCACATCAATCGGGGGCTTGTCCTTCCAGAGGATCTCGAAAGTGATTTTCCGGCCTTTTTCCGTCACTATGGGATTACATGTCCCGCGGACCATTGAGGCAGTGCGTCGATACGTGTTGATAACTGTTCCCAAGCCTGATGCTTCCTCTCATGCAAGTCGCCGGTACGTTGCATCTCTGCCTATGCAAGAAAAAGATGGAGTAAGCCAGAATCATCAGATTGTGAAGCGTTGTTGCCCTTCCTGCGTCAGCTGAGTCTGGGGCACCATGGGTGGCAGTGGGGGCGGCAGGCCCAGCGATTTGCTGAGGATTACAAGTTCACCCATGACGAAGCTGCTGACGGCCTGAACCACCATCGTCGGAAGCTGATTCGTCTGCACGCCTGACTTCAGCTGTGCTATTTCCTCAGCCGTTCCATCAATTCCCGCCCTGCCTTTTGCTGTCAGTTGCCCCATCGATGGGGTGTATTGAACGGTCAGAATGAAGGGCACTTCAGCAGAACTCTCTGACTTCTGTTTCATGTCTAGGACATTTATGTTGACTCCTATCTGCAATTGAGGCGGAGGTGGCACGTCCACATCCCAAAATCTCTCTCCCGAGATACTTGTCAAGAAGATCTTGATGTTCAAATCTAGGTCAGACTTCATACTCGATGATTTAACTCTTACAGACCTAATGCTTCCTTTAGTTACTATGTCCTGCCTTGGCGTAGGGGACCTGTGATGAAACCGGGTCCGTTCCCGTCCCTGACAAGATGAACCAAGCAGCATGTGAGGGAAGTGCAGCAGCAATCAGGTTGGCAGGTTTCCTTCTCCTCCTAGCAAGCAGGAAGACGGCAAGGACTCCCGCAATGGCTGCAATACCAGCCCCCGTAAGGAGAAATCCATATGGAGATTCTTTTTCAAATTGACCCTCCTTTCCTTTCGCTATTGCGCTCAGGAGATCTTTGTTCGACGTTAGGGCGTCCCCATTGAAGAAGACAACTGCAGGCAAACCAGAATCAAGAACAACATATTTCATCTGAAGGCTCAAATCGGCTGCTCCCAGAAGATAGGCAGCAATGCCCACATGAAGCCTAGAGGGAGTTGACTCCTTCATTTCCTCATCTACATAGGACTTGAAGGTCATGATTCCTTGGGCATATGCCATTGTGCAGACATAGTCCACATAACCTTCTTTGACCCATCTAGTCCAGTCTTGGAGTTGGTTTGTCCGAGCACTCAAGGGAGAGGGAAAAACGGCAACTGAGAATCTGAGGTCGCGGTCTATGGCTTTCAGTCTTTCCTTAACTCGTACGACCACCTGCGTAACCCGTTCTCTCATGAAGTCTTGCCATTTCGTATCATCGTCTTGAGGGGACAGGCCTGTCAATTGCTTGTAGAGTTCCTGACTGGCCTTCGCTCTGATTACCCTCCCCGGCATTCTGATTCTATCCAACTGAATACCATCGATATCATAGTTCGTCGCTATCTCCTCCACGATTGAGACCAATCTGTCAATGTACTCAGTACTCGAAGGATCCACCCATCCTCTTTCATCTGAGGTAGAAAGGATTGCCATCTCTGGATGAGCATTTAGATAGAAACCAGGTTGGGATTCGCCCTCAGCGAGAGCGTTTACGTAGGGATAGATCTTCAGATTGTACGATTTCGCCTTCTCAAGGACTTCCTTCAAGAGATCCCAGCTGTACTTCGAAGATAATGGAGCATACTTCGATTCATAATATACATATCCCCAAGGGTCCTTCACCATGAAATAAATTGCATCGATCCCGGCCTCCCTCAGAGAACTGAATCGCTCGTCAACTTGCTTCGACCAAGTTTGCTTGTCACTTGACCAGTTATCGCTATACATCCCCAACCAGACTTCTGCCACGAAGGATCCCGCATCTGGATGGCAAGTCCGAGCCACAGCCACAAGCACAAGCAGCAAGAGCAAGCCCGCTTCGAAACTGGCGATTTCGGTGCATGATGGGCTCATTGATGCCAGAGGGATTTCTCTGGCAACTATTTTAACGTTAGATTGCAGCGCTGAATCGCAATTCTTATTAGAGGCAAAGCAACCAATCCGATCGTGGGATCGGTTCGGGCAGTCGTATCAATCGCTCTTCTTCTCTTGGGGATGATGCTCCTAGGTTTTGCCATATCATCAAGCACGGATTATCCCGGCGCTGAGTGGGAGCCCGCGCTGAGCTCGAATTTCACGGAGAGCGATAGGGAATCCAACGGATTGATTATAAGATGGATAGTGATACACGATATAGAAGGCACTGCGCAGGCAGCAATGAATTGGTTCAAGGATATCAGAGCGAAGGCCAGTTCCCACTATGTGGTGGACTATGAGGGGAATATCTATCAGATGGTCAGGGACAAGGACATAGCTTGGCACGCGGGGAATTGGGCCTACAACGAACACTCGATAGGAATTGAGCACGCTGGCTATGCGGATCAGGATCTGTTCACCGACAAGGAATACCGTGGATCAGCCAAGATGGTGGGATACCTCGTGAGAAAATATAACATATCTTTGAATCACCCTATCGGTCTTGCCCCAGCAGACCCTTCGAAAGGCAGTGGAATCATAGGTCATGACCAAGTTCCTGATCCGAAGAATGTCAATCTGGGAGGGGGAGCAAGCCATCACTATGACCCCGGTGGGAACTGGAATTGGACACGTTATATGGAGCTGGTGAGATATTACGCCGAAGGCGAACTAGGTGACTATCCTGCGTCTGAATCCCAGGAAAGTGACTTGCTCACATCAATTCTCGGTCTGCCTGTTTCTGTTACTATACCTGTATTTTCCTGTTTGATTCTATTCATCATACTTGTTCTGAGCATAAGGTCCAAACCGTCATCAGGCAATCAAGGTCTGCAGGCAACTGTCGTCCTTCCTGACAATAGTCACGGGGGCAATCCTGATGAAGCAAGCTTTAAGAGGATGTGGCACGTTCGCACCGCGAGGTAAAGGGAAATGGACTTGTTATCACTTGCCATAATAGGATTCGTTGCGCTCATCGCCATTCTTGTGATTCTCTACGTCATAGGAATCTATAACAGGTTCTTCAGCCTGAAGAATTCAGCCGATGCCACTCTTGGTCAGATTAGGGTCGCGATGAAGAAGAGACTTGACATGATCGAGCAGTTGCTTGATTCGGTCAAAAGCTATGCAAGATTCGAAAGAGAGGTTCTGGAAAAGGTAACGAGCCTAAGGAGCGGGATAGCCAAAGCAGGGGCCACCGATTTGGGTGAGATAGACCGCGAGTCGAGGCGGATATTCGGCAACATAGTTGCAGTCGCGGAGGCGTATCCTGATCTAAAAACATCAGGCACGGTCACGAATCTTATGGATTCTGTGAAGAGCGTCGAGGACGAAATAGCAAGGCAAAGATACACCTATAACAACATAATCCAGCAATTCAACATAATGATGGACACGGTTCCATCTAAATTCGTGGCCGGTCTTACGGGGCTAGGAAGAATGGATTATCTCAAGTTCGAGGAAGAGATTGAGAAGCCGCCGAAGATAGAGTTCTAAGTGAGGGGAGATTGTCTGAGACCAAGCTCATTTCGGCACTCGTCATCATCACCGTAGCAGTAGGAGCTATCGGATTCTCCCTCACAAGATTCGTTGCCGGGGGAATTGAGGAGGAACGTGTAGCTGCAGATGAATATCACGCTACCCTCTTTGCGAATGGGACCCTTGTTGAGGACTACCTCTACAATATAGGAGTCTCAGGGAGATACAGGATGCTGTATAGGACATGGGAGGCCCCTCTTACAAGGGACAAGCTCAACGAACCGTACATAAGGTTGCTGTCCATATCTGCTCCCGAAGGCCTAGTAAGATACATGAAGGACAACGAAGGTTCCGTTTGGGTCGATCCGCCGTATGACCGGAATCCCGCCATTGTGAGTGCGATAGCGCAATTGGCAGTGTCAAATGAGGTAGGTTGCTATAAGCCAGAAAGGCTGTCGGCCGGGATTTACGCAGTCACGTACAGATTCAGGATATTCCCGCCGACTCAGAATGATCAGAACCTAGTTCATCTCAACTTGAAGTTGGCAAACGAGCATATCCCGTATCGAGATGTCAGGATAGTTCTGGAGGATGCCGAATACATTGTAGAGCTATATCCACATCCTCCTCTATTGAAGGTGACGAAGAACGGGGATAGGGTCATCATATCGGGAACTGCCGCCAGAAATGAGATGATCGAAATTGAGATGCTCCTTAAGAAGGACGTTCTGAAGCTCCTGGCGTCATTCTCAACACCAATGAATGATGTCAAGGGGCAGACGGACCAGGCGAATCTGGCATACTCTGCCCAGTATTATGTTGCACTTCTTGTCAACATGGCGCCGGTAGTCCTGATGTTCGTATATCCTGCATTATTCATTGTAGTCTATTTTCTGTTCGGAAGAGAACGGATGTTCGTGGTTCCTTCTTACCTTAGCTTCGTGCCGAACAAGGATAGAAAACCTTGGCTCGTCAATTTGGTATTCAGCGATGATGCGTTTGACTTCGATCAAAATGGATTCTATGCCACTCTGTTGGATCTCCACATGAAGGGCAAGATCAAGATATCGAGTCACGGGGACTCTTTGTCGATCAAGGTACTCGATCCAAACCACGGAGACCACTACGAACTCAGAGCCCTCGGCTTCCTACAGAAAATGAGCGTAGATGGAGTGGTTGAATCTGACAAGCTCAAGGAGCTGATTCGTGCTCAATCATCAGAGAGAAGCTACGGATTCCTGATGGAGATGCAAAGGGACTATGTCTACTTATTCCATAAAGCGGATCCGGAAGTCGGAAGTGAGTTCGTAGAGGAGGGGAGAAAGAAGCTTTTGGCATTCCTTCCCCTGCCGATCGTTTTATTCATTGGGGGGTTCCTAGCAGAAGAGATGATTCCTGTCCTGCCATATTTGTCGTGGGGAGAATCGCATTTCATGTCGCTCATTCCGCTGGCTCAGACAATTATCGCGATGGCCTTTCCATCAACATTGTTTGGAAAATGGAAGAAGGATACATACAAGGAGAGATTGGAGTGGGACGCATTCAGGAGCTTCCTTTCTGACCTCGCTCTAATCAGGCAATATGC
This sequence comes from uncultured Nitrososphaerota archaeon, assembly GCA_964408285.1. GTDB lineage: Archaea > Thermoproteota > EX4484-205 > EX4484-205 > JAAOZO01 > CAYOYV01. Next base: position 85,024 of record CAYOYV010000005.1, on the reverse strand, counting down.
ACCTCAGGATCTAGCAATGTGGGGGGAGTGGCTTGCATATGGGACGGCCCTTGGCGTTGGTGATAAGGTAGCAGAAGCCATGAAGGTACTCAATGTTCCGGTTGAAATGGCCGAATTCGTACCAAGGATGTATACAACCTTCCATCCAATCGTGACCTGGGTGGCTCCCAAGAGCTCTCGAGGAGGGGGAGGCATGGGTGGCGGTGGAGGAGGTTTCGGAGGCGGCGGGGGATTCGGTGGAGGCGGAGGAGGAGTCAGGTGAATGGGGGCGGAAGCATCATGAATCAGCTTTTAGGAGCCTGATCCCATCTGTTTTTCCCCATCTGACAGGAGGTGTTCCCAGCTCCTTCAGATCAAGCGGATGCTCTCCTTGGCGAAGACTCTCTTCACTTCGGAATAGATCTCGTCCATGGTGATCAATCGATCGTGGAAATCATCGATATAGACGATCAGCTCCAGTTTCATGGCCAATGCGGACAAACCCGTACAGAGAATCTGGGGTTGAGGGTCCTTTGCGACATGAGGGCTTCCGGATGCCACCTTTAATACTAGCTCCTTTATTTTTTCGAGATCTTGGTGGGCTTCCACGGAGATCGGGATGCTCATTCTGAGCTTTCTGGTGGGAAGAGTCAGATTCGTGATCTTCCATTTCGCCAGATCGGAATTGGTCACGACAATGTAGTTGTTGCTGTTCACATCGAAGAGCTTGGTTCGTCTCACTCCTATCTCAATCACCTCACAGACTTCACCGGTAGGAAGCTGGATTGTATCTCCCTCACCGAAAGGCCTGTCCGTGAAAAGGAAGACGCTTGCGATGAAGTTCGCTATCGTATCTTGGGCAGCAAGCGAAACTGAGAGGCCAGCTAGACCCAAACCTGCTATTGGGGCCGTGATGTCCACATTGAACATATAGAGAACTATGATGAAAATAATGGCAGCTATGAGGAGTTTTCCAAATCTTCTGATTATCGGGATTATTATGTCATCTATTCTTGTCGCAGTTCTCTTGGCGACAAAGGTGCCATACCATTGGATGATGACGTTGAAGGCTCTGTAGAAGACGAATCCGAACAAACCAATCAGAATGGCATCGTCCACCTTCAGTATTAGGTCGGCGAGCGTCGGGTCGATGTAGGCTTGAAGATAGGGGAAACTGAGGTCAAAGCCCATGAATAACAGGGTCAACGAGCCTGGAATCCGCAGGGCATTCACGAGATCATCGTCCAAGGCGGTTGCAGTCGCTCGCGCGTATTTGCCGAGGTAGGCCTTCATGAGATACAGAAACACTTGTGCCAAGATGAGAAAAGCACCCATTATGATTATGGCCATGCCGTAGTCAGGTATCTCGATACCGAGAAAGTCCATGGGATTGTGCTCCCTTGCGGACTCCGTCACTAATCAGCTTATAAGTCTCAATCGAATTGCTGCGGGTATATTGTTCGATTCTCGGCAACCATGCCCATAAGAATCACAGTGGGTCTTCCTGCGAAAGAAGACGACATCGACCGGGTTAGCTGATTGGGGAAAGGCGGAAGAGAATCACCTTGTCTTGATAGTCATTTGACCTTGCGCTGGAAATAGTTTTCGAAACTGTGAAAAAGAAGATCATCTATCGTCATGCCTGTGCCCACCCCTATGACGAACTCCAAAGTCGATGATGGGTCATAGTAGTAAAGGAGACAGCCGATAAGGACAATTGCCAAGCCCAACATCCAATGGTGGACATAATGCAACAGACGCATCAATCCAGGTCTTTTCGCCAGAATCGATTCGTCACCACCAATTCGCCCATATAGGAGTGCAGGTATGATCCCTAGTATTATGCCGAATGTGTAGCTCATCATGCCGTGGTCTGCCACCGGGATTCCCGTCCCAACCAATCCTATTTATCATTTTTGCCACTCATTGAGGTCCTCTCAACCGACTTGACCTTATTATTGGAAACTAGGGCGCACGATGTAGTGACCCATGTCCAGGAACGGATCGGGCGATCCGGCTCCAGGGGATGCTGACGCCCAGAATGTCCTGGGCCGCTCCGAACCTCCGTTTCAGAATGCCACGAGCTGCGTTATCATCCTCTCGCCCTACGTCGCCCTAGGTCAGAAAACGCCATTTTCCTGATCTCCTCCTCTGTCCTTCCATCGCGGTTACAAACACAACGCACAAGATGCCCTTCCAGAAATCGAAAGATTGTACATCTGCTCTTGGCTCCGCCCCAAGCCTCGTCCACTCAGCGCCTTAAAGGCCATGGACGCGTCCTCCCTTCGGATGGACCGATCGCTGGCCATCGAGGCGATAATATAGATAATATAAAAGATTTTATGCAGGAATTCCTATTGATGTTCCTGCCCCATGGCCTTTTCCGAAAATCGTCCGGAGTACACCTTTACTAGAAATCGAAGAGCAAACGGGGCAAGGTTTGTCGGACAAGAATAGTCTATCTGATCGGTATATTGCTATTAGTGCTCATCATATGAAGGGTCGCGTTGGGCATAAGCGAGGGTAAAGAACCATGGTTAGCGACGACAGAGGGGGTCCATTAGTGCTTAATGATAATGACATGGTGCGATATGCAACCGCAGAAAGATTGAGTATTCTTGATGTGGACGAATAGCCATGTGGCCCCGAGTGTCGTTCGAAATATGGAAAGGTGATGATTCATTCGATGGATAGAAACGGACCAGGACACAGGGGAGGACATATATATCTATATATAATCCCATCTGGAGATGGGGGAATGCGATTGGGGGATGTTGCATTAGTGGATCGCGTAGATCTGTGGCGGGGTAGAAGGGGGGAATTTCGTGCGATTTTTGGAAACGGGGGGATGTTGAGGGTGGAATGGGGTAGGGCGGGTTTTGGGGTTGAGGGGGCTATGTCAGGAGGCGCTGGCTTTGTTTGAGGACCTGGCGTTGCTGTTCGAGGGACGGCCTCTAGGTCGCCGGGGATAGAACAATATTGTCTTGACCTCATTTGGCTTCATGCTGAACTGCAAGGGCTGATTTCTGGATGATGGAATCTGCCCGATTGGCTTCTCAGAGAAATCAGCATTCCTGATCGCGCGAGCTTCTGTTCCGACGATCAAAACGGGCTTCGCGCCTTCCCCTCTCAGATCGGCTATCCTGAAGAGGAGGGAGCCCCTGGGTGCTCCTTTCTTGAAGGCAGTGAGGGAGACTTCGTCCCCGACATTGCTCAAGATCGACCAAGAAGACTTCGGCACGGATTCGACTGTGGAACTCAGCCTACTCGAGGAGGGATGCTGTTTCCCCTGGCATGGGCAGGGCGAGCGATTCGTCTCGGCACGTTCGGAAAGCGAACTGACCGTGATCGCAAATGGCGGTGTCGAGAAGCCTCTTGCGATCATGTATGAATCCTTCCAATCACCCCTGTGAAGTACCGCCGAGTACTCGAATCTCCATTTGCCAATCATCTGAGCGTCAGGAGTCTCTGTACCTGGGCCAGCATGACCCGGGCGGATGGGAAGGTCTTCCTTGGACAGCCAACCTATGGACCTAAAGAGCGTAATAAGCAGTCTCTTTCCGTCTTCGGTTAGTTCGTACTCGGGGGTGCCCTTGTTTGCAATCATCAAACCGAGGGTTCCGTTCGAGGCATCGACCCAGCTCAGTGCAGGATGAGTCTGGGGTGGCTTCTCTACCCAACCCTCTCCCGTAGGTCGCGTTTTCGACCTGCTGACGACCGAGAAATGACCCTCTGAAGTTGAGGATCTGACCTCGAAGCCCAGGGGGAATTCGACCCGAAATCTATGGTCTTTGGCCGAATTGTCGACATCCACCTTGAAATCGATCCTCGGCACATTTTTCCAAAGGATGACCTCAGATATTATCGGCAGGGGCACTAGAATGCTCGATCTTCTGTTTCCATCGGAAGCAGATGGAACCATGATGGTCGTCCTCAGGCGCAGCGAGGCCCTAACTGGTCCCGAATAGGATGTGACTTCTGCGCTCACAGTGTCGCTTCTGATGACGCGATCCTCCTTGGGAGGAGAGTAGTCATAGGAATCCCCGGCATCTCCCTCATCAATGAAGACATTGAATCCGTCGAATACCCTTTGAAGTTCCTTGTCTGTGACTCGAAGCATTCCTCCGAGCTCAGCGGCTGCCTCCACTTTGAAATACTCATTCTCGATCCAACTGGGGCCTCTTGGCAGATCGTAATGTGTCGCTGCATGTTTCCTCAGTCCGAATTTCTTAATGCCGAATTGAGGCAGGACTAAGACTGAGCAGACATCGGACAGACCAGTCACGATGCTGCTGCCTCCGCTGCTTCCAATTGCCTGAACAGGAAAGCTGTCCCCAGTGTCGTCAACAAGCTCCATGGGTCCGTCAAGGATCTGCGCCTGGAAGACGACGGGGACAGGCAGATCGCACAGATGGGGATTGAATACGACGATCTCGGAATCATATGGCGAGACGGAAGTCTTCTTCATTCTCTCTCCAATATACCTGAGACTATCGTATGCAAGATTGCTGGCAATGCCTATTGCCTGCAGGAATCTGGATTCATTTTCCCTGTGAAGAGGGTCAACGCCGGTCCCGTATATGCTATCATGTGCTTGATTCTGAAGCACAAGCTTCCATGCAAGTTCCACCGAAGCATCGGGAAGGTCAGCTCCCAAGAACCATGCGATTGCCAACAGAGGTTCCGCATAGGATTCAAGGAGGGATGTTGCCCTGTAATTCTCCTGTTTGAGGTAGGTTCTTGTCGAGGTAACACCCCACAGAAGAGGGATTTCGAGGCAACCTCTCATTTCACCCCTATGCACTTCCGGATTTGTGAGCCTCTTCTTCACTTCTTTGAAATACTCCTCAAAAGAACCCATCTTCAGTCTCACAGAATCACTACATGCATTGATGTGCCCAACAATTTGCGCTATTGAGGACTGAGGGGGGAGATGATCACAGCCATTCATAAACAAGAGGACCCCTGTTGATGACCTCTTCCGAGCCATCTCAGTGAATCCTTGCACTCTCTTGAGAGCCTCATCTAGGTCGATTGAGGGCTCCCTATAGTGCACATCAAGGTAGACTGATCCCCATCCCTCAGGAGTCTCCGCATACCTTGACTGAAAGGAGCCTCCCAAATATCCCAGACCCATCATTGCGCAATATCCTCTAAATAGATAGCTGGCGAGCAGCTTGCTGCCATCCGGGGCTTCCCATATGAATTCAAGGGGCAGCTTCCTGGCTTCATCGCCAAGTCCTCTTGTGAAGACAAATGTGTCCAGCCCGAAGCCGCTGAAGATGGTTGGCAAGGTAGAGACATGCCCGAATGTGTCCGGGACATATCCGATCTCCATGATGACCCAACCTTTCCTTTCTGCCATCTTTCTGGCGATCAAGAGGTTCCTGATCATGGATTCCGGAGAGCACAGGAATTCATCAGGTTGCGTATACCACGGCCCAACCTTTAGCCTTCCCTTGGAAATCAGCCTGGTTAATCTGCGCTCATTTTCAGGCCGCAATTCCAGATAGTCCTCCAGGACGGATGTCTGACCATCCATGATGAAGCACGGAACGCTCCATCCTGCCTCAAACAACTCCAAAAGCCTGTCCAATACCCTGACAAGCCTAAGCCTGTACTCTTGGTAGGTCAGATACCATTCTCTGTCCCAATGAGTGTGAGGTACTACGATCCCAAATGCTTCTGCCATAGTCCCGATTGGCCCGTTTCTCGAAGATAACAGTTTCCTTGGATTCCAGATAGGCCGATATCCTTGAACCTATACATCTCTTGCACTTATGGTCTTCAAAGCGCAATGATTTCCATTCATAAGTATCGTCGATTGCGTGATGCCAGCCCGCAATGAAAAAGTTATCTTCCAATGTTGAGAGTATCTTCGAAGGGACAGATGAAGAAGGGGCTTAATCTTTGGTCGCTGAATTGGTCTGCCAGGAAGGGCCAGCCTTCGTTTCGCGATGTCGTAAGAATAGCAAAGAGCATTGGGTACCAAGGGATAGAACTGACATTCGATGAGGAAAACCTTGACCCGAAGAAAGAGACTGAGAAACAGGTGGCGCAGTTCAAAGTAGAGGCAGCATCTGCTGGCGTTGAACTCCCCAGCGTTGCGACGGGTATCTTTTGGAAGTTCAATCTGGGAAGCGGGGACAAGAAATTAAGAGAAGCGGGCATCGCGATGGGCAAATACGCTCTAAGGCTCGCCAGTATCGTGGGCGCGAAAGTACTGCTTGTTGTGCCGGGCGTCTCGGAAGCCTCAACCTCATACAGGAAAACGTATGACTTTTCGAAAGAATCAGTATTGCAAATGGTTGAGACTGCCGAGAAGTTCGATGTTACCATTGGCATCGAGAACGTCTGGAATAGATTCCTGTATTCCCCCTTGGAGTTTAAGGAATTCGTTGAAGAGATCGGGAGCAAGAAGGTTGGAGCCTATCTGGATCTCGCCAATATAGTCGAGATTGGTCATCCTCTGCATTGGATAGAGGAGCTTGGAGGGCGCATAGTGATGGTTCACGCCAAGGACTTCGATTCCTCAGTGGGCAACATATCGGCATTTAGGCACATAGGAAAAGGAAACGTCGATTGGAAGGAAGCAGTGTCTGCCCTCAGGCGAGTGCGCTACGACGGATATCTCATAGTAGAATGCCCACCCAGTTTTACGCCGGGATTAAGGAACCCAACATTCGAAGATGCAAGGAGACTGGCAGAGGAGAATTCAAAAGCTCTGGATGGAATTCTCAAGTGAATCGTGGTCCCAGAGACCTACTTCAGGATACGCCGAATCAATCAACGAGAATACAGCAGATCAGATCTCTTCGAGAAGCTTCACATAGTGTTCGTTTGCCTTCTCATAGCTCTCCTGATCTCCAACGTCTATGAATTTGGCGGATGAGTCATAAACGAACACGGGGAGGTCTTTCGCCATCATTCTCCTTATCACAATGTCCATCGATACGGCCTCATTCTTCCCGATGAAGGTGAAGATGTCCGGTTCCATAACGAATATTCCTGCATTAACGAGCCTCGATATGATCGGCTTTTCCTCCCATTCCTGTAGCCTTCCGAGCTCACCAAGCTTGAGTTCGCCGAACCTAAATGGTATCTCGTGCCTTCTGGCAACGATCGTAGCCTTGGATCTGTTGTTCGAGTGGAATTCTAGCAGAGGATTTATGTGTAGATCGGTCACAATGTCTGAATAGCTTAGAATGAAGGTTCGTTCTATCATTTCTTCCACCGTCTTAAGCTGTCCTCCCGAAGAAAGAGGCCTATTGGACCTGGCGTACTTTATGTCTATGCCATAGTCTCTTCCGTCACCGAAATAGTCCTCTATTATCTTTCCGAGGTAGGCTGTGGCTATTATTATCTCCTTAAGACCCTCATGCGAAGCCCAATCGATTATGTGGCTCAGAATTGGCTTGTCACCTAGCGGCAGCATTGGCTTAGGCACATACAGTGTGAATGGCCTCAACCTTCTGCCGATTCCTCCCGCCAGAATAACCAGCTTCGTGTTCGATTTCATTTACAGGTCACTCCTCGGGCCATTTCGTTGTCAGGATTGATAGGCCCACCCAAGCCGTGAATCCAAAAAAAGCAAGAACCAGAAAAGTCGAAACAACCAGTATGGCCAAGGATGTGAGGCCAGTCAGAATCATGACGAAATAGGACACAATCGCCAGTACTGATATGAAAAGAAGGAGGACTCCCCATGCTCTTTCTCTCAATCAAATGGCACCGCTGATTGGCTTCACCCGGGGAGTGATTTAAACATGAGGTTTCTGCCATTCGCGATTCGTTTGTATGTGGAGTTCCTTACTTGCAAGATCTTTAGACTTGAGAGACGAATGGCGATTCGTTGTATCGATCCCACAGCAAGAAGCTCGTTTTTCTCATGGCAATATTGGTACTTTCGTCAGTCCTGCCCAGACACGCCCATCTGCTCAGGGCTGAAGACGAGAAGGAGACATTCTTGTATCTGCTGAACCAATACAGAATCAGTCAAGGTCGGAATCCTCTAAAGCTGTCTTCCCCTTTGACTATGGCTGCTCAGGGACACAGTCTTGACATGGCGATGCACAACTATTTCAGCCACACAAGTCTGGACGGCAGGACATTTGACCAAAGGATAAGGGACGCGGGCTACACCTATCAGACATATCTGGGCGAAAACATAGCTGCGGGCTTCTCCACCGCTGAGTCTGTTTTCGAGGCTTGGAAGGCTTCATCAGGTCACAATGAGAACATGCTCTTCGAGGCGTTCGTTGTGATCGGAATAGGCCTCGCTTTCAATGTCTCTTCCACATATGGCTATTATTGGACAACAGACTTCGGTGGATATGACGATACAGGCACGCCTCCTCTGCCTCCTCCGGAGCCTGGGACTTCTAAGCCGATTAAGATCCTGACAAAGGTGACTTTGCTTGACTTGCCTCACGAGATCAACATGAGCGAACCATTCCTTGTAGAGGGTTTCGCATCACCCTCAGGAACTGCGAGGATGCAGATGAATCTGAAGAGTCCTTCAGGAAGGACCTCACAAATAGATCTCACTGCTGATGGGGAGGGACACTTTCAGAAGTCTCTAAGGTTCGATGAGACTGGGGACTGGAGCATTGAGGTGTTGAATCTGGGAAATGGGACTCATGCTCCATCAGGGGCGTTCGTCTCCGTTAGAGTTCAACTCTTCTTCCTTATCTGCGTTGTGTCCCTGTATGAAGACTCACTTCTCGTAGACGGTGAACCGCTGAGACCCGGAATCCACTACTTCGAGTGGGAATCGGGATCAACGCATGTTGTAAAGGCCATGAGTATGGTGGAGACAGAACACGGACTGATGACACTTAGTGGTTGGAGCGATGGCTCCAAGTCTTCTTCGATGGAAAGTAGGATCGAAGGCATAACCGTTATTTTCCCGGTATACGTCCCGGCTCGAGTTCGAGTCCGGCCGTGCTAAGCCCTTATTACTAGATCAACGGCCTCCGATTCGATCCTCGAACCCGAAATCGGTTCCAAGAATATTCTGAGTCGGTAATCTCCGGGGGGAAGATCAACTGTCCAAATGAAGGTTGCGTCGATTTCCTGTCCCGGAGCTAGCGCGATCTTGGTTATGACGGTTAGGAAGAATCTGTCCGTCGACCATCGATAATGTCCATTTTGTCCCGATACGGCAAAATCGAATGTTTTAGATGAAGGGAATTCCAGCTCGATTGGGCTGTTTCCCAGATTCCTCAATGTTGCAGTTATCTTGGCTTGAGTTCCTGGCCTTATTGAAAGAGGCTGAATTGAAGCCGTGACCTTAAGCGTATCGCCTTTGCCATATGTCAGACCTACAAGGACGAGGATTACAAAGACCGCCGACAGAAGGGGCATATCAAGCCAAGATAGCTTTGGTGGAATCATTTGTCATCACGTCATCCAGTGGGCTTTCTTAATTCTAACACCTGGAACACCTGCGGCTGGATCACTTGAACTCCTCGTTCCGCTGTCGGAGTGGCTCGATCTCGAGTGCCATCCTGAATCACCTTCCAACCCTCATGAGATTCTTCTGAATTCTCCGAGAGAATTCCCTAATGTATTGTGGGGGCACTCTCCCTCTCATCTTCGCTTCTTTAATATCAACCACATAGTCCTTAGCCTTTTCGCCCATTACCTCTTCTATGGCTGCCGATATCCTTTCATCCCTCGCATCCTGTCTTTTTCTAATGGGAACGACAAATGTCTTCTCACCAAAGCCGTACAATTCAAACTCAGCCCTGCCAGTGATTATGTTCCTCATCATGACGGTTGGCCTGGCGAGATCGGTCCTGGTAAGCCCTGTCGGCATTTTGACGGTTGTCTCGAGAACATGAACTGAAACGACCTAGCCGCCTTGAAGGAAGACTATTGTGTCGGCGATTGAAGGGACGAGCCCCGGATCTACTCTGTGGACGAATCTCTGCACAGCATCTATGGCGGACGTAGCGTGAACAACCCCCACCATTCCTATGCCCGCTAGCCTCATGTCTAAAAAGAGGTCGAAATCCGAATCAGCCCTTAGTTCATCGAAGATGGTATAGTCAGGTCTGCTAAGCAATAGTACGTCGTGTATCTCGGACGGCGTGGCGGCGGCCTTGGAGTATTGCGTTATATCAGGCGGCAATTGCATGTCCCTTGGGCTCTCCACCGTCTTCACGACCCTTCCCTTGCTCCTATAGAACTCAGCCAATGCTTGCCCGAAGGTTTAATTTCCGATACTCAGGACAAGGCCACGGAGATGTAGACGCCGATGATCCAGGAGTTACCGCCTAGACTGAAATGGTGGACTGACGCAAGATTCGGGATGTTCATTCATTGGGGGCTATACGCTCTGCTTGCCCGAGGAGAGTGGGTCATGTATTGCGAGAGGATTCCAAAGGCAGAATATGCGCGTCTGGCGGACAGATTTCGACCAAGCAAGTTCAAGGCAGAAAGATGGGTATCATTGGCGGAAGAGGCGGGAATGCGATATATGGTACTGACGACACGGCACCATGACGGATTCTCTCTGTGGGATAGTAAAGCTTCTGATTTCACGTCTGCCAAGACGGCTGCGAAGCGAGACTTCGTGGCCGAATATGTCGATGCATGTCGTGAGGTCGGGATGAGAGTCGGATTCTACTATTCGTTGCTCGACTGGCGTTACAAGGCGTATTGGGATGGGCCGACAAAGGATCCAGAAGCATGGAAAGTGTTCGTCGAATATGTGCATTCCCAGGTTCGGGAGCTTATGAGCCAGTACGGCAAGATAGACATTCTCTGGTATGATGGCGGATGGCCTCACGATGGAAATGCATGGCGGTCGAATGAACTGAACGCAATGGTTAGAAATCTGCAGCCTGACATCATAATGAACAATCGTTCGGGGATTCCTGGAGACTACGAAACTCCAGAACAACACATTCAGGCATCTCAAAGACCTTGGGAAACCTGCATGACTTTAGATGATCTCTGGTGGGGATATCATCCAGGGGATCCGAACCTGAAATCGCCAACGCAACTTGTTCGTAATCTGGTTCGGTGTGTAGCTGGGAATGGCAACTTCCTCTTGAATGTTGGGCCAAAGGCCGATGGCACGATACATCCGGCCCAAGCATCGCGATTGAGAGCAGTCGGCAGATGGATGAAGCGGAATGGTGATGCTATCTATGGCACGGGTTTATCAGCTTTCGGTCAGGCCCATTTGGGGCACGTGACAGCAAAAGAAGGAAGAGTCTATGTACATGTCATGTTCTGGCCTGGCAAAGAGATGTGCGTCACGGGGATTGGAAACAGAGTAGTCCGAGCGTATATGCTGGCAACCGGCAAGAGCCTTCCTTTTTCACAGATGCGAGACCGGCTATTCATCAAGGATCTTCCACGTTCCCCACCAGATCCCACGGACACCGTGGTGGCCATTGAACTCGAAGGAGAGCCTGAGCCCATTCCGGCTTCATTCTGGGAATGATGTGTCAAGACCTTTCGGGCGCGTTGAGTTCTCCTCATTAGGTGATTTCTGCCTTATTGGCCTCGGAAAAGAACAATGTACTGCGGGGAAGACGGACGCTGATCATAGCGCTTCTAGCACGGATAAGACTGGGATTCTCATGTCTATCTGTCCGGATCGTTACAACAGAGGAGGAACCTCCGAAGCCCAGACGAAGGGCATATTCATGTATATGTATGACTTCCCGGATAGGTCGCGTTCGAAGAATCTAACCTCTCTCATTGCGAAAATCAGGGACAGCGGTTTCAATGTCGTGTTGCCATTTGTCATTCATGCAGGGGGATTGGCGGACTATTAGGAGCAATACAGTCAGAAATGACGAGGAATTCCTGAACGATTTCAGATCACTTATGAAGACGGATGAGGATTCTCTCAAGCTTCTCGTTGAGGAAGCGCACAAGAACAATCCAGGAGTGTGGGCTTGCGTGGTGGGGTTCAGGACAAATCGTTAAGTCACACTGGAGCACCAGGATTGGGGAATTTGCAACGAGAAGGGCGAGGACCAATCGAAGGGTTCATTTTCATCATATGGATGGTATCACCTATCACCTGCTAGCGAAGATGCCAGAAATTATATTGAATCCTACATAGTCGAATTGGTTGATGAATATGATGTCGATGGCATAAACCTAGAGGATGACTTAGGCTTTCGTCCAGGTATTGAGGCGGACTTCAGCGAAAACGCAAAGAGATCTTTGGAAGTCTATCTAGACAGGTCCGTACGTGATTGCCCTTGAGATACACTTGTGGGTGGCTCTCTCCGCAATGAATGGATCAACTGGAGGGCAAAAACCACCTCCGACTTCTTGTCTGAGGTAAGAGATGTGATTGTGAAAGCAAATCCTAGGGTCATATTGTCTGCTAATGTTCCATCAAGTCTGGAGTGGAACAAGCAAGCCATGGGCGTAGATTGGGCAGATTGGGTACAGCGGGGTCCTGTGGATAAGATCTGCCCGATGTTGTATCACAGGGACAGTGGAATGCCCATTAGATGGATCAGGGATATATCGAGTAACATCTTCGAGCAGGTCAAGGCATGGAATGGCAAGCCCTCTGTATTGCCTTGCGTTGGCCGGTCCATCTCGACTGCCGGCAACATGCAAGGTTCTGAGTGGGCCGAATCAGTCAAAGAGGCAATGCGCGGAGGGGTCCAAGGAGTCACGGTGTTTGCTGACGTTTGCGTTGATAGGTCTGATGGATGGGAGAATCTGAGGAATCTATTCGGCGAAGCTTGGTCCAATCTGCTTCAGCGCGCGATCTGAATCAAAGGTGTCGGGTGAGAATCTAGCGCGAAGCCTTGGCCCGTCATATTCTGGTGGTGCTTCTTGCGCAAGAATTCGGCAATCCGATCAAGTAGAGGTTAAATAGGGCAAGGCAAATGAACGGGAACTCAATTGTTCGACACCATATTCATGGGTTTTGTCGGGAGCCTTCTCGCAGGAGCTGCGACTGGAATAGGGTCAATGATTCTACTTGTCAAATCAGATTTCAGCGAATTTGAGCTGGACATAATGCTAGGTGTATCGGCCGGGATAATGATGTCTGCCTCTTTCTTCAGCTTGCTGCTTCCATCGATAGAGAAAGGGAGCATCTATTGGGCCAGTGCAGGATTCGTCTCTGGAGCTCTCTTCATGTTCGTGGCAGATAGATTCGTTCCCCATGAGCATTTCGTCGGTGGACAGGAGGGTTATGCAAGCAGAATCACAAGATTCTGGCTGATTATCCTAGCCATCACAATACATAATTTCCCTGAAGGCATGTCCGTAGGAGTGGCCTTCGCAGGGGAAAATCTGCAGTATGCAATTCCGCTTGCCATCGGAATTGGATTACAGAACATACCTGAGGGCTTATCCGTCTCGTTTCCTCTGCTGAAACTGGGATACGACAAGAAAAAGTCGATAATCTATGGGTTTGCCTCAGGGCTCGTGGAACCAATAGGGGGCATCATAAGTGCCGCTCTGGTAACGCTTTTTCACTTTCTATTGCCTGTGATGATGGCCTTTGCGGCGGGTGCCATGATCTATGTCATTGGGGCGGAAATGATACCCGAAAGCCATTCCACTGGGAGGGGAAAGGATGTAACCTTGGGCCTTATCGCTGGATTCGTCCTTATGATGTTGCTTGACGTTATTCTCTAGGGGTGGCCACAGCCTGTTCTTCGCCGAGCAGAAGGGTAGTGTAAAGCTTCGAATACAGGCCACCTAGCGCCATAAGATCCGAGTGACTCCCCTCCTCAACGATCTTCCCGACATCCATGACTAATATCCGATCTGCATCCACAATCGTTGAGATACGATGGGCGATTATTAAGGCGGTTCTGTTCTCAAGCAATTTCCTCATGGCTCCGATTATCGTCTGCTCGGTGTTCGGGTCAATTGAAGACATTGCTTCGTCAAAGACCACAATGGAAGGATCAGCGATGAATGCCCTCGCGATGGAGATCAGCTGTTTCTGACCCACAGAGAGCCCCAAACCTCCTTCCAGGACTTCCGTTTCATACCCATTTTCTAGCGATCCTATGAATGAATCCAACTTGAGCTCTTTGGTTGCCTGTAGTATCTCTTCATCGCTTGCATCGGGTCTTCCATACCTGAGATTGTCCATAATCGTTCCCGAGAAAAGAAATGGTTCTTGTGGCACGAGGACAATTCTTCTCCTTAGCGTTCTGACTTTCAGCTTTCTGATGTCAGTTCCATTGATCGAAATCGCTCCTCTTGTTGGATCATAGAATCTGACGAGCAAAGAAGAGAGGGTGGTTTTGCCTGCCCCCGTGGGGCCGACAACTGCGACCTTCTCTTTCTCTCTAATCGTAAGGGTGATGTCCTTCAGGACCTCTAACCCACTCTGATATTCGAATGAGACATTGGCGAATTCGACATTTCTTATGTGCTGAGGTGCGTCAATCGCTTCGGGGTCGTCGGTTATCGTCGGCTGAGTCTCAAGCACTTCCAGAATCCTCTCCGAGGCAGCCATCGCCTCTTGCAGGTTGTTATACAGAAATGTTATCTCCCTGACGGGCCAGAAAAATCTGCTGGCATAGGTCACGAAGGCCAGCAGTGTGCCAACGAGTAGGGCTCCTGAGACGACTTCATATCCCCCAACGAGCAAGATGAGGCCCATGTCAACTGCCTCAATAAGCTCAGCTACAGGTCTAAAGCTGGCCATGACAACTGCTGCTGACATCTCGGCCTCTACATACTGCACATTCGCCCTTTCGAAGTTCCTTTGCGACTGCTCTTCCTGAGAGAACGCCTTGATGACTCTTATGCCCGTTATAGATTGTTGTACCTCAGACGAAACTGATGCAATCTTTCTCCTGCTGACTCTGAAGCGATCTCTAGCTTGCTTTGCGAATGCCAGAGAGAAAAAGACCACGACTGGAACCATGGAAAGCGCGACCAATGTCATGATTGGACTCAATATCAGCATAGCGATGGTCATACCAGTCACTAGCAGTAGGTCACTCAAGGACGTCAAGAGACCTGAAGCTACCAAATTGTTTACAGTGCTAACATCAGATATTACTCTTGAGAATAGCCATCCGACCTGTCGCTTGCTATAGTAGTCCAGCGAAAGCGTCTGGAGCTTCTGGAAGACCTCGTGCCTTATGTCCTTTAATGTTGTGTCAGCTAGTGAACCGATTACGTATGTCCTCACAGACCCCGCAATCCAATCGAGTAACTGGATGCCCAGGAATACGAGTGAAAGGAATATCAGGCCTTGAGTATCCTTCGAATATATCGCTGAATTCACGACCAAAGACAGGATATAGGGACCAAGGGTGGCGAAGATCGTGCCGAGCAATATTAGGAATAGGGAAAGATAGATTCTGGCAGAATAGGGTTTGAGGAACCTCAGCATCTTCCTTGCCAAAACTGAATCAGGAGTCTTCCTTTCGGTTTCCTCTTCGCCTGCTCTGACCATCCAGACTCCCATAATCTCACTCAGTTCCTCCTAGGACTTCTGCAATCTGGCTGCGAAATATCTCCCTATAGAGTTCATTTTTCTTCAGGAGGTTCTCATGTGTATCTATGGCGATCACCTTCCCCATGTCCAAAAGGATGACGCGATCCGATTTCGCCGCGGTTGAGATCCTGTTTGTGATGATGAATGATGTCCTGTTCCTGAGCAATGAGTCAAGAGCTTTGTCTATCTGTTTCTCAGTTGCCACATCAACCTGCGAGGTTGAATCATCCAAGAGTACTATGCCGAGTGATCTGAGAATAGCCCTTGCAATGGAAAGCCTTTGTCTTTGACCCCCCGATAGGGTTACGCCCCTCTCTCCCACGAGGCTATCATATCCCTCCGGCAGGGAGACTATGAAATCATGAATCTGGGCAGCTTTGGCCGCCGCCTCAACCTGATCTTGGGTGAAGGACTTGTCCCCGAGCGTTATATTGTCCCTGATACTGGTCGGGAATATGAAGGGCTCCTGAGGGACCACTCCAACTATCCTTCTCAGTGAATCGATCTTGATGTCTCTCACATCGACACCATCGATAGTGATCTTTCCTGAATTGACATCGTAGAATCTTGGAATAAGGTTCAGAATCGTCGTTTTTCCGGATCCTGTCCTTCCTACGACCGCAATCTTTTCTCCCGACTTGGCGTCAAAGCTGACATCAATAAGTGTCGGATGATCAGCGTATTGAAAAGTGACATTCTGGAATGATACTCTCCCATCTGTTTCTCCGATGTCCGAGGCGCCCTGCCTCTCTGTGATTGCCACAGGTGCATCTAGTATCTCAAATATTCGATTCGCTCCGGCTAGGGCTCTCCTAATTCCCTCAATCCAGAATCCCATCATCCTTATTGGCCCCGCGACCATGTTGAGATAAGAAACAAGGGCTACCATTGATCCAAGTGTAATCATCCCTTGGATGACCTGCAAGCCACCGAATAGGATTATGAATGCAGATCCGGCACCGACCACAAGGGAAATCATCGGCATGTATATCGCTCTTGCCCTATCGACCTGGAGCGAAAGATCTAGCAGACGCTCTGCATTCAAGTCGAATTTGGCAGTCTCTTGCTCCTCGGCGGAGAAGGCTCTTACGATTTTAACTCCTGAGAGATTCTCCTGCACTACAGCTGATAGATTTCCCACTCCCTTCCTTATTTCTGTGAAAAGTGGCCCCGTCAAGTTGGCAAACCTAACGACCAGTATGATGAGAATCGGGAAGATTGCCATGGAATATATGGAGACTGTGAAATCCAATGAGAGCATTATCACAATCGCCATGGCGAATGTCACCAACATATTGGATGTAGCAGGGATCATCATCCCGAATGACCAGCGAATTTCGTCTACATCGCTTGTCAATCTGGCCATGAGCTGGCCGGTCCTTGCCTTGTCGTAGAAGGTGAATGACTGGGACTGAAGGGCCTTGAACAGGTCGTTTCGAAGATCGAAAGCGAGTCTATTGCTCACATACTGGTTGCCATACTGGGTAAGGAATCTGATGACTCCCCTAATCGACGCAACCCCAACGAATACCGCGCCGTACATGAGAAGATCTGAGAAAACCTGATTTGAAACCATGTTGTCTATGGCGGACATTATCACGAGCGGTGTCAAGTTATCCAACCCTGAAAGCGCCAATATCGCTATCACCGAGGCTATCACATACGGCCAGTATCTCTTCAGATAGCCCAAAAGCCTAATTATGTTGCGAAAGGCCATGAGGATATTTGCTGCAGAATGCCCAGATTGCCCGATTTCAATATTTCGGCACTGAACTGCAGCTGTTTGGTGGCCGAACTGAAGGAGCCGCTCGAAATGCGTAGATCCAACGGAATAGCGATCGGCGCGCGTAGCATCACTCCTTCTGTTTCTCAAGCTCGCCACGATAACATGACAACGCAAAGCGCGCGCGCGACGAAGTGGGGTGTGTTACAGAAAGTTGGTTCTAGATCCTCGTGACGAAAAAGAGAGCCGCCTCAACAATTAAATAAGAAACGAAGCCCATATCTCGTCATGGCGGGAGGGACACGGCCGATTGTTGATGTTCGCTCAGTTCTATGTGAGGCCAGTCCTGAGAAACTGCGTCCTGCTTTTGAAGGCCTGGATCATTCCAACCATATTGTCAGGATTGCAATGGACGGCTATCCCCAATTGGCAGCTGACCATTTACTTCACACCGAGATGGTGGGGGCGCTAAGCGAAACTGTCGGCAATGTGATTCGCCAACTCAATCTGGAGTTTGCCAGAAGTGAGATCTCTCCCGAGGAACCTCAGGAAATCCAGAAAACGAAGATAAGAGCGCGCCAGCGGGCGTATGAGCTGCTAGTCGAGGTGGCACTCAATATCATAGGGACTGAAGCCAATAGGGTCGGCTTCTCGAGTGAGGAAACTGAACTCACATTCGGAGAGATCATGAATGCCCTGAAGACATGGGAGAACAATGAAGTGTCGACAATGGGCCTACTCAAGACAACCGTAGCCAATGCTGTCTCAGAAAGGTTCATAGAGGATGCCAAGAAGGTGGCAAAAGGCGAGAGCCTTGTTTCAAGCATGGCAAGTGAAATAGAGAGCAGCCTTGATCGTTCGAGTCCGGCCTCCTCTCTCGTCATGGCATCGAGGAGATCGATAGAAGGGAACGTGTATTTCAGGATGGCAAAACTGGGACTCTGCAAGTTCGGTAATGACTACGCGATTGGATTAAGATGGCTGCGACATCTGGGCTTCGTACAAGTGTCAACGAATCCGGTCCTGGCCGCGAGGGCTTACGAGGACGATTCGAATCTTTGGGGAGAGTTTGCAAAGACAATCAAGCTACACCCCGAATGGCATGATCAACCGGAGCAATTCGCGGATGAGATCGCTATGGAGGCCACCATGACCGCCCTTTGGCCCAATCTAGCGATCTTCAGACCGATCGCTCTCCTATCGAAATTGCATGACGGGCTAGTCAGCTACCAGCTGAATCCAGGAGTTGCAGACAGTGTCGAACTGAGCTTGAAGGATGCAATT
Organism: uncultured Nitrososphaerota archaeon; assembly: GCA_964408285.1. Lineage (GTDB taxonomy): Archaea > Thermoproteota > EX4484-205 > EX4484-205 > JAAOZO01 > CAYOYV01. Next base: position 66,575 of record CAYOYV010000005.1, on the reverse strand, counting down.
AGAATCTACTCTTCCGCCTCTAGATTCTTGGCTGAGTATGATAGCTATCTACTGTGGGGATATTCGCGTGTTCCGGAGAGAGCTAGGCCCAACATCGTGTTCAAGATAGCGGCTCAAAGTCCCGCAGCTGCTCAGATCACAACGGCCCTGAATGAGATGGGCATTGGAACAAATAACACCGTCACATACACGGTGGGGCAAGAGGCCGAGCTAATCATAGCAGCAATGAAGGGTATGGCGAAAGCCAGGAAGATGGGAATATCCATAACTCAAACGTACGAAACAAATATGGGTGGTAGATTGGAGAGTCACCTAAGGGAGATCGAGGCTGAAAGGATTCTGCGGCAAACCCTGAAGAGCTCGAGTAATAAAGAAGCCATACTGACAACGCTTGCTGAGCGACTTCATGCCCTCAAGGAATTTGAGAAGTTCCATGGGATCGATGACAGAATAAGGATACTATGCTCTTTTCAATTCCTCAAAAGCCTCATCAATCCCAGTTTCGTTGAGGCTGTGACCCCCCAAGGATCTGATGAAAAGGTGCGGCGGCAGATAGTTGAGACATTGACAGAAATGGAGAATGCAATCGGCCATTCTGGCACTTTGATCTCGAGAAAGGTGTATTGGATCTTCTTCTCGTCCGAGAACAGAATCAAGTGGCTCAACCATCTCAGGAGCCAATACGGTCTGGCGAAAAACCAAGCTGAGGATATACTGAGCAAGATCGACTTGCTTCCTGCTTCAAAGAGGAAACCTGAAGACACGCTACTTACCCTAGGAAGGAAGAATGTCACTAATACGGAATTCCCCAGTCAGCAGTTGGCCCTATCGAATGCATCGCGCCAAGAAGGTTTCAATCTGATGCACTATGACAACAGTATGACGCACCCCGCCAACCCTAGCGTATTGAGGCGTCTTTCGAATGTTTCGGATTTCAGACTTGCCTATGGGATTTCGCCTGACTTGAGCAAGAGACTGAATGCAATCGGCATTGAATGTGAACCTGATGTTGAGGGCCTCCTACAGAATGAATGGGGAGCATTTGGCGCGGTAGTGAAGACAATGACTGAGTTCAACAGGGCATACAGCACATTTAGGGACGTTGCCATGGCCATCGTCAAGGAGACAGCCACCTCAGCTCGGGGCGGCAAACGAGACTGATATCATGAAAGAAGCTGTTCGCGAGTTTCAGAACCGCCTCTGCAATCTGAATCGCACGATGGTGATCTATCCTTCCTCGGTCTTCGAGGCCGATAGTCTCATCTTCCTCTTGGTTAGAGAGAAAGCAACGCGGAAGCTGGTCATACTTCGTGATCGGTCAACACCAGATTCAGCGAGCAGTAGCTTCGCGCCGGAGGAAAGTGGAGAATTCAAGGCAGATGGGAGGGAATTCCGTTATCTCCTATGCCCCTGCAATCACTTGAACGCAGACGCGATACGCGGTGTTTTCTCCTTCACAAGGCCAATGCCGATAGGCAATGAGACGGCTGTAGGGGCAGGGGATAGGATCGGTCTTGCGACACCGGGACATATCCGAGCCTTTAGGAGATTCAAAGTCTTTCCTGTTCTAGCCCAGCAATCTATTCGCGAGATGGTGAAGACGGGTAGGTCACCAGAACAGGTCATGGATGACGTATCTTGGGCAGTATTCCAGGAGGGATATACCGGCGGATTCGGTTCTGACGCGGACCATCTGAAGAGTGAAGAGGACTTGTTGAAGACCTTCAATGCGGGCTTTACCATGTACACCATTGATCCCTCAGATCTGGTTGATGACCGCGCTGACGAATATGACAATAGGGATCTCGCGAAGAAGTTCGAGCAGATACGGTGGGAATGGATGAAGTGCAGTCCTGACGAGTTCACGCGCATGTATCTGGATAGGAAATTCAATATTCATGCTTGCAACGAAACAGTGGAGCTTCAGTTCTCCCAGCTGGATCTGACCAGAATTGCCGTGAGATATTCAAATGCGATAATCCATGCCGCGAAACTAGGCAACCGGCTGGCTGATCTCTTCAACGGAAGACCCTTCGACCTTGAAGTATCTTTCGATGAGACAAGGCATCCAACCAGCTCTCTCGAGCATCTCTTCATAGCGTCAGAGCTGAGGAGACTAGGCGTGATGGCACGCAGCATCGCTGTTCACTTCGTGGGCATCTTCGAGAAGGGCATCGACTATCAAGGGGATTTAACTGAGTTCAGGGAAACGCTTGCCGAACATGTGGCCATATCGAAGTCATGCGGTCCTTACCTACTGAGCATCCATTCGGGAAGCGACAAGTTTTCGGTGTATCCGATCCTTGCCAGTGCAACTGATGGGCTTTTTCATCTGAAGACTGCTGGTACAAGCTACCTCGAGTCCCTGCGCGTTGTCGCGAGACACGATCCGCAATTATTCAGGGAAATCGCGCAGTATTGCATGGGCACGTTCGAGACCGACCGAAGCTACTATGCAATAGGAACACGACTTGATATGATCCCAAACCCCGAATCCGTGAGCGATGCCGATCTGGAAAGGGTATTCTTGAGTCAGAACAGCGGAAGACAGCTGTTGCATGTCACCTTTGGCTCAGTCCAAAAGGCCCAGTCTGGAAAGGGCAAAAGATCACTGAAGGACAGAATCATGGAGGTCTTGATTGACAACGAAGAGGAATACTACGAGACTATAGCAAAGAATCTTGAACTTCACTTGAAGGCTTTGAGAATTGACGAGAGGAAGCACTGATAGCAGCACTCTGCTCTTGTCGACTCGCATTCATCAACGATCAATCTAAGACACTGCATCCTGTCCCTATTCTTCATTTTCCTGAGAGGCTCAATGGAGGAGCGGGATCCCGATTCAACACTTAAATGCGAAAGGCTGACTGGATTGTCGAGGCCATGACTTTGATCTTGGGCTACCACGAGACGCGTGGTTCCGAACATGGAGGTAAGCTCCCGTGGGAGATAGGCCTGGTCAGCTTCGCCGCTTTTCCTCAGGCGAATGATGCCCGGAAATGGAAAGAAGTTGTCCAAGACATTGCAGAGGACCCTTTTTTCGATCTTATCGAAGTTCCACCTTTTAAGGAAGAGGTGTGGAGAGAGATACAACCGATCGTCTCTCGGTCCTCAAAATCCGTTTTCGTCGGCCTCCAACCTATGATCCTATCTGATGGAAGAAATCCAAGCGCCCTAGATGAAGCGCATAGAAGGGAATCGGTGAATGCTCTGAGAGAAGCCATTGTGCGAGCCTCACGGATGGGAGCCAAGTCCGTTGTCTTGTGCTCAGGCCCTGACCCCTCTGTTACAGATAGGCAAGAGGCCATTGGAATGCTTGTCAAGAGCCTAGTGGAAATAACATCCGAAGCCCGAGATGCCAAGGTTTTCGTGCACCTTGAGACGTTTGACAGGGATCATGACAAGAAGCAACTTATCGGTCCCATTGGTGAGGCAGCTGAGGTTGTGAAACAGGTCCGAAAGAAATGCCAGAATATCGGCATATTGTGGGACCTAAGCCATGGACCATTGTTGAACGAGAAACCATCTCTGCTCACGGACTTCAAGGAGTTGATCACGCATGTGCACATAGGTTGTGCTAAGATCGTGGATGGCTCAATGAAGGATTGGCATCCCGGCTTCTATAGGAAGGGAGCCATCAATTCCATCGATGATGTGATGCAATTGCTGCAAGTCCTTCGTGGAATTGGTTACAAAGGCGCTCTATCCTTCGAAGTCAAGCCAGAGGGTGACCAAGAAGGCCTTGAAGTCATTAACGCAGCCAAGGGCGTCCTCTACACAGCTTTTGCGAAGCTTATGGGCCAGAAGCGTTGACGGAGAGAAGCCAATTCCTCGTTGAGGCGCTTTCCGAAAATGGATTTCATAAATGTCGGCGGATTGAGGTCCGACGACCGAGCAGAATGATTATCTAGTCAAGCTCCGAGGTTGAGTCATGGATTCTGTCGGAGTCTGCGTGGTAGGAATGGGCAGGGCAGGCTCACTCCATGCTGAGATCTTCAGGTCGGAAATCCAGGAAGCGACATTGAGATGCGTAATCGATGAAAGAGAAGAACTAGCGAAGGAGCTAGGCAGGAAATTGCAGGTTGATTCGGCAATCGATTATGAGGAGGCTCTGGATAGGCGAGATGTGCAAGCAGTCGTCGTCTCCGTTCCCACTAACCTCCATTCTGTCGTCGCTCTGTCATCGCTCAATGCAGGGAAAAATGTACTAGTCGAGAAACCTTTAGCGAGATCACTGGAGGAAGCCAAGGGGATTGTGAGAAAAACTGAAGAGTCAGGACTGATTGCTCAAGTTGGCTATATGAGAAGATTCGACGAATATTACCTGGAGGCCAAGAAAAGAATCCAACAGGCATACTTGGGCAAGGCAATATTGTATAGAGCGATAGCTCACGACCCATCACCTCCCCAGGGTTGGGCTGCCGATCCAAGCTTGAGCGGCGGCATATTCTACGACATGCTATCTCATGATTTTGACATGGCAAGAAACATGCTAGACAGCGAGGTAACAAGCGCCTATGCCAGGGGGTCCAGTCTCCTAAGTACGGAAATTGGGGAAAAGGGCGACTACGATGTAGCGTCTGTTCTTCTTACCTTCGATTCCGCCGCGCATGGCTACGTCGAGGGAATCAGGAAAAGCAACTATGGATATGACTTGAGAACCGAGATTGTGGGAAGCGATGCCACAATACAGGTCGGAGACATGAGCGACACCATGCTTACTTTCGCCGATCAAGAGGGTATAAGGCATGGCGGCAGGCAATGGTTCATGCGGAGATTCAGAAACGCGTTTGTTGAGGAAGACAGAAGCTTCATCAGGTCCATTCTGAATCGCTCTCAGCCCTTGGTCTCTGTTCTCGATGGCCTTAGAGCCGTTGAGATCGCGGAGGCATGCAAATTGTCGGCTAGTAGGGGAGTCCCGATCACGGTCGATGCCGTTCAATAGCTCGAGAGGCAAGATATCGAAGAATGCTTGAGCCACCAAGAGCCAGATCGTAGGACGTCACGATGCATGGCTTGCTGCTATGGTTTTACCATGACCTTCACTTCTTCCTTCTTAATGAGTCTCTCTATGTATGCTGGAATCTCATCGATCGTTATCCTCGACGTTATCATCTTCCTCATGTCTATCCTGCCCGCAGCCATCAATCTCAAGACATTTCTGAACGTCCCATATCCGGAGTGTCCCTGGGAACCAAATAGCTGTGAGGCATGAGTCTGGAATAGCTCGACGAATATCGAAGATTCGACGTTTGCACGGCCTATCCAAGCTATTTTAGCGCCGATTGCCAGAGCCTTGTTCATCTGCGGCAACGTCGAAGTTGGGGCTCCAGCTGCCTCGACCATGAAGTCAGCCCCCGAGCCACCGGATACATCCAAGATCCTCTCGAAAGGTTCTACCCCTCGCTTCGAAAGCTCGATAGGATCGAAAACGTCATCTGCCCCCATCGCCATGGCCATTGACCTTCTATTTGGGCTGGTCTCGAAGACAGTCAACCTCCCTGACCCCGCAGCTTTGCAGAGAGCGAGAGATGCCAGCCCTATTGGCCCAGCACCCCATATCACCACATAGGCGCCGGGCTTGAAACCTCCTGCTCTATTGAAAATGGCGTTGTAGGCAACAGCAGAGGGCTCCGTGGTGGCGGCGGCCTCGAACAAATCATCCGAGCCATAGACCTCCACCAGGTCGTTAGCCTTCCAACAGTATTTGTGGTTGACAGCCAGGAATTCGGCAAAGCCACCGTTGGCTGTAAATCCCATTTCCTCAAGATTATGGCATTGATTCAGATTGTCGGTGCGGCAAGCATCACATTCCCCACACCACCACATCTCCTCACACGTCACCGAATCTCCGATCTTGAGAGTCCTGACATCGGCTCCGACCTCAACAATCTCACCTGAGACCTCATGACCTGGTATCACCGGGAGCTTGGTCAGCCCGGGATATAGCATGTAACCATCGCCGTCCTTTTCGACCATATGGACATCGCTCCCGCAGATACCTGTCGCTCTTACCCTAAGCAGAACATCCTTCGACCGGATCTCTGGCTTCCGAACATCCCTTAGAACCAGCCTAGGATCTCTCCAGGTCTGAGCCCCGAAATATGTGCGATGAGTGGCTATTTCGTCTTCTGAGAGCTTGTAGCTCGACCTCGGTTCCCATCTGGCCTCCAAAAGAGCAGCATGCATTTTGGTATCTGAGGTCATTCTCCTACTGCAATAGACAGATCGAGCTATATCACATATAAGTCTTTGATATGCTCCAGCTCCAAGACTGAAGCCAATCTGATGTAGAAGATATATATCGCGGACAGAGGAAGTCACCAAATGAGAGAGCGCGCTCCTTCATCTGGCCCAAAGGTTTCTGCGTCTGTATGCCCCGTCGCCCATGTACCATTCTCGTTCTGCGGGTCACTGGAAACTACTGTTCGGGTGCTAAGTAGATTGGGATACAATGGATTCGAGTTGCTGCTTAGGCGAAGTGATGATGCCAATCCCAGGATTCTTGAAAGCTTAGTCTCAAGATATGAAATGACTCTAGCTGCAATAGGAACCGGCCTAGCTGCTATGGAGGGCCTTTCGTTGAGTTCTCCATCTGAATCGATAAGGCAGAAAGCTGTCGCTCGTGTTTTGAATTTCTCCAAATTGGCGGAAGCTTTCGATTGTCCTGTCATAGTAGGTTCCATCAAGGGCCAGCCTGGCAAAGCTTCTAGCCAAAGGGCGCTGGGGAAATCCTTGCAGCAATTGAAGGGATTGAGGGCAGTGCTGGAACCGATGAACAGATATGAAAGTCCGTTCCTTAACACTGCAGCGGAAGCCGCTTCATTCATCAGGAAAAATGAGCTCAGAGATGTGGGCATCCTACTCGATTCGTTTCATATGAACATAGAGGAACCATCGATGCCTGGGGCGATAGCTATGGCGGGCAATCTTCTCAAGCATGTCCACATAGCAGATAGCAATAGAAATGCCCCAGGCAAGGGACACATCCCGTTCCTCCAGTTACTCAGGGCATTGAATAGGGTCCGATATGACCAGTACCTTTCCGCTGAGATCCTTCAAGCGCCTTGCTCTGAGGTTGTCCTTGCCGAGACAATCCGATTCCTCAGGTCCATGGTGCATAAGACATATCTCTAAGCCCAAAAACATCTCTTGCCAATCAGAATCGCTTCGGGGAAAATGGCATCGAATCTCACGAATAAGTCAAGCTAGAGAGCCAAGTCATGCTTAAATCATCGTTCGATCTATCTCAAGGAAACATGGAATGGAAGTTTCCCAAGAGTGGTCAGATGGAGTCTCCCTCCGGAATATACTTTCAGAACATGACCGGCGCTCAGATACAGGAGAGGCTTAAGAGAAATGACCTCATAATCATACCTCTCGGAAGCACTGAAGCTCATGGACCCCACGCGTGCACGGGTGAGGATACATACCTCGTAACAAGGATGGCTGAACTTGTAGCTGAAAAGACCGGATGCACAGTTGCGATGCCAGTCTGGTATGGGTCTCATCCTTTTCACCATATGGGGATGCCGGGAACGGTCTTCGTTGACGATGATATCTTCAAGGCATCTATAAGAGGCATCATGGCAGGATTCTGGAATGCTGGATTCAGGAAGCAGGTGCTCTTAAACGGCCATGGCCAAGAATACGTGATTCCATCAGCAATGCACCAGTTCGCCAAGAGATACCAGGTGCCTGGGGTTTTCGTGAATCTGAATTGGTATCATGCAATCCCCGGGTTCGTCAAGGATCGTGAGCATGGGGGGCCGTTCGAAACCCAGTTCGTCCATGCAGACGAAGTGGAGACATCATTCTCTCTGGCTCTTTTCCCAGAATTCATTGATATGAGAAAAGCAGTCGACACGAAGCCAATCGCGTACATCGCCGCGAAGCACATAGACAAGGCAGGGAATGTGTACCAGAGACCCATAAGTTGGTATGGGCAGGTCGGATGCGGGCCAATCGAAGTCGTTGCATACCCCCAAGGCTGCATAGGCAAGGCAACCTTGGCGAAGGCTGAGAAAGCACAATTCGGTCTTGAAGCGCTGCTCGACTACGTCGTTGAGCTCCATAACGAGATCATGACGAAATTCCCACCAGGGAAGCTGCCGCCTGCCGATGAGCTAACTCAGAGGCCACATGAGGAGATCGATTCAGTCGTTAAGGGCCCGCTGGCCGAGGGAGGAAGGCACATTTACACACTGGGCTATCCCCCATAGAATAGATCTCTAGCCTTGACCAATCCCAGTGCAATGCCTAGCACTTCCAGCCAAGCATACACGACAAAGATGAATGAGCCTAGACTTTGAATTTATTCACTATCGGCATCCTCCATCCTATCCCAAATGCAGTCCGAGTCACTTTTATGGAAGGAACTGACTGCCTCCTCTTGTATTCAGCCCTCCTTATTCTATCGTATGTATCGTCAACCGTCTCTTTGCGGTAGCCTTTCCGTATCAATGCACCCTTACCCATCCTTTTCTCGATTATGTCATCGACGAGGGGGCTAATGATGCTGAAGTCAAAAGGATCGTAGTGGTTCTCTCTGAGCTCAGGGGATGGCCTTTTCATCATAACATTTCTCGGTATCAAATCCTTTCCAGATTTGCAGTTTACATAATGTGCGAGCCTATAGACCTCCAATTTGCTGACATCCCCCAATGCCCCGATACCACCGGCCATGTCACCATAGAGGGTGCAGTAGCCCAATCCAAGTTCAGTCTTGTTGCCGGTATTAAGCATCAAGATTCCGAGCTGCTTGAGTCTGTTTGAGATGTCCATGAGGCAATTTCCCCTCACCCTCGGTTGGATATTCTCATCGGCAACAGGATCATCGTTCTCTTTGCCTACTCCATAGTGAGATCTTATCTGTTCCAACGGTTCTTCTAGCGATCTGTGATAGGCGTCCACGATTCCCTCGATTGAGAATTCGATGAGGAAGATTCCCAGGTTATGTGCCAGCGTCTGCACGTCTATTCGACCCTGTTGACTGGAGAATCTGGACGGCATCCACACCCCTATGACATTCGCATTTCCAAGAGCCTCCACTGCTATGCACGCGCTGACCGAGGAATCTATCCCGCCACTCATGGCCACGACAGCCCTCTGGAAACCTGTCTTCCTGAAATAGTCACGCACCCCGAGTACCAGAGCATCGAACATCTCCTGATCCTGACTCTGGATAGGAGGACTGACTCTGGTTCCCCTGCCCTTTGCTGGGTCGATTTCGACTATGGTCAGGTCCTCCTCGAAGCGTTTGGAAGCGCCAATTAGGTTCCCGCGGCAATCTACTGCCAAACTTCCTCCATCGAAGACGAGTTCGTCTTGTCCGCCCACAAGGTTGGCATAGAACATCGGTACTCCGTTCCTGATTGCTTTTCGCTTGAGGATTCTCAGGCGCTCGCTCCATTTGCCGGCGTAGAAGGGTGAGGCAGAGAGATTCACTATCATGTCCGCTCCCCTTGCTGCCAACACGTCGGTGACTTTCACGTCATAGGCCTTGTCCCATAGGTCCTCACAGATCTCAACGCCCAGATTGATCTCCTTCCCCTCCGCTTGGATAGATATCGGCCTGATCTCTCGCTTTGTCCCTGGACTGAAGTACCTAGCTTCGTCAAATATGTCATACGTTGGCAGCAGCGTCTTGTGTACTACGCCAAGATTCCTTCCATACGCAATGACAGCCGCAGAATTGAATAAACGATTGGACTCCAGATCGACAAAACCAATTACTGCCACCGTCTTCCTACGCCTCCTAGTCATCACTTTCAATGACTGAATGTTCATTCTGATGAATTCCTTCTCGAAAAGAAGATCCTGAGGAGGATATCCGGTTACAGCTAGCTCAGGAAAGACAACAACATGAGCCCCGCGGCTTGTGGCTCGATCCATACTCTGCTCTATTCTTTGAACGTTGCCCTCCAGATCCCCAACCGTTGTGTTGATCTGAGCCAAAGCTACTTTCATATTACTCAATCTCACCTTCCCGTTTACTGATTTCGAAGTGAGTATCCCATTGACAGTTAAATCCTTTTTTCATTCCGGATGTATGGCACGCGCCGATAGTAGAGAAGGTGTAACTTGCTTCTGTAAGAGACTATTAGCCTTCGTACATCAGTGACCAATGGTCCGAGGTACTTGGGACCGCTGCGATGGATTTCACAACATGGATTATGCACTCTGCTGATCGTTTGCCCCAAACAGAACGGCCGCTGATCTGCGGTGATGATGGATTGTACTGGCAAATTTTAAAATACGCTCGAGGAGGTCAATCGCAGGCTGATCGAATGTGTCAGGAAAGTCGAGAACAAAATACAGGTGCACTGCATGCGGATATATCTATGATCCAGCCATTGGCGATCCTGAGGGAGGCATCCAAGCTGGCACTTCCTTCGAGGAACTGCCAGAATCCTGGGTGTGCCCAGTGTGCGGAGTAACAAAGGACTTCTTCGAACCCATAGAAGAATAGAATTCGTGACCCAATGACCCCAGCTGCCGCGGATTGGAGGAGATTCTCACTCTGTAACCTTGATTTCTCTGCGCCCTTCCCAAAGCCCATGGAGGTTGCAGTATTCCAAGGCGTAAATCGTTCCGCTCTTGCTCAACTTTGCTTTGAAGCTCACATTTGGCTCGGAAACGACGGGAGTCAAGTTCGAGGAGAACAACAACACTGGATTGAATGGCCTGCCTTCCTCGTAGAAATATATCTCGATCCTCCTTATAGAGTGTTCGACGGTATTGGGATGGGGTCCCACGGTCGCCTTGATCTCAAAGGGTTGATCTGCCTTCACGGCATCTGGCGCATCTATCTTTGGGGTATGAGACTCTACCTTGCTTATCGCCTCGCCTTTTGCGGAATCGGGCGTGTATATCAAACGACCAAGATTCGTTACCGACATCTGCAAATCGATGATTTGTTGCCAAGTTAATAAGCGTTGGCAGGACAGGAATCTTGATCGCGCCACTAACTAGCTACCCAATAGCGACACATCGGCCAAATGCTCCAGCCGCGGACCTGAAATGATTCGATCTGCCAAGTACGCATTCCTCAGCGTATTCTAGGAAGAGGAGGCCAGGAGTCTCTCTGCGTTTACGATTCTTGCAGCCAAGGTCGTGAACAAGGCGGCATATGCGATCTGAATCGACAACACGGACATTACAAAGTAGGAGAATCCTTCTGAAATGTACAGATTCTGCAGGATGGCTATGCCCATTAGAGGTACCAGGGATAATATCCTTCCCATGTAGGAGGGAAGGAAGAACGCGACAATTGTGCCGACCGAGAGGAAAAGGGTAGGTGCTGAGGCATATGTCTGCGCCTCCTTTAGGGTCTTCGCGAAGAAACCTATGAGGAGAATCAAGCCCCCTCCTTGGACCAAGAAAATCGGTATAGATACGACTATTATTGGCAGATAGATTGGGTCAAAGCTCAACAGTCTCACACCACCTCCGATTTCTCCAACCAGTGAGGATCCTATTACTCCTCCGATGACAAGTCCACCTATCGTTGCAAGTATAGAAAGCAGCCCAAAAGGCAGCATGGAGGTCAGCTTGCCCATGAGAATCTCGATCCTCGAGGCAGGCGAAGAAAGCAAGGCCTCTAGGGTTCCCTTATCCTTCTCTCCTACGCTTTTTTCGAGGCCAATGCCCAGCATAGATGTGAATGCTGTGATGACTATGAAGAAAGGTTGCATGAAACCAAGCGGACTGAACTGCTGCTCTCCTTCTTTTGCGAAGGATGTCACATTCAAGCCTATCGGGTTCACGATGTCAGGGCTTAGTCCTAGCGAAGTAAGCCTTTGGGCAATGAGTACTTGCTCAAATGAATCAATCACTTGAGTGAAAATGGACATGGCCATGAGCGATCTTGTGCTGCCAGGATACGTCACGATTGTGATCTGGGACTGCAAACCTTGAGTTATGTTTGACGAAAAGCCTTGTGGCATAATCAGTGCAACATCGAATTTGGAGCTCTTCAATGCTTGTTCGAGGTCAGCAGGAACGGATGCAAAGAACGTGGTTTGGGTTCCGTTTGTCATCTTGAGCAGTTCCCCGATCTGATTGCTTAGTGGTCCACCATCGAGATTCACAACGGCTACGGCATATTTCGCTATGGAGGGAGACATTCCAATCAAAGAGATCTGCCCCACGATTGGGACAAAGACCAGAGGAAATATGAGCATGCTGAGCATTGCGCGTCTATCCCTGAGGGTTTCGACTAATTCCTTCAATGCAATCCAAGATATCCGGCTCAGGTTCATCAGGGGGTCTCGCTCCTTATCAGTTGGAGGAAGACGTCTTCAAGCCCGTGTGTATTCGAGATCCTCTCCAACTCCTCTGGGGTTCCTTCCGCGACTTTTCGTCCCTTATTCATGATTACCACTCGGCTTGAGAGATATTGGGCTTCGAGCATGTTGTGCGTGCAGATGATTGTTGCCTTTTTCTCTGCACTAGTCGTCGTCTTGATGAGATCCCTTATTGCTCTCGCAGTCGGAACATCCAGTGCAGCGGTTGGTTCGTCCATTATCAGGACAGGAGCTTCGTGAACTAGGCATCTCGCTATAGCAAGTCTCTGCTTCATCCCCCTTGAGAATTGGTGTACCCTATCATTTGCCCTATCTGCCAGTCCAACGACCCTGATCAGCTCTTCTATTCTGGAACGTAGCATGTCACCACCCATTCCGTAGAGGCGAGCAAAATACTCTAGGTTCTCGATTGCTGTCAATCTATCGTATAGGCTAGTGTTCTCGAAGATAATTCCAAGAGATGCTCTCACTTTTTCAGGCTCCGAGACAACGTTATGGCCCATGACGAATGCTTCGCCTCCGGTAGGTTGCAGTATCGTGCTCAGGATTCTAATCGTTGTGGTCTTCCCTGCCCCGTTTGGGCCCAACAGGCCGATGACCTCACCGGGGTTGACCTCGAAGCTCAGTCCGTCTACGGCTCTGAGTTTGCCGAAATCCTTGGTCAGACTGCTGATGACAATACTAGCCTCTGCGTGCTTCAAGTTCTGATTGGAAGGCCAGTATCCCGGGTGCTTTAAAACAATTCTGTTCCGGAACTGAGACTCGTATCCGTTTTAGGCCGGTCGCCGGAGACCTTGCATCGAATCGCCAGAACTGGGCCAGCGAGAAGGCCAACGCGCGCGAGGATCTGATAGACGAAGCGATTGATTCTAGACTTCAGTCATATAGTCAATAGACTCTCCGCGTTGTCTGAGCGCAATCCCAGTGGGCCTTTGGTGCCCCAGAATGTGGGTGCGAGTACCGGAAATGCTCTTGATGGCCCAGCAAATCGGTGTGAGCTTTCCAAATCCTTATCTAAGAGAATGAATGGCTAGCCGCATCGGAAGGATCGAACAATGCTCGACAGCTTGACTGGCGATGGCAAGTTGCTTCAGAACTACAGGAGGAATTTCCTTCTCTTGGTCTGTGATTTCGCGCTTTTCGGCTTCGGCATGAGTTTCGTTTCTATGGTCACCATCCTGCCAGTCTTCGTTTCAAGTCTCACGACGAGCAGCGTGGCCGTGGGTATGATCTCATCAATCATGATCCTCGGATTCAACCTCCCTCAGATATTCGTCTCGAGGAAAGTGGAGGCCTTTCCCAAGAAGAAGCCATATCTGATGAAGATTACGCTGGGAGAGAGAATCCCTTGGCTTCTGCTGGCTATCTTGTCCTTTGCTCAGGCTAGCAGCATGGAGCCTCTACTACTATCATCCTTCTTTATACTCTATGCTGTGATTAGCATCTCAGGGGGTTTGGGTGCTCCGGCTTGGCTCGAGATCGTTGCAGAGGCTATACCGGAGACGAGGCGAGGCGCCTTCTTTGGAATCTCGAATTTTGCCTCATCAGCCCTAAGCGTTATGGGAGGAATTGCAGCTGGTCTTCTAATCCAAAATATTGCCTTTCCCTTGGGCTACGGAGCATGCTTTCTCTCCGCATTTGTGATTATGATGGCGGGCTACTATGTCTTTAGCAAGGTGGAAGAGATTGGCTCCCTAGGGAAAAAGAATAGGGCTGATCTGCAAACTGAGGGATTGCTATCGCTGCAAATAGTGAGAGAAGATGCGAATTTCCGGAGATTCTTGGTGGCTACTCTTGTCAGCGGAATAGGCGGTATGGCGTCATCATTCTTCATGGTCCATGCGATTAATGTATTAAGCTTGAGAGAGCAGGCAATAGGTTTGTTCACCGCAGCTTTCGCTGCTGCGCAGATCCTGAGCAATCTCCTGTGGGCGTATCTGGGGGATCTAAAGGGCCATAAAGCAGTCTTGCTTTTGAGTGGGCTGCTTTCACTCCTCGCGAGTCTAGTTTGTATATTCAGCGTTGACGTCGCCGGATTTCTGATCGTGTTTCTCTTGGCAGGAGCGTCGTCAAGTGCATATATGGTCTCAGCTTTTTCGATACTGATGGATTTCGCTCCGAGTGAGCGCAGGCCCACGTACTATGGTGTGACCGGCATGATCAGGGCTCCCTTCGCAGCTTTGGGCCCAGTACTAGGAGGAATCATAGCGGATGCCATGGGATATCCCCCCGTCTTCATGTTGTCTTGCATTGCCAGTGCCATTGGCGCTATGTTACTTTCGAGCGTTCAGGAACCGAGGATCTGGAGAAATAAGTGGAATGGACGCTGATCGCCTCACATTCTGTCTGCAGGCTTGAGCACACCTCTTGGCGATCCATGATTCGCGCCCAAGGCGGGACGGCAGATCTATGGTGGGATTCCTTCCGCGGAAACTATTATTATTTGCCGACATTCCCTTCTACACATGACGACAGAAGTGCTTTTTGCATCAATGAGGTCCCGTTCCCTAAACCCGGACCACTCCTTTGTCGGGAAGTACAGGGAGACAATACAGAAGCTGGGTATCCCAGAATCTGTCAAGGACAAGAATGTCATGATCAAATTGCATCTGGGCTCTCATCTGGGATTCACTACTGTCCATCCTTTCCTCGTGGGAGAACTCGCCAGATTGATAAAGAAGGCCGGAGGAAGACCCTTCGCAGTTGATACTATTGAAGGATTCTATGCCGCGACTGCGAGAGGATACACGCCTGAGGTCATCGGTTGCCCGATATTCCCCGTTGCTGGGCCGAGAGAGAACTACTTTCTGACTCGAGAGATCAACTACAAGAGCATCAGTGAGATAAAGTTGGGCGGGACTCTGCAGGATGCTGACGTGTTAGTCGATCTATCTCATGTAAAGGGACATAACACAGAGGGCTTCGGCGCGGCGATAAAAAATCTTGCAATCGGGATGCTTGTTAGTGAATCCAGATCGAAGATGCATGATGTCATGCAATTCGACAGATACTGGTTCTCCGAGAAGTGCGAAAATCCAAGGTCGCATACCAAGCTTTGTCCGTTTGGAGCGCTCAAATACAATGAGAAGAAGATGTGCCTTTCCATAGACTTTGACATGTGCAACCAATGCATGAGATGCGTCGAGGCCACGAAGCAAGAGGGCTGTCTTCAGGTGAATCAGGTCAATTTCGCCTCATTCCCTGAGGCCAACGCATTGAGCACCAAGGAGACGCTGTCATTCTTCGATGAAAAGGAACGATTTTACATAAACGTCGGGATCAACATAACAGTCGTGTGCGATTGTTGGGGCATAACGACCGGGAACATACTACCTGATCTTGGCGTTCTTGGTTCTAGGGATATTGTGGCCATTGACAAGGCAACTCTCGATCTTCTAGCCGACAAGCCTCTCATCCAAGAGAATGTTCCACAAAGCTTGGAGATAGTACGTGATGGCCGCCTCCATCCCTTCCAGGAAGTCCATGGTCCCTACAAGGATCCATATCTGTTGCCTATGTTCTGCGAGAAATACGGATTGGGAAAAATGAAATACGAGATTACTGAAATTCAGCCTCCAGCTCCTGAGGCGAAATTGACACCCTCCAGGTTTCCCAAACCCAAGAAGCTTTTTTGAGGAAATATATCTACATGAACCGGCCTTGGACTGATCGCATGACGATGAATCGTGGACATCATTCCTTTCGCTTGAAGAAAAGCCAGCTATTCTCCCCTGCCTTGCCAAATTTCACTAAGGCGAACTTTCCCTCCAACTTCTTGCCGTGGATTTCAACGCTTAAGCGCGATCCAGTTCGTTCGATGATCTCATAGTTGCCAGAATCCCAGATCTGAACTCTCCCGGCCCCATATTCCCCCTCAGGAATGACTCCTTCGAACTTGGCGTAGTCGAGAGGATGATCCTCTACCTGTATGGCTAGCCTCCTTACATTGGGTTCGTTGCTGGGTTCTTTCGGTACGGCCCAGCTCCTGAGTACCCCCTCCATTTCGAGTCGCAGATCATAATGAAGATGAGACGCCTCGTGTTTCTGCACCACGTAGACCGGATTCCTTTTTCCGCTCATGCTCTCAATTGGATGAAGATTGAGTTCGGTAATTAAGTCTGAGCACTATCACACAAAAAAGTTATAACTGACTACCAGACCTTCACTCGTCTCATGAACCCAGAGGTCGAATTGCTTAAAGAGCTTTCAGAGTCGTTTGGTCCCGCCGGATTCGAAAGGGAGGTCTCACGGAAGATAAAGGAGCATGTATCTCGCTTTTCGGACCAGGTCACTACCGATAAGCTGGGCAGCGTAATATTCGCCAAAAGAGGAAAATCTGACAGGCCGAAGGTAATGCTGGCCGGACACGTAGACGAAGTCGGCTTCATAGTCACAAGCATAGAGAAAGAGACTGCATATCTTGGCTTTGCCACTTTGGGGGGCTGGTTCGATCAAGTACTTCTCGCACAGAGGGTGATCGTGAGGTCAAATAAAGGCGACTACACGGGAGTCATCGCCTCGAAGCCTCCTCATTTGTTGACTCCCGACGAACAGAACCAGGTCGTGAAGAAGGACAACATGTTCATAGATGTGGGGGCAATGGGTGAAGAAGATGTCCATCGAATGGGCATCAGGATAGGAGACCCAGTCGTTCCATTCTCTCCCTTTGTCCTAGTAAATGACGGAAAGGTTGCGATTGGAAAGGCATTCGATGACAGGCTTGGTGCCGTGATTGCGATGGAAACTATCAGGAGCTTCGCAGAGTCGGGATCAGAGCATCCGAATACGCTATACGGCGCGGCAACGGTAATGGAAGAAGTCGGATTGAGGGGAGCGAGCACCTCCTCTCATGTCGTGGATCCAGATGCTGCCATAGTGCTCGAAGTGGACATAGCCGGGGATGTACCCGGAATCAAGCCAAGGGAGGCGCCAACGAAGATGGGTAAGGGCCCTTCAATACAGACATATGAGGCAACAATGATACCGAATCAAGCATTCAAGGACCTCGCTATACAGGTTGCTGAGGAGGAGAAAATACCATACCAATTGTCTTTGACCACTAGGGGTGGGACCGATGCTGGCAGAATCCACCTTCATAAGACCGGCTGCCCGACGATCGTGATTTGCGTTCCAACGAGGCATATACACTCCCACATTGCGATGCTGAGCACATCAGACTTGACCAACGCAATCAAATGGACAAGCGGAATAGTCGAGAGGCTCGACTGGAATACGGTCGAGGCCTTTACGAAACTATAATTGCCGGCGGCTTATCGCCAAACTTTATCTAATATCTCTTAGGTCCGGATTGTGATATCTGCCACTATGAGAATGAGAGAATTCAATGGAAGAGATCTGAGCAGAGTCCTCTCGATATTGGATGTTTCAACTCCTCAGGATCGCCTCAGTGCCGTGAATTTCAGGCAGAAAGTGATTCTGCAGGAGGGCTTTGACTTGGGTCTTTGCCTGGTTGCAGAACAGGACGAAGATATAATAGGTTTCATATTTGCGCCGATGCGGAAGGACGTTGGTTATGTCAATATCATAGCAGTAAGGCCTGACTGGCGAAGGAAAGGAATCGGTACTGCTCTGCTACACGAGATTGAGAAAAGACAGAAGGAAAGAGGCGCCAGAAGAATCGTGGTGTCTGGAGGTCCGAGATATGTCGTTCCTGGTGTAGATGTAAAGGCCTATCCCACTGCAATCGATTTCTTCCTCAAAAACGGATTCAATGAGACCAATAGGGACTCAGTCTCGATGTATAGGACCCTCATGGACTATGACGTGCCAGAACAGATTCTTGAACTCGAAAGGCGACTTTCCATGGAAGGATTTACGTTCCAGCAACTTGATGATGAACATCTTGTTGACCTCATCCATTTCCTGAAGAGAGAATTGCCGGGTTGGGACGAGGATCTAAGGAAAACCCTTGATTCCCATCCAGACAAGCTCGACTGGGTTACAATAGCACTGAAGGACCAGAAGGTTGTTGGCTATTGCCAAATCGCCACTGATGGTTTGATCGAACACTTCGGACCATTTGCTGTGTCCTCTGACCTCAGAGGTAGGGGTATAGGCGCTGTCATTTTTCATAGGTGCCTGAAGACAATACAGTCAATGGGAGCAAAGAACGTCTGGTTCGCTTGGGGAGGAGGAAGGAACTACAGGTTCTATTCAAGACATGGTATGATAGAAGGTAGGAGATTCGCGATTTTGGTGAAGGAAATCTAAACGGCTTCCTCGGAATATCCTAATATCCAACGGTACGCAACCTCAACCCGGAGAATCATTGAGAAGTGGGAAGCTTCGCGACATCAGAATAGCCGCGTTTGGGGCACATGCGGGCGACATGGAGATAACTGCAGGCGCGCTTCTGATGAAGTACAGCCATCACGGTGCCAGTACAATGACAATACATGCATTGAGACCATCAGGGAAATGGGCCAAGCCCCCTAATCTCACCGTTGAGCAGTATGCGCAGCAAAGATATGACCAAGCCTTTCAGGTCGGGAAGCTCCTGGGCACTCAAATCAGATTCATGGGATACAAGGAAGGTGAACCTTTTGAAAGCGAGGACATGATATCCAAGGTCTGCGGCGTCCTCGCCGATTTTGAACCTGACATAGTGTTGACACACTGGAAAGGAAGCTATCATCCGGATCACATATTGACCTTTCTCAACGTTAACGAGGGCATCAATCGAGCCAAGAACAATGCGTCCACCAAGGGCAAGCCATCGCCAAGGGTAAGGGGATTCTTCTTCCCCGAGAATTGGGAGGACCCTCAAGGCTTTCAGCACGATATCTATGTCGATGTGAGCGATCAACTGGAGGCCTACATCGATGCGATATCACTCTATGATTTCACGGATGGGAAGTACTCAGGCTTCGACTACATAGGGTACTATAGGGCCCTTGCGAGGCTAAGAGGCATCGAGGCTCGGTGCAAATATGCTCAAGTGTTCATGATTCCAAACGAATGGGCAACAAGGAGACAGGTAGGTGAGTTTCTTCCGCTATGAGGATTGGCTTTCAGTCTTCTAGCGCTCCATGGCGCCGCTGAGATCGGCGGCAGCTTCCAAGCCAACCATTATCGCGTCGTCTTCTCCCATAACCTCGAATGTGTCTTGAGGTTTGCTTGTGAAGACTGCCAAAACAGTACCTGCCCTCGAACCATAGAGGCTAGAGAGCACGCGCGTCCGCGCCTTAGCTTTGGCTCTCAAGCCGATCCTATGTCCCACATCCATCTATCCAGTTGTATACCATCGAAATGTGGAATATGATCTCTATTGCATGGCCTAGGTCTATCGGTGGGTTGCGGTCATTGGTATATCGAGCCTCAAAGTGCCTTTGATCCACTGAAAAAGAAGCGAAAAAGCGATATGAGTCTGGCCCTTCGGCTGAACCAGCTATGTCCCTCGGGAGATTCCTCGTAGAGTACATCATATCCACGTGACATTAGGGCCTCGTGCATGAGTCGAGCTGAGTCGATGAAGCTTCCAGCGCCTCCTATGTTGGTCTCGAACGTTCCGCAACTCATGTAGACCTTCAATTCGAGTCTTGACCTGGACAAGAAATCTTGAATAATGGCGCCCCCGGACCTGCCTAGATAGCCAGACATACAGCCCACTTTCCCAAATGCCCCTGGACTTTCCAGCACAGTGAGAAAGGGAATGACTCCTAGGAAGGAAGCACCCAATAGTGCTCTTGCGCTGAGCTTCTTGTCAACCGGATAGCTCGACCCTATGAAGGGCAACACCTCCTCTATGATCATTCTTGATATTAGGCGAGATTCCTTGAGATCTCTGCTGTGTTCGAAGTCAATCAATGCGAGAATTACCTTTTCTGTCTCCTCTTGAGCATTGTGTAGATGACAAACCAAGTCCACTTGGGCGTATCTTTTGAATTTCTCGCCATCTAGGACACAAAGCAGGGAGCAGGTCTCTGCATCCACTGCGGGGGCAGGAAAATGTACGCCGAGGTCAACACGAGTCCTCAACAAGTCGCTCTCGAATGAGTGAGAGCATGATCTCCCCCGATGAGTCCCCTGGAGAGCATATTGGGGCGGTTCAGAATATTCTGGCATGGTCAGAAATGAATTGAGCCCTATCTCCCCGGTGCATGTTTTCAGATTGAGCGGGTCGACAATCCAAGCGCCATCCTTCACGAACTTGTATTCTATTCTTGCATTGGAAGGGAATTGGCACCTCAAATAGTGCAGATCCGTCATAGGGATTGACTCCATTGGATGCGATCTTGTGTCCCAGTTGTTCATGTCCCCTGCCACGCCAATACCGAACAGAACCTCTCCTTTGTATACGAAATATACCGAATCTCCCTCGACTATGGGGAATTCCCTCCTAGTCGCTGAGAAGAAGGCTTCTATCTGCTCTTGGCGTCTATCTCTCGATCTGATCGTTTTGAGAATCTCTAGTAGCTGGCCGAAGGACACCACTAATATCTGAGATCCGTACACACGAAGGACGAAATATCTCTTATCCCTAATACCCCCATGGCCTCCCAATCAATTCTTTGTTCTAGCGATCGGCCTCCGCCTTCAGATGTACAATGAATTCCCTTCCCCATTTCTCCTTCCAAATATGACCCTTGTCTTGGAGGGACTTGAGAATGAAGGACGTCTTTGCCTTGGAGAAGCGAGTGTGCCTCTTTATTTCTGATTGCGGAAGACTCCCACCTTTTGACTTGAGTATTGACAGAACAATTGCCTCATCCCGTTCCCTTACGTCCGGGGGGATCTCGCCTTCGATCTTCCTTGACATATTTATGCTTCTCCATGCGAAATACGCCCCAGGAACTGCAATGAGGCTCACCAAAGCTATCTCTATCCAATGAGACATGATAATGCCGGAAAACGTCTGGTACGCTACGGCGGTCACGGGATTGCTTTGAGCAGGATTAACCGATTCGTTTCCGTTCCAATTAACGATGAATGAATAATTTCCTTCCTGGTCCACCTTCATCTCGTGCTCGAATGTTCCGTTCGCATGTGTTCTTAGATAGACCTCAGACATCGATCCTCCGGGCCTGAGAGAAGTCAGGGTGAGATTCAGCACCAAGGCCGGAATCACCTTACCAGTGATTGTCAGAGATTGGCCGACCTCCGCTCTGTCTGTTGAAAGGTGCAGGAGGATCGTCACATTGGTGATTGTGGGCGCGTGCGCCGCAACGGTCTTGACCGTCACGATGTTGCTCTCAGCGGGGTTGAGTTGTTCACTTCCAATCCATCTAGCAAGTATCTTGTAGGTTCCCTCTTGGTCCGCCTGTGTCGTGTCATTGAAAGTGCCATCGAGTGAGCTAGTTACTAATCTCTCGAAGCTGGTACCATTCGGCCTGAGATAGACGATCGAGAGACTCAGTCTATATGCAGGAGTTATCCTCCCCAAGACTGACATCGGGTGCCCGACGTTGACTTCTTCGTTGGTCGGATACAGGGTCACATTGACGATTCTGCTTCTCAGCTCTACCGAGGGTCTTCCAGCCTCGAAGATCCTCCTTCCAAACCATGTGATTTCAGTTGATGTTGCTTGGTCTGGCGAAGGGACTACGCTGGACACTGAATAATCGGAGGGATAACTCACGATCAATCTGTCGCCGTCGTAGAGATAGAAACCACCTTCGAAGACGTCGCCTATTACTAATCTGCTATCTGTCTTCACCGCAAATCCTTCCCAGCTGAAGGAATACTCTATCAGCCCAATGCTTCCTCCGGTGATTATCGGAGAAATCGAGAAGGAAACATTGTAATCGTAGGCCCTCATCGAGCGGTTAGTCAGAGTGGCAGCCTTGCCAACGATTGAATCGAATCTTGAAGAGAATTCAGATATTAGATTGCTCCTGTTCAGTTCCTGTTCCTCCGCAAACCGCTCGAATGCCTCGACTTGATCTTCATCTGTGAGATTCAGTTTCTTGAGGAATGTCCATCTGGCTGTTCCATCTCTGTGCAGTTGAATCTTTATGGTTGTTCCAAGCTCCTGGAACTCCCCAGTTGCGGCGGGCAATAACTGTAGCAATATCAGTAAGATCAAGCAGGCACGAAAGCCTTCGGAAAGGCCCAATCCGCGCCCGATGTTTCTCCCGCCTATTGACATAGCGCCCGATGCCTGATGTTTTTGTTACAAACATCCCCTTATATGCATTGGCAAAAGAATCATTCGATTGCGTGCGATTTTCTAATAATTTTGCACACACCCCCTCTTGGGCGAAAGGAATTAGCCTCCGGGGGCGCAGACGATCACTCGCAGTGACGGGGATCTCCCCGATCTTCCTATGGCTGCTTCGTCTCTAGATTTCTATAGATGTAGTTCAGGATTGTGTCTGCTCCCGGCCCAAACGTGTTTTGGAGCTTGCTTTCGAAGACCTTGGGGTTGTGTAGAACATCAGAACCACCCAAGTGATATACTATGGCAAGCGAGATCGACTCGCCCAGCAATTCATTCATGCAAGACTTCGCAAGCTTTGCAAAGTCCCCGTCCGGTAGGCTTCCTGCCTTCTTGAAGAAATCAGGGCTCATCATGTTTACCTTCCTCCTCGGTTGTTGTT
Source organism: uncultured Nitrososphaerota archaeon (assembly GCA_964408285.1). Classification (GTDB taxonomy): domain Archaea; phylum Thermoproteota; class EX4484-205; order EX4484-205; family JAAOZO01; genus CAYOYV01. The sequence goes on along the minus strand of CAYOYV010000005.1, from coordinate 43,708 downwards.
GCTATTGTTGTCGTTGTCATGGCCCTTGCCCTTTGCTTCCTGTTCTTTCGCTGCCTTCTCTGCTTCCTTCATTTCATCTCTGATTGCGGCCATCTGCTCGTGAATCTCCTTGTTTACTGCAGAGATCTGCTGTCCGAGATTTCCTCCGCCATCCTTGAGCGTGTCCATCAGTGCCTTGAGCTGCTGGCCCAGATGCAGGAAACTGCCCTTCTGTTCCCGGAATTCTGACTTCAGTCTCTCCATTTCCATCCTGTATTCCTCTTGTGTTATCTCGCCATTTTCGAATCTGCGCCTGAGGTCTTCGAGTTCCTGCTTGAGCATCATGTTCCTATCCCTTATCATTTCGTGGAATTGGAGTATCAACTGAAGCTTCTCCTCGTTCTGTTCCGCCTTCTCCAACTTGTGGTCCATTATCAGCTCATGGATACGGACCAAACGTTCAGCGATCAATTCCTTGATCTGAGCGTGAATCAAAAGACCAATCGGCAATGTTTCTTCGTCCTCAGCTCCTGATTCATCCTGGCCGACCGAATATCTCACGATCGAGCCTCCAACCAGAATTGAAATCACAAGCGCCGCCCACAGGCCCCTCGCATTCATTGATTGACCGGGGCTGGACTTTCACTATAATCATATCGCGCCTTTTCTGGACCTCATTCCTCCCAATTTCGGCAGAATCAGCCCCGAATCTGCGAATATCGTTTATTTCGGTTCAACAGGCCAGAAAGACGCGCTTCAGCATGTCTTGAGGAGAAGTCGCTAGATTTCGATTTGGGGGGGTAGGTCCTGCAAGATGTCTGCCATGCTAGAGAAAGGCGAGCGGTCTTCCATTCCACTCGGCGCGCCCAATGGATATAAGACACATCGGAGGATTGGCTATGATTGATCGAAACAAGAAAGATTGGGTGGGAAGAACTCGAGATTTTGATAAGGAAGGTGGCCAAGTTCATATCAAGCCAGGGCCAGTTCGATGCAGTTGTGGGGGTGGCAAGAGGGGGCCTGGTATGCGCCGGCATGCTGGCCGTAGCTCTCGGATCGCCGAACCTTCACTCCATTAGGGTAATCCATTATGGGGAAGGGAAGCCTCCGAACGAGTTATTCTCGCATCCAGTGGTTGAAAGACCGGACTTCGAGACCCAGGGGAGGAGCTTCGTGTTGGTCGATGATATAATATCAACCGGTATGACTCTAGAAGAAGCAAAGATGAGACTTCTCCAAATGGGTTCCAGGAGGGTGCTCACTGCTTCTGTTTTTGCCAAGCCCCATCCTCGTTTCCCTCCTGATTTCTTTTCGGAAAGCGAAGCTCGGTGCGTCATCTTCCCTTGGGAGGAACGGCCGATCCAGAGAAGGAAGTCCGGCAAATGACTCGAAACTCTTATCTATGGTTCTGGCGTGATCTTCCAAAGCGAGCTAGATTCGAGCTAGAATGAAGTACTGGAATCAGAAAACGCAACTATCTGCGTTCATCCCGGCCGATCTGAACAGCCCTCTGCGTCAGGCTTTGACCTCCTCGGTTGGTTTTTTGAGGGATGAACCTACAAGCAGATACGAGTCCTTAAGAGGTCGCCTGCACGGCAGACTTGTGATAGTCTACTCCTCTGGTAAGGTGGTGTATGAGCAATCAGAAGAAACCAGACATGTGATAGAGAGGATCCTGTACGGCAAATACAGTCAAGAAGGAGTGATCGTTGGCTCTGATGAGGCAGGCAAAGGCGAGGTGGCAGGACCGCTGGTGATAGCAGCCGTTGCCCTTGATCCAAGACAAGCCTCATACTTGCAGTCGATGGGCGTTGCTGACAGCAAGGTCGTTCCAGAAGGAATGATGGGGGGACTCGCCAATGCCATAAGGCTGGAATCCATTGCTCACAAAGTCCTCACAATTGAGCCGTTCAGGTTCAATGAACTCTTCGATGCGTCGAAAAGCATCGGGAAGAATCTGAATGACATACTTGCTTGGGGTCATGGTCGCGTTCTGCAGGCGGTTATCCAAGGATTGCCAATGAAACCCGGGAAGATCATTGTTGACGAGTTCGACTCGAGCAAGAAGAAGGCCAAGACAAGGGTGATTGAGGGCCTCCTAGAGGGAGAGCGGATCCAAGCGATGCCCCACGCCGGGGGAGCGCCATCTGTTGCTGCGGCGAGCATCCTGGCCAGAAGCAGCTATCTGACATGGATCAAGAGAAATCTGACACAAAGCCGAATCCAACAAATAGAAAGCAGGAGATATGACACCATCAGTTCCCAACCCGATATCCGGAGATACTTCAAGGTCTCATATCTCGCCAAGCTTGCCCAGAGGAAGCCGCCCAAGAGGGAAGAGACTTGAGCATGAAGCGTAGCGCAAATGATCGCAAACATCATTGAGACCCTTTGAACGGGAAGCCGATTCGAGAAGCATAACCTCGGATGACAGGAACGTTTCAAGATTGGCTGATTCCGACTCGCACCCATGCGATTCTGCACTGAGCATCTACTGTATCAATAGCCATATGCCAATCCAGATCAAGAGTCACGCGTGATTGCTAGCTTGCGAATGAGATCTCCGGATTCAGAATGCCTTTTGGATCGAATATCCTCTTTATCCCGGACATAAGCTGAAGTTGGCGATCCGATAGGTATTGATGAAGGAACTTCGACCTTATCTTTCCTATGCCGTGCTCTGCTGTGATGGCGCCTCCCATTGAAGTCGCTTCAGCATATATCTCCTCCTTAGCTCTCTCATATGTTGACAATTCGATGCCTTCCTTGAAGATGAGCTGAGGATGCAGGTTTCCATCTCCGGCGTGTCCGTAGAGTGCTATGTATATCCCGAATCTTTCTGATATCTTATTGATCTTCTGGACAAGTTCGGCCATCATGGGTGGTGGAACCGAAACATCTAGGATATCGTACGAGTCCGACTTGAGGGCCGTGTAGATGTTGCTTCTCATATTTAATATTCTCTCCTGCTCCTTTGTTGATTCCGCAACGATGGGATCTAGAGCCTTGCGTTTCTTGGATATCTCGGATAGCCTCTCCGCCATACGGAAGACTTCATCTTGGTCCATCCCGTCCAGGATTACCAGAAGGAAGACAGATCCCTGCCTTGCTGGCCATTCCTGATTGAGGTGTTTTTCCACAATTGAGATCTCTCTTCGTTGGACGTATTCTACGGCCAACGGAGTCATTCCTGAGACAAGCATGTCTGGAACTGTCCCGATCGCATCGTAGATATCATCATAAGGAATGAGCATCGTCATCGTGAAAGGGGAACGAGGGGAAAGCTTGATCGCGGCGCCTGTTATGACTCCGAGAGTCCCCTCACTTCCTATGAAGAGATTCATGAGATTGTATCCAGTGTTGTCTTTCTGCAACTTCCAGCTCATTTTCATTGTTTGACCATCCGCCAATACGACCTCAAGGCCCCTTACCGCATTCCTCATCACCCCATGCCTTATTGCCCTAGAACCACCCGCGTTTGTGGCAACCATCGCCCCCACCTGGGCACTATCGTCCCCTGGATGAGGAGGAAATGACAGACCGGCCTCCTCTGCTGCAGCGGAAAGATCGCGCAGTGTCACGCCAGCTTCGCATATGGCCAATAGATTCTCCTTGTCTATTTCCACATGATTCATTCTTTCCATGGCGATCACGATTCCGGGAATGGTGGGTACTGCCCCCCCGCATAGTCCGGTACCACCTCCTCGGGGGAACACGGATATCGCGTTCTGATGCGCAACTTTCATTATGCTCGAAACTTCGTCTGTCCTTCCGGGTTTGACGACCACTATAGCCTTGCTCGGATTCGGCCTGACCCAAGGTGCAGTCTCGTCTAGAAGATAGGGCTTTGTGATGGCAGGATCTGTCAGAACATATTGCTCTCCCAAGATGGCCTTAAGCTGCGATATGACATCCTCTGGCACTGCATCTACCATTGTGGTGGCCGACTTCGTGCTCAATGGCTTAAATTTCTTTTTCTGATCTCGAGTGCGAGCAAAGGCAATACCTCGTTGAGATCCATTGTGACGCCGACATCGGCAACCCTGAAGATCGCGGCGCTTGGATCCTTGTTTATGGCGATTATATATTCGGAGTCCTTCATACCGAACAAGTGCTGAGGAGACCCTGAAATGCCGCAAGCTATGTAGAGCCTGGGTTTGACAACATTCCCGCTGAATCCTACTTGGTGCTCCTTTGAAATCCAACCGTCGTCAACCAGAGGCCTGCTTGAGCCCACGATTCCCCCTAATGCGTCTGCTAGATCCTCGATTAGTCTTAGATCTTCGCGTCTCGGGAGGCCACGACCGACTGAAACTATGATGTCCGCTGACGAGATGTCAATGCCAGTGGATCTGGAGCTTGTTATCACCTTGGCGCTCGGGGTCGTGAAAGCAGCGTCTCTGGCTATTATCCTTCCTTCGCGACTTTGGTCCCTGGAGGCGGGTTTCATTACCCTGTACCTGACCGTGGCCATCTGCGGCCTTGTCCTTGTGATTATTGTCGCAATGATGTTTCCTGCGAACGCTGGCCTCACCTGAACGAGATTCCCTTCAGGGGTCATATCGAGATCGGTGCAGTCAGCGGTTATGCCGGTTCCGAGCTGAGCGGCTATTCTTGGTCCGAGGCACCTTCCGATTTGGGTTGCCCCTAGCAGAAATGTCAAGGGATTCAGTTCGCGCAACAAGGGCACGAGATTCTGCTGGAATAGCAAAGGATCAAAATCCGTCAGCGATGGATGATCGATGGAATACACAACATCTGCTCCGTGAAAGACAAGCTCACGTGCTGCCTCGGATAGGCCGCTTCCGACCATCACAGCAAGTACGTCTGAAGACACCTTATCTGCTAGGTCACGTGCCTTCCCAAGTATTTCCAGTGTTACAGGGTGCAGAGAACCGGAAATGAATTCAGAGAACACCAAAATCCCATCAGACTGTCTTTTCAATCCCCTTCCCCCCATGCAGCCAATACTCTATCAAATCTGCAAGCTCTTTGGCCACCTCTGTCGGACTTCCAGCAAGCCTTCTGCTGTCTCGTCTGGATTCCGAGCCAATTCGTATCTTCATTACATGTGTTGGAGAACCCAGTGTCCCCAATGTCTTCCTATCCACAAACTCGCCCAAATCTGACGCCCCATTGATCTCGATTTTCGCCTTTCTTGACCTAAGGGCGTCAGCGAGCTTCGGCAGCCTGGGACTAGCCACATTCTTGGTGACAGAAATAACACACGGGAACGTCGACTCCCTAACATATCGGCGAGTTCCATAGTCACAGGTAACCGTGATTCGGTTGTCGGTGACATCTTCGATTGAATCCACATATGAATCGGATGGAAGCCCCAAGAGGGAAGCCACCTCAGAGCCAACCTGTCCAGTGTCTCCGTCGACAGACTTCTCCCCAGCGATCACGAGGTCAAACTCCCCTGTTTTTCTGATTCCAGCGACTAGGGCTCTGGAAGTAGCGAGAGTGTCAGATCCAGCAAAAGCTTCGTCTGTCAAGAGAATAGCCTTGTCGGCACCCCTGGCAATCGCATCTCTCAGTACGGTCTCAGCCTGAGGTGGGCCCATACTTAGCGCTGTTATGATCCCGCCCAACCGTTCCTTGATCCTCAGCGCAGCCTCGAGTGCATTAAGATCGAACGGGTTCGGCTCTAGCTGGGCGGAGCTCCTGTCTATCCTTCCTGTTTCCTGGTCGAATTTAACTCGCTCTATGTCAGGCACAGCCTTAATCAGCACGATTATCCTAGGACCAGCCAATATCGGAACGCTCTAGGAGAGAGCAAACTAGAAAAGCATTTGTTTATCTCGCTGCGATCCAGGATTGTTGCCGCGCGCTCCTGATTCTCAACCATTGCTTTGTCGGAGAGGAAGTTTCATTATTCTGGACGCTCGGCCATATTCTTGAACGGGCTCTGTACTTATCACTCATCCTGTAAGGGATCTTTTTGTCTGAACTCTCATCTGAGTTCAGGCTAATCCGAGAGCGCCCCTGATTCTGATTCGACCGGCGCACCCACGTTGAGAAGTACGATTACCACAGATTCATACGGTACGCGAAGGAATGTTTAACTTCAGTCAGCTGTTGAACCTGAAATGGGGGAATGTCCGCAGAAGAGGAAAAGGAATTCGTTGTGACTCCATGGGAAGTCAGCGGAATAGTCGATTATGACAAACTCATTCAGGAATTCGGAACGGAGCAAATAAGCGACGAGCTATACGCTAGACTTGAGCGAGACGCGAAAGGAAGCCATCACATGCTCAGAAGAAGAGTCTTCTTCTCCCATAGAGACCTGAATCAGGTGTTGGACGATTATGAGAGCGGAAAGGGCTTCTTCCTCTATACGGGAAGAGGGCCTAGCGGCCGAATGCATATAGGACACATAGTCGCTTTCTACTTCACCAAATGGCTGCAGGACCGGTTCAAGGTCAACCTCTATATCCAAATAACGGACGATGAGAAATTTCTCGAGGAAAGAAGAAACCTCACTCTTGAGGACGCGCATAAATGGTCATTGGACAATATACTGGACATAATAGCCGTGGGATTCGACCCAGATAGGACGTTCATATTTCGGGATACGGAATTCATGGGAAGAATGTACAACATGGCGATCAAGATTGCAAGGAGGATCAATTACAGCACTGTCAAGGCTGTCTTCGGGTTCAATCTCCAAACCAACATAGGCATGCTATTCTATCCTGCAGTACAGATAGTGCCGACAATGCTCGAGAGGAAAAGGTGCCTCATTCCAGCCGCGATAGACCAGGATCCCTATTGGCGTGTCCAGAGAGACGTAGCGGAAGGCATGGGCTACTACAAGACAGCGGCAATTCATTCCAAATTTATTCCACCGTTGATCGGCTTTCAAGGAAAGATGAGCACCTCCAGACCAGAAACAGCGATATATCTAGACGATGAACCGAAGATCGTGGCTGAGAAGATCTACAAGTACGCTTTTTCGGGAGGCCAAGCGACGATCGAACTCCACAGGAAGCTGGGAGGAAATCCTGATGTCGATGTTCCATTTCAATGGCTGTATATGTTCCTCGAGGAGGACGACTCAAAGATAGAGGGCATAGCCGAAAGATACAGAAGAGGAGAGCTCCTGACTGGTGAGTTGAAGGAGATCTTCATAGAAAAGCTCAATCAGTTCTTGGAAAAGCAGAGGCAGCGTAAGGACGCCGCAAGAGACAAGACAAAGCTGTACATGAGAGAAGGTAAGCTAGCCAGCCAGATGTGGGAGAAGACGCTCTAGACCAAAGCTGAGATCAATTCTTGTAGAAGATCCACCCCGAACCTGCATTTGAACCATCAGACGGGGCTGGCATCCGTCAGCAATCCCGCCACCATAAATCATAAAGATGCCAGCTTCCGATACAGATTGATGGCAAGCGAGGTTCCCCTCACAGAACTAATCGATCTCATTGATAACGAGGCAGACATGGAGATTCTACGTCAGGGAGAAACAAGACAACGAGAGACGTGGGAGGGCAAAGAACCAGACTATCTGCCTATCCTGATCAACGAGTCGGTCATCGACAGGAAGGGCCTTCCCTCATATGATATGAGAGAGCAGTTCCTAGATGCGGAGGAGATGCTTTACGAGCAACTCTGGTCTGCCTTGGGAGCCATAAGGGCCAAGTCTGATGCCATTCCTTCCGTGAGGATAAATTTCGGAGTCGGGTTTCTAGCATCGATATTTGGCCTGACTCAGCAGATATTCCCGGATAAGATGCCTTGGCTGAAGGAGCATCTTCGTAAGCAAGAGATATCAACGATTGCCAGAGAAAGTCTTGATCCTATTATCGAGAAGGGTCTTCTTCCGAGATTCAGACAATACCTAGAGACCTATCGTGAGCATCTCGCGAGAAAACCGGTTAAGGTCTATCTCCCTGATACTCAAGGGCCCTTCGATATTGCCCATCTTGCTATGGGAGACTCTATCTTCAGCGAATTCCACAGAAGGCCGGAGTTGGTTCTGCATCTCCTTTCGTTGACTGGTTATATCTACAGAGAAACCACCTCCTGGCTTAAGTCGCTGATTGGCGAGCCATTGGATGGCGGATATCACAGCTGTAACTTGGTTATGTCGAATTGCGGCGCTCGTTGCTGCGAGGATAGTACGACCCTGCTGTCTCCTGAGCTTGCAGGTCTTGCAGTACCCTACCTTAAAGAAGCCGTGAAACCATTCAGCTGCTGGATTCACTTCTGCGGAAATGGTCTGCACATAATGAAGATCTACCTTGAGCTTGAAGAGGTTAAGGGCGTCAATCTGGGCAATCCCGAGATGTATCATTGGCCCGCGATCATGAAAGGCATTTTGGATGCCCAGAAGATATACTATGGCCAAGTGAGCAGAGATGACGGCGAAACCCTTTCAGCCTACTTCAGGAGAGTTCTTTCTCCACTCGAGAGAAAGGGAAATCTGATATTTCAACCCATCCTACGCGAAGGGGAAGGGGCGGGTGAAGCGATTGCCATCTGGCACCAGCTCCAGGACGAATTATTCCGCTAGGTCATTGTTGTGTGAAGAGGAGCTCTACCAGTCAGGCTGTTATTTCACGTTGACCGGCATCCGGACTTCGCCAGAAGCGCGTTATTTGGTTTGGGAACCCATCGACCACACTATGCCTTCCAGCAGATGCTTTCTGAGCCACTCTTGGCCCCAAATCTCCTTGAAGTGACCGAAAGCTGTGTAGAACACCCTTCCTTTGCCATAGTTATGACACCAACAAAGAGCATAGTCATTATCTTCTCTCGTTCCCTTGCCAAGGTCAACTGAAGAATTATCCAAGCTTAGCAGCACGTGGGTCTTGTCCCTTTGCCAATTCCTGAACGTGTACACCTCTTCCTTTGTCACAAACTTCATTGGCAGATGCCTTGCGGAGGGGTGCGAGGGATCTTCGACTATGACCGCGATCTCTTGAGTCCATGGATGCCCGTTGAAGTAGCCTCCAAGCATCTCCCCATACTCGGGGAATTTGTAGAAAGTGTCGGCTGCGTTGTGTATACCAACGAAGGCGTTCCCGTTCCTGACAAAATCCAATAAGGCGGTCTTCTGCTCATTGTTCAGGGGAAGCTCGCCGGTTGTAGCGAATAGAATCGCGGAGAAATCCCTTAGCTTCGCTTCCGTAATCATTTCACAATCCTCCGTAGCGACGGCTTCATACATGCCCGAGTTTTCTCCAAGTTCCTTTATTGACTGGGAGGCAACCGGGAGATAGTCATGCCGGAACGCTGCTGAATGCGTGAGCATCAACAATCTTTTCGTCCTCATTTGGTTTTCCATTCACCTAGCATCGGTGAATTCAGCTTTCGGATATTAACTTTGGCCAGCATCTAGGGACGCGACATGTTCTGCCCTTGGCAATCTCACGATGGGAGCAGGGGCAATTGTTCCGTGATTATCGGACCGCAAGCTTGACTTCCTTTTTGAACTGCTCCTCGTTCAGAACGAAGGACTTGATTGGATTCAGATTCACAACGCATCCCTCGAAGCCTCCTCGCTTCTCGAATTCGCCCGGTTGCTCTGACTTATCTATCCAGTGGACCTGAATCTCAGGGATCACCTCCCTTATCAGATCCTCACCTTTTCTTGAGAAAACATAGGAGAAAGGACAGAAAGAGGGGTTGTATAGGATTGTCGCCCTATTCCTATCCTCCTCCTGCGGCAAATACTCTGAAGGGATCCTCTGAAGTGGCTTGTATGATGCACCTCTCCTCAGCGGAAAGAAAAGCTGATCTGGATCATTTCCCACCTGCACGAAGCCCGATCGCTTGAAGAAGAGTCTCGCAGGGTATTGCCCGTGTTGCTCTGCAGGGAATGTCCTTACGACAATCCCATCTAGGGGCCCAACACCAAACCATCTCCTGGATTCCTTGGCTTCGTCCAGAAGTGTAGAAAAAAGCCGGGTAGCTACTCCTTTCCTCCAGTGCTCGCTGTCGGGCACATAGATGCATTGAATCCGTATCAGTTTCTCTTCTTCGACTAGTTCATACTGCAACAACCCGGCCGGTTTGGATCTATAGTAGGCAAGCTTCCCTATGACGCCGGATCTCTCCAAGACATGGGTAGCCCACTTCTTCTTATCTTCCATGCCTCTGCCATAGATTGGGGAACTGCGTCTTTCTACTGGCACGCAGAGCTGGCATAGATCATCGAGGTTTTCGTTGCTGACCTCTCTGATTTCGATTCGCACCATTGAGATAGAACAACTTCGGCTTCGATGAAAAGGTTTCCCCCACTGAGGCTGGCTGCTGCACTTAGTCCGTCCAATGCCTTTGAGCTTTGTTTGAGTACGATATGGCCGAATTGCAATCACATGGGATGAACTCTCCTGCCCCCGACATAGGCTTCATCGATCCTAATGTTCCCTAGCTCCTTGGCGTCTACGTCGAATGGGTCTGGCTCAAGGATCAGAAAGTCAGCGAAATGGCCAGGCTCCAAGGTTCCCAGATTCGCTTCTTCATTGAGAGCAAATGCGGAACCGCGGGTATAGCAATCGAGGGCCTGCTCAAGGCTGATTCCTTCACCCGATGTTTGAAGGGAGAGAGATCCCTCCTCATAGACTCCCCTGGTTACCGCTGCATATACTGTCTTCCACGGATCAAGTGGTTCAACTGGGGAGTCGGTGCTGAATGCGACTCTGATACCCTCCTTGATCATTGTCCCAAATGGGTAGACATAATCCGCTCTCCTAGATCCAACCCTATTCAGCGCCCACCAATCCGTGATTGCGAAGTGAGGCTGGACGACCAACGGCACCCCAAGCGCCTCTATCCTCCGAATCTGATCGCCTCTTACGATTGAGCAATGCTCTATCCTATGCCTCAAGCTCTTGATTTTCTCCAACCTGCTAAAGATCCCCAGAATCAGATCGACTGCTCTGTCACCTATCCCATGTACTGCGAGCTGAAGGTCCTGTTTCTCAGCCAAGCTTGCCAAGGCGAGGAGCTCGTCCTCGCTCGAACTTGCATTCCCTTGATTATCAGGGTCGTCCTCATAGGGGAAAGACAACCAAGCCGTCCTTGCCCCGAGAGAACCATCTGCAAACGTTTTCACCCCAGAGACCTTGAGCCAGCGGTCGCCGAAACCTACCCCAAGTCCTGTTGTCACCATGGTTTGGAGCATGTCAGGCGTAATATGAATCCTGATTCTGACGAGGAGTGCGTCCTTTCTTCTCAATTCCTGCAACACTCTGAATGAATCCGCATCGCAACTCACGAAATCCAAAGTCGTCACGCCAAGACTTGCAGCCAATCTTAGGCCGTTTCGAAGCTGTCTAGCCCGATCCGCGTCCGAGGTCAAGCTGATAAGCTTCTGATTGAGATACCGAAGGGCATCTCCAGTCAGGACGCCCGTGGGTACTCCTTGCTCGTCTCTCGCTATGCCTAATGATTCTGGATCTTTCGTCTGAATTCCACATTCCACCAATGCCTTTGAGTTGAGAACCGCAGCATGGCCGCACACTCTAACCAAGGCCACAGCCCGTTCATGGACCACCTCATCCAGGTCCTTGGAGGCCGGCCACCTTTTCTCCTCGAATAGCTCCTGATCCCAGTTCCTTCCTAGAATCCATCGAGCATTCTTCTCCCTCTCGGAATGGGATCCGAGCCGCTCCTTCAATTCGTCTATTGATCTTGTTCCTCTAAGATCAAGCGTCTCAAGCCCTTGACCAATTCCATCAAGGTGAGCGTGAGCATCTATGAAGCCTGGAATCACTGTTCGTCCAACAAGGTCTATTTTCTCTGCCCCCAGAATATCTCCCAGCCTTGTGGCCGTGGACTTGGTTCCAGCGTAGGCGACTATGTCGCATATGGTGATAAGCGCCTCGGCTTTCCTCATGGGATTGAAAGAGACATAGATGGTCCCGTCGTAGACCATCTTGGATGTATACAAGCTAGAAAAAACAAATCCAGATCGATTGCCTATAACTCTTTTGCCAGCCTCTGATGTTCAAGCGGCTTCCAATTTTCGTCAATCGTTTCAGAAGGTCTCTTCAATGGGAGCTTTCTGGGCGAGTTCGTTCGGGGTCAGAACATGCCCTTGGTTGCACTCATCGAAGGACAGAGCAGAAACGCTTTGCAGAATCAGCCAATATCTGGATTTTGTTTCTGCAGGGGAAAATTCTTAATAGACTGGGACCGACCTCGTCACAGTCTTCCGATTGCCGACAAGCGATTCTGTCCAAGAAGGTGAGGGCACGGACTATTTCTTTCCTCCGCCACCCTTCGTTGGTGCGTTTGAATGGAAGGCCGAGGGGCCAGGTCCTTCCGCCACCATCACAAAGATGAAGGGAAGAACGGCAAGCAAGGACAAATCGCTACATAAACAGCTCGAGAAATACAGCAGGATAAGGCAGAAGGCTGCCGATTTCATTTCGAAGATGCGAGATTCGATGAGGACAGGCGATGCAATCATACACGGGATCGGGGCAAGGGTTCTCACAAACAGTGAGCATCTATATGACTTCTGGACGGAGAATTGGTTCTCTCGCGAGGAATGGCAGGTTAGGACGGGGGAAATTCACGAAGAAGAGCCAAGGGTCCTCATCTATGCCCTGATAGGTGTTGAGGGCGAGGACGCGTCGGCCTTTTACAATAGATCGACCAATGAGATTTTCTTTTTCAACACTTCCTACTACGGCCAACTGAAAAGCTGGACTCTCGGAGCCGTAGGCAGAATATTGGCCGAAGAATACGGAATCCATTCCATCCATGGCGCATGCGTTGCTATAGATGGGAGAGGGATCCTATACATAGCACCAACCGGAACCGGTAAGACAACTAGCTCTTATGGATTGACTCTTGACCCGGACGCAAGATTCCATTCAGATGACTGGGTGTATGTCAGATATGCCTATCGTAGGAAGTCAGACGGCAAGTACATCGCTCCCTACCGTGTGACAAACAGGGATGGAGAGTCGATCTCGGGATATAGAGTCTTCAGATGGATTGCCGAGAATTGGAGAGACAACGGAGACGCGAATGTCCAAGCAATCGGACTCCAGAATACCGAGGTCAGCGAGAAATTAGCCGATCTAGGTGTCTCAGATAGCCCTGAGGCTTTCGCATACATATCAGAGAAGAAATTCTACCTTAGAACCAACATTGTCGAGAGCTTCCCCTATGCTCTGCCCGAGATGGTCCACTCGAAGACTGAAAATGTTCCTATGATCACCGATCGCTATCAGCAAAGGTCTTCGGCTGCTGTCGAAAGCATGATGTGTGACCTCCTCGTTTCAGAGGATCCCACGGTGCAGGAAACAATCGAAAAGATGAGATTTGGCGAGCTCAGGCAGAAAGCAGCGAGGTTGATAGTTTTCGGCAATGCGCGGGCTATTTTTAGTCAATCGCATGCTTTCATGCCTCATAAGGTGATCATAGATCCTCTTGAACCGGTCAGAATTGAGATGGCAGTACTGATCAAGAGAGATCTCAACTCTGAAGAGGTAATGGTCGAACTGGATCGCGAGAAGTTTGTTGAAAGACTGTTGAAAGGGGAAACCCCCGATGGAAGATGGGAGATTGCATATAACGACTATAGGGCCGCAGATGATGATGAGGAGAAGGAGTATCTGAAGAACATATTCGAGCGGGCCGAAACGAGGAATTCCAAGGTGACGGATGAATTCGACTTGGACAGACAGAAAAGACCGTACACTTTGGATCAAGAATTCGAGCTTTTCGATTTACTGTTCAAGGCAACAAAATGCTATGATCTCAATACGATACTGCAGAGAACTGGCATTTCGAAGAGAGATGCAGTAGCAATGACCATCGACTTGATAAGGAAGGCCTTCTCGGGGTGGCGAGTAGGAGCAAGACTTAAGCTCGAGGATTTAGGGAAACGGCGACAAGCGAACAACTTGCTCCACCAGAGGAGTGACCAATTCTGACAGCGTGACAAAGAATGAAACAGCCGCCTTTGACGCTTGGAGGACCCCCCGTGCATGCATGCAAAACATAAAAAGATCTGTCACCTCTATCGATAATGTGGCAGAGTACCTTCTTCTTACGGGCATCGGGTTGGTCATCGTAGGAGGCCTCCTAGTTCTACTTGGGATACTCGCCTCTTTTTTGGGTGGGAACGGAAAGCAGTCAAGGAGAGGAGCCGTGCTGATGATAGGACCTTTTCCAATAGTGCTGGCAGATGACGCAGATACAGCCAAGATCCTAATGATTCTGGCATCATTTCTGATTCTCGCTTCTCTATGCATGATGATACTATTGGCGCGGGTGTGACTCAAGTGAATCAACGCCGGAGAAGTATTGTGGTGTCACGTTTCTTTTTCGTCTTCGGATTCATCTTGATACTTCTGGGGACGATTCTGATTCTTATTGAGGGCTTTGTTCCCGGAGGAAGCATCAGCACAGGGGGGATCCTGTTGATTGGTCCCGTACCGATCATATTCGGAAGCGGACCCATGGGCCAAGTGCTCGCCCTCTTGGCGATTGCGCTGACAATCGCAGTGCTGACTTTCGCGTTTCTCCGGGAGAAAAATCGAGATGCGGAGCAGAAGGGCCAATCAGAAGCCAAAGAAGGTGACCTAAGGCAGGATTAGGCGCAATGCCTCGTATCTGGTCATCGCTGGATTGTGTCGGCTAAACATTTTATCCTCGAAATTGGCAGACCTCCTCATGAGGGATGATCAACGATTCAGTCCAGAAAGTGCCTTCAGTTATCTTGAGCAACTAGCTTTCGAAAGATTCGCAGGGACGGAGGGCGAGTCGAGGGCAGCCCATCTAATCGCAGAAATGGCGAATGTCCTGGGGCTCTATCCGACCATCGAGAAGTTCGACCTGAAGACTTACTCGATAAAGGAATCAGAGGTCCAAGTCACCGAGCCATATCACAAGGTTTTGCCTCATGAACCAGTCGGACTAAGTGGTTCGACGGCTCCTGATGGCATCGAGTCCGGCATCTGCTATGTGGAGGACGCTGGAAGATACTACCTCAATGAGGCTTTAGGAAAGATAGCTCTCTATCCAGCTGCACTTAATCTTGACAAATATGTCGCGCTGATCAATTCGAACGCGGTGGCAGTGATTCTTGTGGAGGGCACGCCCCGCAAGCTACCCACGTCAAGAGACATACCCGTCGAGTGGCTCAGCAAAGGTAGGCTTCCAATGGTCGTGATTTCCTATGAGGAAGCGCTTGAAATGATCAAGAGAGGGGCAAAGACTTCGAGGATAAAACTGGTTCAGAACGAAATGGAGGCGAAATCCGCGAACGTAATTGTGGACATCCGGGGGTCTAGATACCCAGATGAGATAGTCGGGCTTGCGGCTCACTACGATAGCACGAAAGGGACAATCGGTGCAACAGACAATGCAGCAGGAACGGCAATCCTTCTTGAGCTAATGAGAACCGTTTCACGCACAGTTCCTAAGAGAACCTTGAGGTTCATTTTCTGCGGCGCAGAGGAGCTTGGACTAAGGGGCTCAAGGGACTACGTTGGCAGACATGCCAAGGAATTGGAGAAGATCAAATTGCTAGTGAACGTCGATATCCACGGCCAGGCCTTGGGCTGGACGAATTGCACGGTGACCGGATCCGATCAGACAAAGGACTATGTCGAGTCAATGACGAAGGAACTTGGACTCAGCCTAGAGATCTCCCAAGACAATGTGTCGTCTGATAGTGCGTCGTTTGCTATGAAAGGCGTACCAGCTGTTTCATTTCTGAGATCAGGCGGAGCCTCCTTCTTCACTCACACTAGGGAAGATGACACCGCGGGGGTATTGCCCCACGGCTTTGTGTCGATTGGCCTAATACTGGAGAACCTGTGTCATAGGCTCACGATGGCGGAGGAGTTCCCGTTGGCGAGGGAAATACCCGACAACGTCACGAAGAAAGTGAAGGACTATTTCGAGAAGAAACTCGGAGAGAAGTCAGTCTAGTCCGGAGCCGCGGTCCATTCGGGGAACTCTACTTCACTGATCAAACAAGACGCACGCCAAAGCCGTTATTTGTGACACTGTTGTCGTAGACCTCCTCAACGTTGACGATGTAGCAGGGCTTGTATGTTCTCGAAGTTGCCGGAGCCCGATGGAAAGTGTCATGAACTAAATTCGCGAACTCATGATATGTTCCGGCGGTGTGAACATCGAGTTGGCCCCTTACCTCGAAGCTGATGTTGGGAGGCATGTAGTAAGTGAGGACCGCTGTACTCGAACTCTGAACGTTCAGCCAAGTGTGTTTTGATGATCTGCCTATCCCTGCTGCCATTTCGAGGGTTGAAAGCTTCGAAAAGTCCATTCTCCTTCGAGCTTCGGCCCTGTCCTCGTGATACAAATGCTTGAGAAGCAATCGGACTCCATGTTCGGAATACTCGCTATCGGAAGCGTGATCGGATGTCTCGACATGAGCCTTCAGGTCTTGGATTGCAGGTTGAATGAATTCTCGCTTGGGCACAAAGCCTGAACCAACCACCTTGGCGTTCAATATCAACCTATTTCCCTCAATCCTGCCAGTGCATAACGTTGGATTGTGCCTTGTCGACTCTATGAGGAATTTGGCTGAATCCTTCCCGGCGGAATTCATGATAGACTTGACGAAACCAGTCCTTTGGAAATAAGCCCACTCGATGAATCTATCGGGAAGCTCTTTGTACATATACTGCCAATGTGCGGTCAGGGTAAATTAATAATATTGCGCTCAAAGAACAGGTCACCGAGCGAGCCACTGATGCATTTATGCCACAATAATGGCCGCTGGAAGAAAAGACACCCGTATGTCCCAAGGAAATGATGAGCAAAAAAACAAAAAAATAAAAAGAGAAAGAGGGCCTTTAGGCCTTTGGCTTTCTCAAGCTTAGGAACACTGCGGCTAGGGCTACAACCAGGGCAAGACCTGCTACTGCGTAGGCCATGTTCAGCGATGACTTCAAGCTATCTATGCTGGCCTGCAGAGTTGTCGTCGACGATTCTATTGTTTGGATCCTACCCAAAAGCTGAGCCTGTAGTGCGTTGGTCATGGTGGTGAAGTATACCAGAGCGGGTATTACGGTGAATGGAGATGTCATCGTTGCTGGAACTGCTACATCTGTGCTTGTGGCGATCGCAAGGATGCTGTATGCGCCAGGGGTGAAAGAGCCTGTGGTCTGTGCGCTAAGGGTCACGACATAGGTTCCAGGACTTCCAAATGCCGCTTCACCTTTGCCCACATTGTTTCCGAAGGGATCAGTCACAAGATACTTCACGAACTGAACCTTTTCCTTTGCATATGGCTGGCCTTTGTAACTCACAGTGACATTGATCTTCGTCTCTAGTCCGGGAACAACTTGCGTTGGGACCTTGATTCCCAGTTCTGGGACAGGTGGGGTCGCAAGGAATGCCCATCTGTCGGCCTTGTATGGATAATCCCTGAATGCTCTTTCGACTGCCTGATGGGCCGTGAAGTCGGCCTTGTATAGGAAGAACGGTCCCGATGCTACCCAGAAGTGTCCGTAGGTTTGATAGAACTTCTTCAGGGCCTGATACTTGGCAACTGCCTCGTCTGGCGTTATCTGAACATTATACTTGGCGGCCAGGTTCTTCAGGTCTTCAGGGATGTACTTATTGGTTATTGCCCAGTCAAGCCATTTCGCGAGGATGGGTAGACTTGGTCCTCCAATGAGGTTCATCCAGTCCAGCTTCGTCCTTGCCGACTTTGGTGATGAGAAGGCCAGCTCTCCGTTTTGTTCAGCCAGTCTAGCTACTGCAAGCACGGTCCATGGCATGTTTGGCCAGCCTATGTATGATGCAGCTGTCCAGCTGGGCTCCACCGGATTCGACTGATTTCCGTACCATTCATACTTCAATGGATTTGTGCTGACAATCCTCCAGCCTGCGTACCAAGCCTTCGTCGACTGGTAGCCCGGAAGTGAAGCCTCGTCGTACAGAGGACTTGCGGGATTGGCCCTTTCGTGAGCAAGTGCGGGTATTCCGAAGAAGTCTGCGAGCGTCACGCTTGTTCCGTCATGATACTTGCCCCAGTTTGTGTCATAGGTAGCGGTCACTTTTGTGGTCGCGACTAGATCCTTGGCAAACACCGGTGAGTTCGTGGCAAAGTCCCACTTATAGGTGATGACATCGGTCGGGACCTTCATGCCCCTATCGTCAACTGTGACAGTATAATTTACCACTCTGTTCATCATGTATTTGCCCGTGTATGGACTGATCAGCAGGGCCGTATCATCGATTCCATGTTGGATGTATGCGTCGTAGAGCCAGTTGCTTCCGGCGACTGGGTTCCAGGGATCCACGAAAACACCCATGCTCGCCGCCTTCACAGTTCCTCCTGCCGCTCCCCCCAACTTGATAGTTCTGGTCCAGATGCGATTGTTAGTTCCAGCTCCGAAGTCCACCGCGACCTCGACGTTGGATCTGGCTGGGAAGGCCGATATCTGGTCAACCACCCACACCCTCGTCGAGTCCTTGAGCTCATAAGGAAGTGCTTTGCCCATTAGAGCAATCCTCTCTGCGTCATCCTTGTATTCGCTTCTCCACAGTTTTGTGGCAATCTCGTAGAATATTGGATCAGGCTTTGCCCACGAGAGGAAGCCACCGGCGCCCGCGCCACCACCTAGAGGAGTGTAGAAGTATCCCGGATCACCGCTGTCGTCCAAGCTTATTATCCCTGCAATCCATCCTCCGGTGTAGATGTTCCACTGACCGAGAGTTGGATCTCCGGTGTTCCATATGGGCGAAGCCTCCGTTCTTCGTCTTAGCATTCTGTCTGTTGTGAAGCCGAGCTTGTCGAGCTGATTAGCAGTGTATATTCCGATATCCTTTCTCTGGTCTTCGGTTCTGATCAGGACTTTGAGGACGACTGGACTACCTTTGTAGTTCCACTTGCCATCAACGAGAGTCGCGCCCATCTTCGCCATCTCCTCATATATGATTTGCTTGCCCTTCTCGAAATCATATCTGTATTGGAACTCCATGGGCTTTATCACATCGGCTAGCTTCCCGTAGTCGGGGAATGCCGAGACGATGGAAACCCATTTGGGGATAGCCAGCCCGGCAAAGATGTCGTTGGCGATGTAGTTTCTATCGATGATGTAGTTGATGGCCTCCCTCATACGAGGATTGGTGAACGGGTTCCAACCAGTCTTGAATTCGGCGGGATTGATGCTTAGTTCATTGAACATACCATAAGCTACGCCATATTTGATGGCGGGAGAGGTTCTGATCTTCTGAAACACTGCGGCAGTGCTAGTCCCCCACAGATATATGTCCGCGGCTCCCGTTGCCAACATGTCCACGGCCTTGTTCTCATCAGATTCCTCGAAGAAGGCGATTTCATCTGGCCAGGGTCCATTGGGTTGGGCTGTCGTTAGCAGTCCAGGGGCGAATGCTGTCAGAATTAGCATAAGAATCAGCGCAGTGCCTAAGTAGACATTTTGTTTTTTCAATTTTTTCACACCAGAAATCTTATCCGCGGAATATGTCTATATAAGCTTTCATGCGGGGTTTGATTTCCCTTATAAGAGTCGGCATCGTGACGGCTTTGTCAGGTGAAAATATTTATAAGCGATAGGACTTGCGCGAACTCGAAAAATGGGGGCTCTCAGCTACCTGTCCAAGCGCGGCTTGGCGCTCTTCCTGACAATAGTGATCGCAACTTACCTCACGATAGTCATCGTCAATATGGGTGGCTATGTTGACGAAGTCATTAGGTCCCAGCTAAGAGAAGACCTCGCGATAATGATAAAGAGGAATCCTGCATACAGAGCGCTTACACCTGAAGAGCAGGAGAGGCTCATCGAGGGACTATACCAAGTCAGGGTGAAGGAACTGGGCCTGGATCAGCCATTCCTCATCAAGAGCCTCATCTACCTCAAAGGCGCCATGACATTCGATCTTGGGAAGGCATTGACAATTACAAGCAATAGTGGGTCAAAGGAGGTCAGGCTGATCATATGGGAAAGGCTTCCACCATCTGTCCTTCTTTTCACGACTCTCAACATAGTTCAGTTCCTACTCTATACCAGCCTTGGCCTTTATCTTTCGACTAGGAGGGGTAGCCGGCTGGACAGGCTCGTCGTTTCGCTTGCCCCAACATCCGTGGTGCCAGGGTGGCTATACGGCATAATCTTCATAATGATTTTTGCGTCCGCGCTTGGGATGCTTCCTTATGGAGGGATGGTTGATGTGCCTCCTCCCGAGGATCCATTGAGCTATGGCCTGAGTGTTCTCAGGCATATGATCCTACCGATGGGTGCTTGGATCACGGCAGGCTTCTTCGGGAGCATCTACGGAAGCAGGACATTCTTCCTTTTGTTCAGTTCGGAGGACTATGTCACGATGGGCAAGGCCAAGGGCGTACCAGAAAAGGATCTGCTCTACAGATATGTCTTCAGGCCAACTTTGCCCCCAATAGTTACTGGTCTGGCTCTCGGGCTCATTGGATCATGGGGCGGGGCCATAATCACCGAGACTGTGTTTTCTTGGCCTGGACTCGGGACGCTGACCGCTAGGGCCATAGCTAATATGGACACGCCAGTGATACTGGCAACCACTGTCATATACGCGTATCTCTTGGCAATCACCGTACTGGTGCTCGATGTTATGTATAGCTACATAGATCCAAGAATCAAAGTGTCATGAGATGGAAGAGAAATATGAGCTCCTTTGATTGGTCCAGAGCAAGAGGGCTCTTGGGAGCCCTATGGGAAGGCAAATCGTCGCGTATCGGGATGATCATCTTGGCCTTCTACTTTCTAGTCGCACTAGTGACCCCAATTGCTTATCCATATGACTATGTAACGAGCCACTGGATTGACCCAAATCACTGGAGAGATAATCCGAGGTTGGCTCAACCAACGTGGGTGAATCTGCTTACTGGCAGGAATCTGCCTGATACAATAATAATCGACAGCAGAGACAAAGGGGACCCAAGAGTCTACAAGCAGGACAATATCATAGGAGGATTCGGTTTCAAGGAGATTAACATCCAGGAGAGCTTCTTCTTCTCTTACGATGACTTTCCCAGTGAGATTACTCTTAGAGTATTCTCGAATTTCACGGGCGGATTCCCGCTGCTGAACGCGTACTTCTCTAGACCAGACGGAAAGGAAATTCATTTGATAAGCTCAACGATTACGTCATCGGATGTCACTTTCTATATCTCCCTAGATACGAAGATAGTCAAGGTAATAGCGAACGCCGTCAGATCCTGGACCGGAGAGGAGGCAAATTATACTGACGCCCATGTTGCCCTATTCGCGGTCGCGGATCGCGGCATGTCGTATTCAAGGACCGCCAAACTCCTCAAGGGAAGATATGGACTTAGAGTCAGCTTATTGATGCAGGACATGAACGGAGTAGCCGACGTGAAACTTGTCGTCTATGGTAAGGTGTTCGGGCTTGCCGGGACAGACAGTTACCGCAGGGACCTTATGATCAGCCTCCTATGGGGAGATCCAATCGCTATTGCTTTTGGATTCACAGCGTCCTTCCTGATTACGTTTCTCCAGAGCTTTGTCGCAATAGCGGGAGCTTGGAAGGGCGGCACCCTTGATTCGATTATCCAGAGAATCGCAGAGATATATATGGTTGTTCCGTTCCTTAACATCCTCATCATAGTGTCGATGTTCTACAAGCTTTCCATATGGAATCTTTTGATTTCGGTCGTGCTGCTTAGCCTATTTGGGGGAGGGATGAAAGGCACGAGGAGCCAGATCCTCCAAATAAAAGAGGAAACATATGTCGAGGCGGCAACCTCATACGGGGCAAGCGATCTCAGGATAGTATTCATGTACCTTTGGCCCAGAATCCTTCCTCTGGTCGTACCTGGTCTGATAGGGGCGATTCCCGGATTCATATTCCTGGAGTCAGCTTTGGCTGTACTCGGACTCGGAGATCCAACTCTGCCGACCTGGGGCAAGTCCATAAGCGAGGCTTACTCCACGGGAGCAGCCTACCAAGGGTATTGGTGGTGGTTAGCCATGCCGATTGCCATGATCATAGGAATCGCTATTGCATTTGCATCCATTGGCTACTCGCTCGAGAAGATGGTTAATCCGAGGTTGAAAGAACAGTGACACCGAGTCTCTCCGACGGCGTATTGGCAGCAAGGGACCTCGTCCTGCACTATAGGACAACAAGGGGAGTAGTTAGGGCAGTCGATCAGATTTCTTTCGACTTGAAAGAGGGCGAAACAGTAGCGGTCGTTGGGGAATCAGGGTGCGGGAAAAGCTCGTTTGCAAATGCTGTGTTCAGGATTCTGCCTAAGAATGTGGAGAGATACCAAGGCGAGGTCTTCCAGGACGGACAGGACATTATGAAATATGATGACGAAGAATACAGGAAGAAAGTGAGATGGCAACTCATATCCATGGTCTTCCAGGGCGCCATGAACTCACTGAACCCGGTATTGAGCATTGGCTTTCAGATGTCCGAGCCACTTATTGTCCATCAGCAGATGAAGCAAGAAGAAGCCCTTCAGAAATCCTCAGAGGCGCTCAAGATGGTAGGAATCCATTCCTCTTATGTGAATAGATATCCACACCAGTTGAGTGGGGGAATGAAGCAGAGGGTAGTCATAGCAATGGCCCTGACTCTCAGACCCAAGATAGTAATACTTGATGAACCGACTTCGGCTCTTGATGTTCTTACCCAGGCAAACATAATCAATCTCCTCAAGATCCTCAAGAAGGATATGAAACTGAGCTTCATATTCATCACACACGACTTAGCGCTGACCAGCGAATTGGCGGATTCCGCGGCTGTCATGTATGCTGGGAAGATTGTTGAGACATCGCCGGCTGAGGTCTTCTATAGGAATCCAAAGCATCCATACTCACAAGGGCTGTTGCAGAGCGTGCCCACCCTAGGTACAAAGAAGACCCTGACCTGTATCGCTGGAGAACCACCGGACCTCGTATTCCCACCGAAGGCGTGCAGATTCCACCCGAGATGCCCGTACGTGATGGACATTTGCAGGACGAAGGAACCACCATACAAGCAGATCGAGGAGGGAACAAAGGTAGCATGTTGGTTGTACTAGTGAAAGAGACATGAATTACTTAGTCAGGACCGAAAATCTTCGAACATGGTTTGACGTAAGGAGAGGAGTCTTCTCCAAATCAGTCTATATCAAGGCCGTCGACGGCATTAGCCTTGGAATAAGGGAAAAGCAGGCGATCGCTGTGGTTGGGGAATCTGGCAGCGGCAAGACCACTCTAGGTAAGACATTGGTCAGGCTATACCGGCCCACAGGCGGCAAGCTTACCTTCAATGGGACTGACATAACCCATGTCGAGGCAAAGGAGCTCTTGGCTTATCGCAGACATGCTCAGATAATCTATCAGGATCCATTCAGCAGTCTAGCTCCTTTCTTTACAATCTATCGGATTCTTGAGGAGCCACTTTTGATTCATAAGATAGGCGATGAACGGGAAAGAAAGCAAATCATTCATGATGTCCTGAGAAATGTTAAGCTAACACCTGTTGAGCTCATGGCATCGAAGTATCCCCATATGCTAAGCGGGGGACAAAGGCAGAGAGTTGCAGTCGCAAGGGCCCTGGTACTTAGGCCAAAATTCATAGTGGCTGATGAACCGGTGAGCATGCTCGATGCTTGCATAAGAATAGACATACTCTATCTGCTTAAGGAATTGCAGGAGAGGTTCGGGATATCATTCATGTATGTTACCCATGACTTGGCAACGACAAGGTACTTCTCTGAGAGAATCGCAATCATGTACGCAGGCAAAATCGTCGAAATGGCGGAGTCCGACGAGATCATTCTTCATCCCCTTCACCCATATAATCAAGCTCTGTTAAAAGCAATCCCAGATCCAGATCCGGATAACAGGGGGAGATTCAAAGAGATACCTCCAGGAGAACCCCCCGATCTGATCAATCCCCCGATCGGGTGCAGATTCCATCCGAGATGCCCATACGCCACCGAACTATGCACTAAGGAAGAACCAGAGCTTAGAGAGATCAGGGCGGGTCATCTTTCTGCCTGTCACTATTCAGAGAAATTCCTCTGAGAAGCTGGTGGGGGATAGGAGCCCTGCGAGTTTGGATGTGCTCGGATGTGACCAGGGTGAGTCCGCTCATATGCGATTAGGAAATTCTCGGGAGTTGAAGGAAGAAAGATCTCTCCTGATTGCATGTCTCCTGATCATTTCTCTGATTGCGCCTCCTACATTCGGATCGAATCCTTCGGCTATTATACACGTCGGAGGTGGCTATGCAATAACAAAAATAACGTACGCAATAGAGATCGCTGACGATCGCGACCAGATAATAGTGCACCAGGGAATATACGAAGAGAATCTGATATTGAACAAGAGGCTGACACTGGTCGCAAGAGGAAATGTGACCGTGATTGGCTCTAATGACCTCGAGCCAACTGTCTCGATATCGAGCAGAGAAACCGTTGTAAAGGGATTCAACTTGCGCTCGGGAGGAGTGCTTTTCGTCGCGGTCCTCAAGATACTGCCTGATTCTACTTCAAATGAGGTTCTGAACAACACGATAACGAATGGCTACTTCGGGATTCAATCGGACAGAAGTTCAGGGAACACGATTAGAGGCAACATAGTAGCCCGGAATGTCTTTGGCATTTCATTCAATGCTTCTTCAGCGAATGTCTTCGAACAGAACCTCGTGAGTTCGAATAAGTACGGGATATTGATCAACTCAGGCGAGAACAACATCATACGAAGTAATAACCTCACTGCAGATGAATATGGAATATACCTGTACAGATCCAAGTATGCGTCAATCACCGACAACGAGCTAGTTGATGATGACACGGGAATCTATCTCACCGGATTCTCGACGGACGCCTCGATTGTGAAAAATACGATCGCCTCCAGTCAATATGGAATAGTGATTGACGCAGCACATTCGAACCTTGCAACTGATAACTGGATATACCGCTCGATGTTCGGAATAAGCCTGACCAACTGCAGAGGCAATATCGTCACCCGGAACTCAGTGGAGGATGGGACAATAGGAATATGGTGCATGGATACTATCAGCAATACCTGTTCTCTTAACTCAATAGTTCGGAATAAGATCGGCATGATGATAGACAAGGGCTACAACGATAGCATTTCGGGAAATAGCCTTGTAGGTAATGCAGCGCACGCATTAAGCCTATACAAGTCAAACAACGTCACAATCGAAGGCAACAGCATCGCGAGTTCAGACAACGGCATCGTCCTAGACAAGTCGAACTACAACATCCTTCAGAACAACAGGGTAAACATGACATCCACGGGAATCTATCTGTACCAGTCCGAATACAATATAATAAGGGGTGTTTCCATTGACAATGCAGAATCGTGGTATATCAGGAGTTCCTCGAAATATTACAACTATGCAACGAATCTGCTGCTGGACAACCAGATATTCGATTTCCGCTTCCTCGGGGCTTTTGCCGCGAGCAGACCGGTTTTTGACATTCAATTCCCCCAGAACTACACCTATCTTGGAAAGGGGATATTCGTCAATGTCACGGAAGGATCATACCTACTTCTCAATCTGAGCTATAGAGATATACCCGGCGGCATAACTTCGGACAAGTTGGCGATTCTCTTCACCACCGACAATGCCATATGGCGGAAGCCTTCAAAGCTAGAGATCAACGAGAGTTCCCACGTGATTGCAACCCTGATCGAGACAAGCGGTAGTTACGGCCTATTCTCATATAGCGAAGAAAAAAGCACTGGATTCAATGCCTTGATTGCGATTCCAGTACTGATTGTGGTTTCCCTCTTGGCCTATTTCGCAACAAGAAGGGGAATGAAGAAATGACTCGCGAAAGAAAGCTAATGCTAATCGCCACTCTTGCTCTCTTCTGCATGAGTTGGATCCTAGCTTTCTATGCTACTATTCCTGACAAGGTGAGCGAGAGGCTCGGTGGAAAGCTACTCATTTCGGAGTCCTCATCGCAGATCATCATTGACGAGGCGAATTATACTGTATCGGGCGGCATGTTCGACAAGAGTTTCAGTATTGTCCTTGTCTCGGATGAAGAGGCCACAGTGAGCATCCTTCTGGGAAGTTCCGAGGAGATGTATGACCTGCATGTTGGGATCGCTCTTGTTCGTTCGTACAAATATGAACCGATCCTGCTCAAATTCGATGCTACAAGGGATACCCAAATCACATATGACGTTGAACTGAAAGGGTCAAAATACAAGGATCCCCTGATTTCTGTAGTGAGTCTTGTGATTCTAATGTCTGGTGTGGCTTCCGGCAGAATCGCATTCAGACCTGAACCAACTCAAAAGTAGATGTGCTCCCGTCCCTGAGACCAATAGACAGCATTTCACTTGAAGATCCGTGAAGGCAAGAACGAACACTCAAGAGCAATCTGTACATTTCAGCTATGTGGATTGCCTCTGCCACAGACAGGGCATTCAGGATTCTTCTGAATGTCAATCACATTAAAGTCCATATTCCTTAGGTCAATGGCCAGCAGCCTTCCAAAGAGATTCGAACTCAGTCCCAGGCCAAGTTTCAGGCACTCGGTGCTTGCGATTGATGCGACACCTCCAACGGAGGTCCCAATGACGCCCAACGAATCACATCTCGGCAGGAAGTCAATGAGATCAGGTCCGGACTCGGGGACAAGGCATTCCAAACAGGCAGTCCCCGGAGTTCGAAATACGGAGACATTTCCCTCGAAGGCTTGAACACCGGCATAGACATAGATTGTCCCATTCCTTGCGCAATACCTGTTGACGATCCGCCTGGATTCAAAATTGTCCAGTCCGTCCAAGACACAATCGACGCCTCGGAGGAGCTCGATCAGCCTTGTCTCGTCCTCCATGATTCTTTGATTATGCGACACGACCTTGACCTCCGGATTCAATCTCTTGAGTTTCGAACCGGCTGCGTAGACTTTCCGAACACCTATGTCTTCGAAAGTGTAGATAGGAGATCTATGTAGGTTCTCCACGGCCACAATATCGTCGTCTATCAACCTTATTTCTCCGACTCCTGCCAAGGCGAGCAGCAGAGCCTCAAAACTCCCCAAACCACCCAGGCCGACAATGGCGACCTTGAACTCATGCAGCCTAGTCTGACCCACGCTACCTATCTCTCGCATCCTAGCTTGCCGAGAGTAGAACCCTAGGGGATCGAAGTTTATCGACATGCCGATTGATTTTCGATCCAACGAATATAAGCATTCCAATTATGAGAAGGCAGGCCTAGCCATTTGTTTCTTCCAGTTCCACATCAATCGTGACTCTTCTTGGTCTGTCCACATACTTCAGGGATGATACCAGACCCAATGCTGTCCTTCCGACAACCTTTGAGGCGAAGTCGTTCAGGGGGATATCTTTCCCGTCAACGGATACCTTCACTTTCATGCTGATTCACTCACTGAGGCATGGATCAGGGCATAAATCCCTTTGCGCTACTTATGACTGGCGTATCGCTTCCTTCCCGTTCTTCTTGCCAAGAAGGTTGCTTCAAGCAGGTCCACTAATTTGGTATTCTCTCGAAAGCCGAATTGCGGGACCCCTGCCTTCTCATTGGGATTCCCCACCACAGCTATCAAGCCTTTGACACCATT
Source organism: uncultured Nitrososphaerota archaeon (assembly GCA_964408285.1). Lineage (GTDB taxonomy): Archaea > Thermoproteota > EX4484-205 > EX4484-205 > JAAOZO01 > CAYOYV01. The sequence continues at coordinate 16,194 of CAYOYV010000005.1, read as the reverse complement.
TGCTCTCTCTCCTTTTCTCCGGATCTCGATCTTGGGACCCTTTGCGTTCTTGAACCCCTCAACGAGGATTATGTCAGCATCTTCCTTTGTCTGACTGACGACATCTTCTAGCCTGGGTTCTTTTTTCGTCCTTTTCACGATTACGATCTCATTTGGACAGCACAGTGCAGAGACGCTTGACCCTGCCCTTGAAAACCTCCAGGTGTCTTTCCCTGGTTGATCAAACGATGAGCGGTGCATCGAGTGCTTTATCACGGAAACCCTGTAGCCCCTGTGGACGAGTTGCGAAGTGATGCTTGCGATCAGTCTGGTTTTACCGGAGTCCCTTTTCCCTATGATCCTGATCACAGGAACGCGCGCCATGCTTACTGATGTCTGTAACCTGTGGAGTAATAATCCTTCTGCCTTGCGAGACTCTCACGTGTAACGCACATCTGGCTCAATACACCATCTCTCCCTTAACGAATGAGCTTGTTTTCTCATCCACCGGATGCTCGAATATGTCCTCCGGTGAACCCGTCTCGATTATCTCTCCGTCGAGCAAAAGAGCAATCTCCCTTCCCAATCTCCGTGCCTGAAACATATTATGGGTAGCCATGATTATGGTTGTCCCAAGATCCCGATTCACCCGCAGTATTACTTCCTCTATTACTCCAACGTTATATGGATCAAGGTTGGCCGTCGGTTCATCCATCAATAGCAGTTGTGGTTGATAGACCATAACTCTCGCTAGAGCCAATCTTTGGGCTTCACCTCCAGACAGTGTTCTCGCGCGCTGACTCTTAATCGTCAGCAGACCGACCAGCTCCAAGACGTTCTCAACACTTCGGCCCAACGAATTGTCCTCGCTTCCTCTCATCCTTAGTGTCCATGCGACGTTATTGTAGACCGAAGTGTCGAAGACCGTGGCCTGCTGAAAGACCATCCCGATCTTCATCCTGGTGACATCCTTCATCGCGGGATCACTTAAGACATCATTGCCCTGGAAGAGAATCCTACCTGAGTCCGGAGTTTCCAAGAGATCGATCAGCCTAAGCAGTGTTGTTTTGCCGGAGCCATTCGGTCCTATTATGACGAGTAGCTCTCCTGCTTGTGCCTCAAGGCTCACATTCTCCAACACGGATTTGCCTGAGAACGATTTGCAGATGTTGTCAAGCTTGATCAAAGAAGACATCCTCATCTCTACTCCGGGATATTCAGATCCGCCATCGGCCCCCTGTGATATCATGTCTCTTCAGCCCTAGCTGAATGAAGACTAGGATCAGATTAACAACGAAAGAGAGTGCCAACAAGATCATTCCAAGCGCTATGGCCTCTTCAAAGGCACCCTGATTCGTCAATAGGACGATGGCTGTCGTCAAGGCTCTTGTGTAGCCGAGAAGATTCCCGCCAACGATCATTATCGCTCCCACTTCAGATATTGCCGCGCCAAATCCAACAACGATTGATGTGATTATTCCAATTCTGGCCTCATTGAGCATCATCAAAGTCTGCCAAGGGCGTGAAGCTCCGAGAGAGATCGTTGTTTCCCTTATTCTGGGGTCGACAGCTTCAACTGCCGATATCGATATTCCCACGCTAAGCGGCAACACAGCGATCATCTGGGCCATTACCATGGCCTCTGGCGTATACAGCAAACGCAAAAAACCGAAAGGACCTGCGGTCGAGAGAAGCAGATAGAGAACCAACCCTATTACCACAGGGGGCAGACCCATCAGCGTGTTGATTATGTTTCGCAGAAGTGTCTTTCCCCGGAAATCGACTAGCGCTAGAACTACACCGAGAGGGATTCCGATCATGGAAGCTATCAAGGTGGCCGAACCTGACACAGTGAGAGAGAGCAGTGTGATTCGCAATACCTCAGGATCCCCCGACAGTATCAGTTCCAATGCCCTTAATATCCCCCGTATTATCTCATTCCAGCCGTCCATTCTCGTTTGTCTCCCTGCCGGCCGACAGATACAGATACATTGTCATTGGCCAAAAAATATATCCCATTCATTCAGGCGGCTCCATTCCATTCGTCCTCAGCTTTTCAATCCAGTAATCCACTTCTATCTTCTCGGAAGGAAGTCCTATCGATTCAGGGTTTCCGAAGACTGGGTGAAAAAGCTGTTGGCCTCCCAGAGTATAGTTCGCAATCAGCCCCTGACCTTCCGCAGAAACCATGAAGAGGAAGAACTTCTCAGCTAGTCTGTTGTTGATATTGGGATACTTCGAAGGGTTGAGCAGTATGAGGCCGTAAGGGTTCAGCAAGATGCTGTCACCTTCAAATAGTACGGACAACCGAAGGCTCGAGCCCATTTGACTCACGAGTTTGGCGAAGGAGGCCCTATCGGAGATCGTGTACCCCAACTTCTCGTTCGTAATCTTTATTGTGGAGGCCATTCCCTGTCCCGCCTGGAGGTACCACTTGCTTGCCGAAAGCGCCGGCGTTCGCGTCGCGTTAGGATAGGCGAAGCCGATCCTTGCCCATATCCTAAGCTCCAGGGCCTCAGTGCCCGATCCGTCGCCCCTTGAGACAAAAATCGCTTTCCCTTGATTACCAGCCTGCGCGATTCTTCGAAATGCATCCGTCGCGTTGCGGGATCCCTTGATTCCAGCAGGATCATCTGCAGGACCAATCAATATGAAGTCATTGTACATTATGGTCACCCTGTGAGTTCCATTCCCAGATTTGATGAAAGCATCTTCCCTCACTCTGTCGTGCACAAGAAGAATATCCGCGTCTCCCCGAGAAGCAACCGCCATGGCCTGTCCGGTTCCAAGATAGAGCCATGTCATGTTGCCGTTAAACTCGCTCTCGAAGTATGGCTTCAGGAAGTCGAGAAGTCCACTATCGACAGTGCTCGTAGTCGTTGCTATCACTAGCCTTCTGGATCTCATATTGTTTACCTGAGCCCACACGATGGCGAACAGAATACAAAGCAGCGCTAGAAACCCGACAAAGCCAGTCAAAAACTTCAGCCTGCTGCTCATGCGTTATGTTCGGCCGAGCATAGCGCCCATGCCCATTTAAATTTTCTCCCCCTGAGTTCAATAAATGGCCTGAAGATCCAAAATGAAGCAAATCGCCATACTGCAACCACGTTTCTTGATATGTGCTTGCTGTTCTCGATTAAGGTTTTAAATGCAATTAGGGCTGATGTTGTCAAAAGATGGTTGATGCGAGCTCCCTGAGGCCACGTTTTGAATTGTGGCTGGCCAGAGAAAACATGAAAGCGGCAAACAAAGAAGGCATAGAGATACTGAAGGCGGTAAGAGACTGCGGCTCCTTCAACGAAGCTGCCAAGCATCTGGGGATTTCATATAGGCATCTCTGGAAGTCGTTGACAGCAATGGAAGATGCTACTGGCGAGGCGTTGGTTGAATCAAGAATCGGAGGTCACGGTGGCGGAGGCACAACGCTTACGATTTTCGCGGAAACAATGATCCAAGATTTCGAATATCTGAATGAGAGGATGACGAGAACCGCAGAGCATGAATACTCCAGAAGTGCAGATCTGAGCATCATAGGAAGCAATTGCATCGGGATTGATGTTATTGTCAGTCTCTTGAAAAAGAAGGAGCCAAATGCAAAGGTCAGAAATGTGAGTGTAGGATCCGAAAGGGGTCTGCAATATTTGATCGACGGGATAAGCGATGTGTCGGGGATCCATATCCTTGATAAGGTGACTTCGACCTATAACATACCTTACACAAGGCAAAGAGGTTTGGCTGACAGGGTCATTCTGATCAGAGGCTATACGAGAAAGCAGGGACTGATCATTGAGAGAGGCAACCCCAAGAGGATAAGAGGCTGGACAGATCTGCTTAGAAAAGATGTATCGATGATAAACAGGAATCAGGGATCTGGCACTAGGATTCTCATAGATCACAACCTCGCGAGACTTGCGAATTCCATGAATCTGGGGTTCAGCGAATTGAGTCATACGATAAAGGGATATGACAAGGAAGCGAGATCGCATGCTGAAGCGGCTCTCTCAGTGTCTAGGAACGAATCAGATGTCGCAATCGGCATAATGCCGGCGGCCAAGAGACACAATCTGACATTCATTAGGGTAGCCGATGAGCACTTTGACTTCGCCATAAGAAAACAAGACGTCAAAAAGCAGATTATATCGAGCTTTATCGCGGTCTTGAGGAGCCAACAATTCAGGCGCGAGCTGGGTGAGAAGGCACCCGGACTGATTCCCTCCAGGAATACTGGTCAGATCATCAGGATTAAGGCGTGACAATTCGTGCCCGATAAGTTTAAACCTAAAACCGTGTTATACCCTCCCGATGATTGATAGGTTTGGCAGACCCACTACGGGACTGAGAATCTCGGTGACCCAGAGATGTAATCTGAATTGCTTCTTCTGTCACAGAGAGTGGAACATCCCTCAAGACAAAGAGGTCAGTAGAGATGAGATAAGGAGAGTAGTCGAAATGGGAAAGAACTTCGGCATAGAGGAGGTGAAGATAACCGGGGGAGAGCCCCTGGTCAGACAAGACATAGTGGATGTCGTGAAAGACGTCAGTGCCATCGTAGACGTCGTATCACTGACCACCAACGGGATTCTCTTGGAGACACTAGCGAAGGACATGAAGGAAGCGGGCCTCAGAAGAGTCAACGTCAACCTTCCCTCGCTTGTCCAGAAGAAATATCAGAGAATCTGTGGAGCCGACCTTTTGGCCCAGGCACTAGGAGGCATCGGAGCGGCAGTCCGATTTGGTCTGATGCCAGTGAAGATCAATATGGTTTTGCTGAGAAACACCAACGAAAACGAGGTTGGAGACATCATTGATTTCGGTGCTTCGCTCGGTGCAACAGTTCAGCTAATAGAAATGCAGCCGCTTCCGTCAAATGCGGCATTGTTCGAGTCATACCACGCGGACATGGATCCAATAGAGGCGATGATCTCCAGGAAGTTCAAAGAAGCAATTCGATCTGATGACACCAGGCGGAGGAAATATGTAATCAGTTCAAACGGTTGTTCTGCGAGTATCGAAGTAGTCAGGCCTCTTACCAATCCCGAGTTCTGCAAAGGTTGCACAAGGATGAGGGTCACTTCTGACGGAAGACTGAAACCTTGCCTCTTGAGAAATGACAATCTTGTAGATTTCGTTGGTCTACTAAGAGCCAATGCTACTCAGGAAACGCTTGCGCGGAGTTATGTGGAGGCCGTTAGAAGAAGGGAGCCATATTGGGGGGTGAAACATTGAGGATAAGAGTCCTCTATTTCGCTTCGTTCAGAGACATAACGAACAAGAACGAAGAGCTCTATGATCTTCCAAACAATACGCCAGTTGCTAGTCTGATACGAGAGGCAATATCCAGGTATCCAGGCCTCAGCGACGAACGGATCTTCACTGCAGTGAATGGCATGTCCGTAGACAGTTCAGCATTGCTTCACGATGGGGACTCCGTGGCCATCTTTCCAATCGTCAGTGGTGGATGAAGCCATGATAGACATAACGGAAAAGGATTTCTCTGTTGATCAGATCATCTCGAGAATGAAGGGACCTGAGGTCGGCGCCCTGGTCATATTCCTCGGTATCGTGCGAGGGCTCAGCCAAGGGGAAAAGATCAAAGAGATGACGGTAGAAGCGTATGAGGAAATGGCAAGAAAGAAGATGACTGAACTCGAGAAAATCGCAATTGGAAGATTCGGGGTCACAGATATATCCATTATCCACAGAAAGGGCCGTCTGAATCCCTCAGAGAATATTGTCCTTGTCGCCGCATCTGCAACTCACAGACGCCAGGCCTTTGAAGCATGCAGTTGGCTGATAGACGAATTGAAGAAAACGGTTCCCTTCTGGAAGAAGGAATATACTTCTCTCGGTAGTCGGTGGGTGGAAGATGAGGGAGGAGAATGACGCCTAAGAGAGGGCGCTTGGAGATCGTCGACATCTCTCGGAAGGGATTGTCGCTCAGGAGTTGCGTTGCCAAGGGCACGATCGAGCTCAAACCAAGAACTCTGGCAGCAGTGAAAACGGGCAGAATTCCCAAGGGTGATGTATTGACAGTGGCGAAGGTGGCAGCCATAATGGCGGTCAGGAGAACCAGCGAGCTGATACCAGCCTGCCACAATATTCCAATTGAGAACATAGATATCAGCTACACAGTGGGGGCCCGCCGAATCGAAGTCATCTGTAAGGTCCTAGCTCAATCAAAGACAGGTGTTGAAATGGAAGCTCTGACAGGAACCTGCGTGGGACTTCTGACGATCTGGGACATGGTGAAGGAGTTGGAGAAAGATGAGAAAGGGCAATACCCCAGCACGTCCCTCGGAGGGATAAGGGTCGTCAAAAAGGTGAAGGAATAGCTTGGTGCATCTAGAACACAAGAAGAGCTCCTCCAAAATAAGGGCAAAAGTGGCACTGCTTTGTATCAGCGATTCGCAGACACCTGACACAGACAGATCCGGCAGAATAATCAAGGCCATTCTAGAGAGCAAGAGGCACCTAATCTCCAGACACACAATAGTGAAGAATAATGAGAAATCGATATCCGATGCCATTGGGGATGTTGTCATGAGGCAAGACGTGGACGCCGTGGTGACAATCGGAGGAACAGGGTTAAGTAGAAAGGACATGACAATAGATGTTGTTTCAAAATTCTACGAGAAGGAGCTGAAGGGATTTGGAGAACTCTTCAGGTACCTCAGTTTCCGCAAAATCGGCAGCTCGGCTATGATGAGCAGAGCATCAGCTGGATTGGTAAAGGGGAAGATGATATTCAGCATACCCGGGTCTCCCTCAGCTGTGGAATTGGCCGGTGAGGCGCTCATCGCCCCAGAATTGTCTCACATCATTTCTGAGGTGTCTAAATGACATGCAGACTTCGGACGTTGCCACCCTATCCTGGTGATGCGAATTGAAGCCATTCAGAGCTCTCATATCGCTTGAGGATGCGATGCGAAGGATGGAGATGAACCTGATTCCCATTTCCAGGACGGAGGAAGTCGCCCTAGATGATTCATCCGGAAGAGTTCTCGCAAAAGATATCATCGCAGAGATTGATGTGCCTTCCTTCGACAGGTCCGCTATGGACGGTTATGCTGTGAGAGCAGAAGACTCATATGGAGCTTCTCAGCAGAGTCCGGCAAGACTGAAGCTCGTTGAATCACTAAGGACGGAAATTCCTCCAACCAAAGCCATTCTGAAGGGAGAGTGCGTCCAGTTGTCAACTGGATCTAGCATACCTGAAGGGGCAGATTCTGTGGTCATGTACGAAAACACCGACAAAGAAGGGGGAACGGTCCTGATCTACAGACCTGTTCATCCGGGTGAGAATGTCTCAAAGAAGGGGTCAGACCTGGAGAAAGGTAAGGTTGTTTTGAGAAAGGGAGATTGGCTTACTCCTGCCAAAGTCGGCGTTCTAGCTGCCATCGGTGTTGAGCGAATTTCAGTTTATGCGAAACCGAGAATAGCAGTTCTGCCTACTGGAGGTGAATTGGTTGAACTTGGCACGCCTCTAAGCGGGACTAGCATATACGACATCAACTCCCACACTCTTGTCTCAGTCATAAAGGAGAACGGCGGGACTCCTATTACTTTCGAAATCGTTCCAGATGAGAGAGACAAACTAGAGAAAGCTCTAGTTCGAACATCGGACAATGACATGGTCGTTTTGACCGGAGGCAGTTCGGTTGGCGATAGGGACATAGTCTATGATGTTCTCAAAGACAAGGGAGAAATCCTGTTCCATGGGATCCAAGTTAAGCCAGGGAAGCCCACACTTTGCGGCTTGATCGGCGGAAAAATCATTCTGGCAATGCCCGGGCATCCCACATCGTGTCTGAGCAATGCATACCTGCTACTTGTACCGGTCCTCAGAAGATTGGCCAGGCTGCCAGAGAAGAAACCAGACAAATTGGCGGCCAAGCTTGCTCGAAGGGTCGTATCGACCTTGGGGCGAAGGGTTTTCCTGGCAGTCAAAGTCGTGGATGGCGAAGCTGTTCCTGTCTTCAAGGAATCCTCGGCGATAACCAGCATGGCTGAAGCTGATGGATACATAGTTGTTCCTGAGAACACAGATACGCTGGAGAAAGGAGACGCTGTTGAGGTTCATCTTTTCAAATAGGCTCTCAAAGCTCTTCAGGGGAGTCAATACTGGTTCAGAACGGCTTTTGTGATCGGACGGCAGACTGCGCGAACGGTCAGAATCGGAATATTATAACTCAACAAAATCCCTAGGCAGGCCGAGTATTTCGTCGTATGAGAAGATGGGTCCGTCCAGACAGACATGCTTGCCTCCGAAATGGCAGTGTCCACATTTGCCTATCCCACATCTCATCATGCTCTCCAATGAAGCGTAGATATTCTGTGAGGGGTATCCTAGTTGCCTAAGTCTCCTTGAAGCGAATTTTATCATCACGGGCGGTCCACAGACGCTCGCGATCGTGTTCTCAGGTGAAACTTTGATTTTGTCCAAGAGTTTCGTCACCACTCCAACGTCATGTTTCCATTGCTCGGTTGGGACATCAACTGTCAGGAGTACTTCGACCCCAGAATCCGTCCAGTCACTGTATTCATTTCTATACATGAGACCTTCAGGAGTCCTGGCTCCGTAGCAGACGGCTATATCTCCGAATTGATTCCTGCGCGCGATTGCTGCATTGATGAGGGATCTAAGAGGCGCCATACCTATTCCGCCTGAAACCACAAGAATGTTCCTGCCAGTCATTTTCTTCAATGGCCAACCATTCCCATAGGGCCCTCTTAGGCCGATGAAGTCCCCTACAATTGATTCGTGAAGCGCGGTCGTGACTTTTCCGGCCCTTCTCACGCTTATCTGAAGATCGTCTCCATTCAAAGGTGAAGAACAGATTGAGATCGGTGCCTCGCCCACCCCGAATGCGCTCACTTGGACGAACTGCCCAGGTGAGAATGCAGGGATGGCTCTCGTCCATTGTTCCCCAGGGCTTAAAGTGAAGGTTTTGGTTTCCTCTGCCTCGGGCTTGATATCACGTATGACGGCGGGGATGGGCAAGTATGGATTCTCCGTCATATTCCCAGCACCTCCTTCGGGCTTATGTTAACTGGGCAAAGTGCAAGGCATCTGCCGCATCCAACACATGCTGTGGGCCCAAATGATTCGGGGACATATTCGAATTTGTGGTAGAATCTGTGACGCAATCTCTCGGTTCCGGTCGGTCTCGGGTCCAGTCCACTAGTCATTCTAGAGAAGGTGGAAAAAACGCATGAGTCCCATCCTTTTGCCCTTGATCCGGAGCCTCTCGAAGCGAAATCGCACACATCGAAGCAATAGCATGTTGGGCATACAAAAGAGCAAATTCCGCAAGATATGCATTTCCTTGCCAAATCAGCCCATATCGGATCCTCAAAAGCCTCGGACCGAGTCTGCCATGCCTGATCCAGCTTGAAATCACTGCTGAATGAGGCCTCGATGGATCTCTTGAGTGAGATGTACTTCTCCTCTTGACTTCTGTCTGCCTCTCCAAAAAGGTCCTGGTTGTTGGCGATTAGGCTGTCTCCCTTTGGCGAAACGGATTTCGCGACATATCCATCGTCTATCTTAGTCAGAGTCAGATCTGTCGTTCGTCCTTCGATCGGGCCAGTTCTGAAGACATTGCAGAAACAAGTTTCGAGTGGCTTCTGACATGAAAGAGCTACGACTGTTGTGTTCTTTCTCCTTGAATCATAGTATGGATCCGCATACTTGCCGAGCATGACGGAGTCAAGAATCGATATGCTAGAAGCATCACATGGCCTGATCCCGAAGAGAACCGTCCTATTTGGTTCTGCTGAATCGGAGAATATGTGACCATCCTTTATGTCATATCGAAAAAGCTCCTCTGATTGAGGTAGGAAAACGAATTTTGGGGGTAGTCTCGTGATCGAATAGTCAAGTCTAACTTCGTCGCCGTCATGGGGTATGCCAAATGCGAAATACCCCATATGCTCAATCGGCGCAACAAGCCTATAGCTAGATAGAAGTCTGTCTACTAGCTCTGCGAACTCATGAGAATTTATGTAGGATAGACCTATCATCTCACAACACCTTCGATCTCAAGCATCTTCACAGGGGACTTCGACTCCAAGTCCATACCGGGAGTGTAGTTGGCGATCCTATTGAATTCCTTGTTCAGTTGAGAGTAGAACCTCGTTAAGGGTATACCCACGGGACAAGCAGATTCGCATGCTCCACATTCAGTGCATCTTCCAGCCATGTGAAGGCCTCTTATGAGGTGGAACGTAAGAAGTTCGTCTGGCATTCTCAGCTTGGAGACGAGAATAGGCTTCTGCCCTCCTATTACACATTCAACACAGTAACAAAGCGGACAAGCCTTGACGCATGCCATGCACTTTATGCATTCCCTAAACAGCCCCAACCAAGATGTCTTGCTGTCGCGAGGAGAATGGCCTGCTTCGCTTGGCTCAGCGACAGAAGGAGGCGATTGTTTGGCACATCGAAGAAGGATGTCCGATATCGGCGAGATTCTGACTCTGCATTGTCGACAGTGTTCAGCTGTGGTCCTCTCGACACCTGAAGTAGACCCGACCGGGGTAGCAGATGACACTCCCGAGCATTCTGGTGCTATTACCCTCATGTTCTCCCGTTTGACTTGGTTCTCTTTGATGAGTTCTACGAGTGCACGACCGTCGCAACCCTTCACCACTATTCCGATTTTCTCATTCGTCCCCGGGAGGTATCTTGTGAGATTGAGTCTGCAGTTCTCATTCCATACGAGCTTGGCAGATTCCTCCGGTCTATCGACGAAACATGGCCTAGTGCTATTTCGTGTTGGGCCCGCCTCATAACCGATAACGAATTTCACCTGTCCGGCCCTAAGTAGCTCGGCAACGGATTTCCTCAGGTTCTCCTCGATTTCACTCAATGATGGCGATCTCCTCCTTCAGCCGAAGAGGACCTAGCGCCTCTATCTCAGAGACTGCCCTCTCGATTTCCTCTGCAAATTTGGCTCCTTCGGGCGCTGATATCCAGACAAGCTTCAGCCTCTGCTCTGAAATGCCCACAGTCCTTAGCAGGCTTTTGACGACCTGGATACGCAACTCGGTGAGACGACTTGGTGCCACTAACCTGAGTTCACTTGGCTTGCAGGCTGAAACTATTATCCCATCAGCTCCCTTCTCAAATGCCTTCAGTATCGTAGATGGACTTAATGTCGCGGAGCATGGAATCCTCACGATGGAGACCTCAGGCGAATATTGCGCTTTCAGCACACCGGCTTCATCTGCTCCAGAGAATGAACACCAGCACATGAAGGCGATTATCTTTGCCACAGTTCACACCTCAAGGATTGCATTGACCTGAGGAAGCAACTGATCGCTGGACCAATTCTTTATGACTATGGCTTCCTGGAAGCAAGTTGCTGTGCAAGAGCCGCAACCTTTGCAGATGTGCTCGAGAACCTTCACTTTGGAATCATCGGCAACAATGGCACCATACTCACATGCATCAATGCATCTCAAACATCCGCTGCATTTCTTGGCATCCACAGTGGCAACGCTTGCAGGGAGCTCGATCCCATCTTTCTTGAACAAAGAGACCACAAGCCCAGCAGCGCCTGACCCCTCAACAACGCTTTCAGAGATATCCCGAGGACCATGACAGGTTCCAGCAATGAATACCCCATCAACAATCGTCTCAAGAGGCCTTGTCTTCGGATGGGCCTCTTCGATAAATCCCGGAGGCCTAGTGGGTATCCTGAGCATTTTGGCCAGCTTGATGGCTGGTTCGCTTGGCCGCATCCCAAGTGCCAATACCGCCATGTCAGCCTCGAGCTGCCGTCGTATCCCAGTCAAGCTGTCCTCATAGGGTATGATGAGTCCCTTCTCTCTGTTCTCTATGATCTCCGATGGCCTAGATCTGATGAACACGACTCCGTCCTCTCTAACCCGAGTGTAGAGCTCCTCCCAGCCCTTGCCAAAGGCCCTGAGATCCGTGTAGAAGATGTAGACCTCTGTTTCTGGCGCGTGTTCCTTTATCAGTCTTGCCTGTTTCAGACTCACTGCACAGCAGTAGAACGAGCAGTCTTCCATCTCAACCTTTTCGTCTCTCGAACCAACGCATTGAATGAATGCGACTCTTCTCGGATGGCGTTTGTCCCTTAGGAGCAACTCTCCTCCAGTGGGTCCTGATGCGCAGATTATCCTCTCGAATTCCATGTTTGTCACTACTCCTTCGTATTCACCGTAATGATACTGAGGCTTCAGCTTTGGATCAAAGACTTCGGCTCCCGTTGCATTTACTATTGCACCCACGTTCAAATCGGTTGTCTTGGGTCCGTCCTTCAGGTTGATTGCCGACAGGCCGCATGCCTTCATGCAAAGCCCGCATTCAGTGCATATGTCCTTGTTTATTACATACTTGAGCGGCACTGCTTGGGCAAAAGGAGAGTAAATGGCCTTGATAGGCTTTAGGTCCACATCATATTTGTTAGGCTGGAAGACGGGGCACACGTCAATACAAGCCCCGCAACCGTTGCATTTCTCTGGATCAACATAGGTTGGTTTGACCTCTACTCGAATAGTGAAGTCGCCGGCTCTTCCTGTAACATGCTTGACCTCGGCGTTTGGTATCACTGTTATGTTCTTGTTCCTTCCGGCATCGGACAGCTTCGGACCTTCTATACAGATGGAGCAATCAAGGGTGGGAATGGTCTTGTCAAGCTGGGCCATTATGCCTCCTATGCTCGGTCCCTTCTCAACGAGACAAACTGGATATCCTGCCGCCGCTATGTCAAGGCTACATTGTACCCCGGCAATTCCACCTCCTATTACAAGCGCCTTCTTCACGACTCGCGCCTTTCCTGTTGCGACCGGGGTCAAGGTTGCTACCCTGGCACTCGCGCCTCTCAATAGGCTGACTGTTTTGGATGTGCTCCGTCCTATATCGTTGTGCACATTGGCGCATTGTTCCCGGAGATTGATCATTTCAAGCATCGTCCTATCAAGATGGCAACTCTGGATATTGTCACGGAGATTCTCCTCGTAGAGCCTCGTGGAGCATCCGCCGATGACGACGCGATCAAAAACATCCCGAGCCAAGGCCTTCCTGATGAAATCCATTCCCGAAGGCCTGCACAGGAAGTCGTGAAAGAAGACACCTTTCACGCAGGGATCTTCCATCAAACGTTGATAGACATAGTTCGAATCTATCGCGTTTCCGATTACTGATCCGCATCTGCAGATGAATATGCCGATTCGCTTCATCGCCTACCCACCTTCAGCATCCTGGGAATCCCGACCAGACTGGGTTTCGAACCAAATGCCAGAGCGTATAGCTGTGCGAGGTGGAATATCGGAAGGGTATGATTGACCCTTGTCAATTGCCTTAGGCAATGAGCACAAGTAGTGACTATGCAATCAGCGCCGCTTTCGGCGAATGCCTTGGCCTTCTGTTGCCCAAGCTTTAGGCCGACACCAGTATATTCGGCCACTAATCCGCCACAGCAGGCCAATTCATCAATGCAATCAACTTTCACGCAACCAATATTCCTCAACAATTCCCCGAGCAGGCTTGGTGATTCAGGATCGTCTATCTTCCTTATTTGAGAGGGTCTGAGTAGATGACAGCTTTGCTGAACCGCGCACTTCAGGCCCAGATTTCGTTGGACAGCTTCTTTGGCTGCCCCCAGATTCTCCGCTATGAGTTGTGGGAATGGCTTGATCTCTGGAATGTTCTTCGCTTCTTCGATCAATATCGCTCTTGCATCCTGGAGACTAGCGAAGCATTCGTCGCACGGGGTGATCACCGTGTCATTGGCTAGACTGAGATTCCTCCTGTTCAGACGTAACCAACTTTCCTTGTGAAACCCGAATAGACCAGGAGGCATGCAGCATGATGCTCGATTCATGTCTGAATATTCGATCTTTAACCTTTCCAAGGTATCTCGTGTTGCTTTCTCGACCTCTGGGAATTGGATCGGTATGAGACATCCTAGGTAAAGGAATCGGGTCATTTGCTGTTCCTCCGAGCTGACTTCTTCTCTATCTTGGCGAGTCTCAGCAAGCCAGCAGCTTTCAACTGACCCCTGATCTGAGAGAGATCGCCGCTGTCAGGACCGAGTTTCGGAAGACCGAGTGCTGCCCTTCTCTCCTTGATATTCGCCCTAGGTTTGACTGCACGACCAAACCTGAGGACAGATCTTAGGGCTCTCGAGCTATCCGGGGGGATTTTTCCAGCTTCTTCGAAAAGAAGGCACCTCGTCGCCAAAATGATGTCCATAGGACTTACGTTTCTTGGGCATCTCTCAACACAGATTCCACAGGTAGCGCACAGCCATACGTCTTCCTTTCCTGGGATAAGGCCCGTTGTCAGTATTATCTGAATAAGCCTTCGCGGATTATATGATGACGTGATCGCGTTCACAGTGCAACTGGAGGTGCAAGTCCCACATTGTATGCAACGAAGAATGCTCTCTCCTCCTCTTTTCCTCAGTCGCTCAACTAAGCCCCGATCTGTTCTATTTCCTCTTTGGCTTGCCAACTCTCCTCACCCTCTTTCATTCTCTGAAGGAACTTCGACATGTCTACTATTTTCTTTTGGTACACGTTCCCCTCTGCAGCAGAAACATACACGAACTCCAATCTGTCTGGATTCACTCCCTTCTTGGGCAAGAGCCCCTTCACTTGATCCACTCTCTTCTTCGCCCAAGCATTTCCGGATATGTAATGGCAATCAGCAGGATGACATGGTGCCACTAGGACCATTCCTGCTCCTTTCTCAAATGCCCTGAAAATCAGCTTCTGACTCACTCTCCCCGAGCACATCACTCTGATAATTCTCGCGTTGGCTGGATATTGAAGTCTTGAAACTCCAGCGAAATCTGCTCCAGCATAACTGCACCAATTGCAATTGAAACTGATGATCTTGTCGGATGGCTCTTCTTCAAGAGCTGCATCGATCTGAGCGAGCATCTGTTCATCGGTGAAATGATGTTGGTCCAGTGCTGCAAACGGACAGCCTGCGACGCATGTCCCGCAACCTTTGCAGGAAGATGTTAGCAGCTCAGCGTATTTCTTCTCATCTTTCTCTGCGGCTTTGATTGCCTGGAAAGGGCACATTTTTGTGCAGGCAAAACAGCCTTTGCATTTCTCCAAATCTATGAAGCTGGTTATCGGCTCCAGCTCTATCATATCCTTTGAAAACAGGGACAGGATCTTCGAAGAGGCCGCGTCTCCGCGAGCAGTGCTCATTGGTATGTCCATGGGTCCCGAGCAAGCGCCTGCCAATACGACTCCGTCTATAACCGTCTCAACTGGTTTCAGCTTAATGTGAGCTTCCATGAAGAAGCCATTCGGATCTCTTGGTACCTTCAGCATCTCGGCTATCAAGCTCGCATCCCTGGGAGCTTCAATCCCAGTCGATAGAACGACGAGGTCCGATTCCTCCTCCATTGGAGCCGAAGCCAGGGTATCTTCAGACCTGACTATCATTCTACCTTGTCTCTCCCTGATGTCACTTGGCCTGCTTCTAATGAAGCGAACCCCCAATAGCTGAGCCTTAGAATAGATTGCCTCGTATTCCTTTCCTCCAGTCCTGATATCTATGTAGAACATCGTGACTTGCGAATCCGGGTATTTCTCCTTCACCAAGATGGCTTGCTTAAGGGAGATCATGCAGCATATCCTGCCACAATAGGCATTCGTTCTATCATCTCTACAACCGACGCACTGAACAAAGGAGAGCCTCTTGGGGACCTTCCTGTTTGAAGGCATGAGAAGAGCACCTTGGGTCGGACCCATTGGATTGAGCATTCTCTCAAGCTCTAGGCTAGTGATCACATTTGGGTATCTGCCATATCCGTATTCCGGCTTTCTTCTTGCGTCGAAGAGATCGAAACCTATGGCTAAGGCAATGGAACCGACGTCTAACTCCTGCTCCATAGAAGGTTCTTTCAAGTCTATCGAGTTCGTAGGACATGTCTTGACACAGGCACCGCATCTTGAGCAATTCTGAGGATCTATCACGGCCACTTCTGGGTTCTTGGGCAAGGTTGTTAGATGGAGGATTTTCCGGGGTTCAATTCGCTCTCCTTGGCATGGCATCGGAAGCGTCGGATTCTTCACCAAGTAGATAGCCTTCTTGTTTGATATCGGGCCGTTGATCTCATCAGGCACCAGAACTGGACATGCATCAATGCACTTGCCGCAGCCTATGCAATCCGCGGAGACATACGAAGGACTCCTCTTGACAGTTACCTTGAAGTTCCC
>CAYOYV010000004.1:0-134630 GCA_964408285.1 uncultured Nitrososphaerota archaeon | reverse complement strand
TCTACAATCCGATTGATGAAAGGAAGGAAGTGCTTGTGAGAGTTCCCTATCTGGCTGGTAAGCATTATCACTTCTCGTTCGGCAAGACCGGTGCTGGACAATTCGAGGGGGACTTGACCGGTCAGCAATTATCAGAAGGCATAAACGCCTTGCTCAACCCCAGGGACTGGGCATACCTAAGGATAACAAAAGGCTGATCCCTAGTACATAGGAAGCTGCTATACTGTTCGTGCCTCTGTGGACGATGGCCGTTACTGATATACGGAGGTAGGTGATGAACTCGCGGAAAGCGGATAGTCATAAGATGCAAAGACCAGGGGGATTGTCAATGCGGCAGATAATGAATGTTGCTGGTTTCTCGATCACCGTCATTGTTAACGCCGTGGCCAATATCGTGAAGTTCAACGGAAAGACAACAGCTGAAGTGTCCGAAGCCATACCGACTCCTTTCGCTCCTGCGGGGTGTGTCTTCGTAATATGGGGTCTGATACACGCACTGCTCGCGGTTTTTGCCGCGCGCGCGTGGAAAAGCTGTGTGTGCATCTCCCCTTCAGTGTGTACCCAGGATGGATTACCGTTGCTTCTACCGCGAACGTGGCCGCCGTCCTAAAGGCTGCCACCTGGGATGATTCGGCATAAGCGAAGTCACTTGGGCCGCCATCGTCATCGCCGTGGCCTTGGCCACAACCCTCATCGTCATATTCAACAGGAGGGACATTGCATACGCGGCAGTTATTGTCTGGGCACTAGTCGCGATCATGGACAAGCAGATGCCAGTACAGGAAGTTGCTTGGGCAGCTTCCGCGAGTGCGATCGTAGTGACGGTCGGGCTGATTGCAGTGGGAATCAGGTATTTGACTAGGTCCAGCAAGGCCTCCGCTTGATTCGAACTGGCGTGCACCAGCTGATTGGGCAGACAACCATAATCTCGTATAGCTCATCGAGACTATGCTGTCATCAGCTTCTTTTTTGCCACTATTCTCTCTATTCTTTTCTTCGCACCGACTCGGTGATATATCTCTAGAGCTTGATCCAGAAATGAGAAGGCTCTGTCCATGTCTCCTTCTTCATTCCTTTTCAGGAAGAAAAGACCGTAGTCGTATAGGAGCTGGCAGTACGTCCAGATGTCGGTTTCCTGTAAGTCAAGGGTTCGGTACTCTTGAAGACTTTTTTCGAAATAACCCAGAGACTGTTTCAGATTGCATTGTTCCCTAAATAGCATTGCTTTCAAGCAATCGCCAATCCCCGTGATTAGGGGGTTCTTGTTGCTGTATCCATACCCGGATATCCTCTCGATTAGTTCTCTTGCCTTGTCAACTTCGCCCTTCTCGAGATACAGCTGTGAAAGCACTGGTAATATGAAAGGGAATAGCTGAGCATCGTCATGGGCTGTTTCAAAGATTCTCCTGCTCTCATTGAGATATTTCTCTGCCTCCATATGGTTTCCCATTTCTAGAAACAGCCACCCAAAGTAATAAGCAGAGAATCCATGAATCTGATAATCCCCAGTCTTCTTCGCCAAAGCGTAGGATTCTGTGAAGTATGCAGTGCTTTTCTCCCAATCTCCAGAGAGCCCGTAGAATAAAGCTATCATAACCATCGCTGAAGCTTCATTTATTGCATTTTTCGTTCTCTTGCTAAGCGACAGCATTTCCTCGGCTAAGTTGAGGCCCACTTGCATCTCGCCCCTCATGAGGTGATATCCCGCGAGGTTTATGCCAGTCCAAAGGATTTGGTATATCAGACCGAATTTCCTTGAGAGCTCGAATGCCTTCTCGGCAGCTTCAAATCCCACTTGATAGCCCCCAATCGCTTCATACACTGCTGAAAGATTGTGGTAAAGACGAAGGGCGGCTCTTGTGCAGTTGTTTTCGGTGGCTATTTTCAATCCCTGTTCGAAATGCTCCTTTGCCTTCTCCGTTTGTCCTGAATACAAGGCCATCACGCCAAGATTGTTGTAGGAATCCGCGAGGATCTGAGGGCTGGCCAACTTCTCTGCCAATTCCAAGCCTTTGTTTGCAAATGGAAGAGCTTTGGCACTTTCGCCGGTCCTCCAAAGCATGTGTGAAATGTCCTCATAGAGGCCAGCCAATTCAACGGTTTCGGGCCCTTGTTCCAGAATTTGCAGGGCGCCGTTATGATGCTCGGTGGCCTTTTCCTTGTCTCCGATTTCCCAGAGCATCTTTGCCATTGCTACGTGAAGCCTTGCAACGCTCCTTCTATCCCCGGCTTGATTCCACAGTTCCAATGACTTGCTCCAATATGCCATACATGCATCAGTTTCGCCGATCCATGCCTCTAGGTTGCCAAGCGTCTCTGTCAGACGAGCTCTCTCTTCGGTATTGCCTCCTTTGCCTTCTATGATTACAAGAGCCTGTTTAAGATAGGAGATTGCCTCTTGGTGAGCGTAAACTCCTGTTGCTTTCTCAGCCGCCTTCATAAAGTAATCAAGAGCCCTTTCCTTATCTCCCCCTTCAAGAAAATGATACCCTAATTCTCCAAAATGCTGATCGATCGTTGACGCATATGCCCTTTCCAAGGCAGTTCCGACTGTTGTGTGAAGTTTCTTGTGCCTGAGGTGACTCACTTCTTCGTGCAGCAGGTCTCTCACGACGGCATCTTCGAACGAATACACATCTTCGCCTCTAATGACGTTCTCTTTCACCATACCGGTTCTGATTATTCTGTCCATTAGTCCCAGCAGTTTATCTTCCTGAATACCAGTCACTGCTAACAAGGCTTCGAATGTAAAATTGTTTCCAATGAATGAAGCCAGTGTCAGAGCATTTTGACACTCCTCATCGATCCTGCCTATCCGCGCCTTCAATACGCTCTTGACCGTATCAGGGAACTCGATCCGTGATATCTGCTCGATCTTCCAACGGTTGTTTTCGTGACGTATTGTTCCCTCCTCTTTTAGACACCTTATCACCTCCTCGACGAAGAAGGGATTCCCTCTCGTCCTCGCATAGATCAGCTGGGAGAATTCTCCTGGGATATCTTCTTGTTCAAGAATCCGTTTGATCATTTCACTTACCTCTTCGTAGGACATGCGCTTCAGAGAGATCGATTGGAGAACACGTTCTCTATTGAGATCCGTCATTACCGAAAAAAGAGGATGCTTCTCATCAATATCCGATTCGCGATATGCACCAACTATAAGCAATGGCGTCCTGTGAACGCCCCGGCCCAGGTAATCCAGCAATAATAGAGACGTTTGGTCAGTCCATTGTAAGTCGTCAAGAACGACGACTAGGGGAGTTTCTTTGGAGACATTGGCGATGAACTGAGAAACTGCTTCAAACAACCTGTCTCGTTCATGCTCCGGACCTATGGGCAGAGAAGGAGGAATTGCGCCTAACCTTTGCTTTATTTCTGGAACGAGTTTTGAAACCTCGCTCGGATAGAAGCCCATCACCCTATATAGTTGATCGGGCGTGCAAAATTCCAAGTAATCTTTGATGGTTTCACTCCACAAAGAATAGGGAGGGATGCCATCCACGTGAAACAGCGCTGGGCATCTCCCATGCAGAACGCGCATTCCACGCAGACGTGCATAGGTTCCCAACTCCCTGGTCAATCTTGTCTTGCCTATTCCGGCCTCTCCGTGAAGAAAGACAAGCCGGCCTTCACCACCTACTGTTCTATCAACGACCTCCCGAAGAATAGCCATCTCCTCGTCCCTATCGACCAGCCGGATTTCCTTAGACCCTATTGGACGTGCGCTTGGCACTGTCCTACTGGGTTCGCGATACGGCGTGAGCACCTCCCTCGAGAGACCATCTGTGATTTCTCTCAGGGACTTGAGCAGATCCGCTGCAGAGCTATATCTCCTTTCCGGATCCTTTTCGAGCAGTTTAATTGTGCACTCGGACAGAGGCTGCGGAATTGATGGATTCGCCTTACTCGGTGGAACAGGATAGTCATGAATGTGGCTGAATATGATCTTCACAGGATCATCCCCGACGAAGGGGGGTTTGCCCGTCAATGCCTCATAGAGAACTGCACCAAACGAATACAAATCTGAACGTGCGTCCACACTTTTTCCCAGTGCGATTTCAGGAGCCAGATATGCGACGGTCCCGACTATCACTCCCTCCTGTGTCAACTCAGGCTGTCCGAGCATTTTCGCTAGGCCAAAATCCATCAATTTGGCGGTGCCTTCTTGGGTTATCATAATGTTCTGGGGTTTGATGTCTCGATGTAGGATGCCTTGCGAATGAGCGTATTGGAGGGCACTGCACATGTCCATGCAGACCCTCAATACTGTGGGAACATCACACCTATGTTCTGGATAAGTCGCAATCAGATCGCTCAAGCAACCACCGTCGACATATTCTAGGACTAGGAATTGTGTCTCTCCTTCCTTGCCGACATCATAAATCGAAACAATGTTTGGATGGTTCAGCCTCGCCACAGCCTGTGCCTCTCGGATGAATCGTGAATACGCTTCTTCGCTTTGCAGGGTGCTTTTGAGCACCTTTATTGCGACAACCCGATCCAAGACCGTATCTCTTGCCTTGTAAACCTGGCCCCTCCCGCCTTCCCCGATCTTCTTCAAGATAGTGTAACGGCCATGTTGAAGATGCTCAACCGCAGACAACGGCCTTTACTCATATTCGATTGCGCCGCTAGGCATAAAAGACTATCCCAACCGAAGGCCGGGTTAAGGCGCACGAATTCGCTCGCGCAATGCAGTCTGCAATTTCCTGAGCTTTCGGATGTATCAGATGAGCGAGTGACGCTCTACCCATGAACTGCCCCATCAGGTAATGCGCACAGAGCGAATGCAATCCGCACGTTCTTTGGAAATGTATAAGTTCGCCTCTAGGAAATCCATCAGAGGCTTCCGGAGCATGCTAAAAGATGAGTGACACCGAGAATCGGATCCGAGAGTACTTGATGAAGATGGACCCTGGGACACTCGGCCTACGTAGCATCAGAAGGGCCAAAGTGAGGAAGCTGGGGCTAGGAGAGGCTCACGTCAATTATCTAGCTTCACTGGACGGGAGGAAGTTTGTCGTTCGCGTTAACATAGACAAAAGTGAATGGCACAAGACGACTCGGGAATACAATTCTCTCAAAGCCGTTGAATCCCTCGGGATAGCGCCCAAGGTCTTTCATCTTGAATCATCAGCAAGAGTTGCTGGCGGCCCCTTCACAGTGATTGAATACGTGGATGGATCAAGCTTGGATAGAATCAAGAGGAAGAACGCGAAAATCGTGAAGCAACTTGCAAGGGCGATCGCCAGACTCCACAACACCGACTTGAGCCGCATAGCAAAGAAGATCACTAGGGTTCCGCCATCAAGAGCATTGATTCTGAAGTCCATAAGGAGAGAAATCAACTATATCAAGCGTAAGACAGGGATCTACTTCGGCTGGAGCGTGGAATTTCAAAAGATGTTCCTCGATTCATTTCGAAGACTTCAGGGATTGAAACCCGTTCCGAGGCGCGTATGCGTTCTCGCGCATGGGGACATCGCACCGCAGAATGTCATCTTCTCAAATGGAAAACTCATGCTGATTGATTGGGAGGACTTGGGATTGATGGACCCGGCTTTGGAGATCGCCATAATGATCGATTCATTTGACTTAGATGCACATCATAGCAAGCTATTCCTTGACGAATACGAAATCCTCCGAAAAGATCCTCAGCTACGCAGGAGAATTTCCTTTTTTTGGCCCTTGCATCTGTTCGAAACATTCTGCTGGGCAATCATGCATGTATACGAGATAGGAGAGCGAGAAATGCACGAGGATTTCCTGAAGGGACAGAGACTGAAAAATCATATCGCATACGCGCGAAAGATGTTTCTGAGATGTAGAGAGGAAGGCATTATTGGTAGGGGTATGATTTGGAGAGTCTCCGGTATCTTCCCAAGGGAGTATCTCGTGGGAGGTTAGGTGGTGCAACGCATCTTTCGCCTCGCTCTTCACTCTCTCGGCATTTCCTAGTCAATCTTCGTCTTTGAGTGTGGAAATGCTCCCTCTCTTGTCAGTGATTTAGTGTCTTGGTGTCCTCTGAGCCAGAGACCAGAAGCCATCCATAGGGAACACATGCTCGGGCGAAGGCCTTAACTACGAGTCTCGAGTCGCGAATTCATGGAAGTGCCAAGGCCCGAACACCCACGACCAGATTTTCAGCGGTCAGACTGGATCAATCTAAATGGATCTTGGCAGTTTGAGATTGATAATCAGAAAAAGGGCTTGGAAAGCGGATACGCATCAGGCAAGGATCTGATGGGAACTATCGTCGTCCCTTTTCCACCGGAAAGCAAGTTGTCAGGAGTTCATGAGCTTAACTTCATGGAGAGCGTCTGGTACAGACGGAAGGTCAAAATTCCCCCTGATTGGCATGATGCTCGATTGATCCTTCACTTCGGGGCAGTTGACTACGAGTCTTGGGTGTGGGTCAACGGAATGCCCGTTTGCCATCACAAGGGAGGTTATTCCCCCTTCGAATCCGAAATAACAGAATTCGTGAACAAAGCTGAAGAGGCAGAAATCGTCCTTCGCGTGCTTGACGATAACAGAACAGGCCTCCAAGCCTGTGGCAAGCAAAGCACGAAATTCGAATCCTACGGTTGCCACTACACAAGAGTCACTGGTATCTGGCAGACGGTCTGGCTTGAGAGGGTTCCAAGCACCTACATCAATCGATTTCGATTGACTCCGGATCTAGGGCGCCGACGGATTTTCCTGACAGTCAACGCAACAGGGCGCGCAGCTCCAAGCACACTCGGAATCTCTGTTTTGCAAGGCGATAGGGAGATCTCGAGATCGCGATCAGATCTCAGGCTTCCTTCAACCAGTCTCTCGATTGACATGGCTCAGCTCAAGATGTGGTCGCCGGAAGATCCGATGCTCTACCCCATTAGGCTGGAACTGAAACCACAAACGGGTGAGAGTGACAACGTCAGCTCATACTTCGGCATGCGCTCCTTCACGTTAGAACAATCCAGAATTCTGCTTAACGACAAACCTAGATTCCTCCGAATGATTCTTGATCAAGGGTATTACCCGGATGGAATCTACACTGCCCCTTCTGACGAGGCCTTACGAAATGACATTCTCATCTCAAAAGAAATGGGATTCGAAGGTGCCAGACTTCACCAGAAGGTCTTCGAGCCTCGTTTCCTCTACTGGTGTGATGTTCTAGGTTATCTTGTCGCTGGCGAATACGCGGATTGGGGCGCAGATATCGTCAACCCATCGACGCACGAGGACATAATGAACGAGTGGAGTGAGGTGGTGCAGAGAGATTTCAACCACCCATGTATAGTAATGTGGACTCCTTTCAATGAAAGGACCTTTGAGAAGACAGACCACACTGTGCGAGACTTTCTTCAGAAAATGGTGAGGCTCACCCGCGGATTGGATCCCACAAGGCCAATCATCGACACCAGCGGCTACATTCACGTCGAAACCGACATCTACGATTCGCATGACTACGAGCAGGACCCTCTGAAGTTCAGGTCGCATTATGACAGATTCGGTCGTACTGGCCTTTCGTCCGATCTGTGGAGACATCATAAGGAGGTAAGTATCCCATATCGGGGTCAACCATTCATCGTGAGCGAATACGGTGGTACATGGTGGAGCCCAGATGCTCCCGAGGACGAGAAGAGATGGGGATACGGGCAAAAACCTTCTTCAAGTGAAGAATTCCTCAAGAGGTATCGTGCGCTCACGGATGGGCTGCTGATGAATCCGAGAGTCTCCGGCTTTGCCTACACGCAGCTTTACGATGTTGAACAGGAGGTAAATGGCTTGCATACCTACGACAGAAGGCCCAAGTTCGATCCACAGATCATCAGAGAAGTGAATTCTCGGAAGGCTGCTATTGAAGGCGTATCGGTCTCGTAATGGCCGAAGAGTTGCTGGCACATCCAAGGGGATATATAGCAACTTATGCATCCTAGGTGAGTGCAGCATAATGGCTCGGGACAAGATCTGGGAGTCTCTGGAGGATAGTCTGAGGGAGACTAATGAAAGGCTTCGGGAGGAGGGTCTGCTTCTGGTCTCTGCCATTCCTCGGGGGAGGCCAAACGCCATGGCCATCGGCTGGGGCCTGATAGGACGGTTCTGGAGAGACCCGTTCTTCATGGTCGCAGTAAGGCGCTCAAGATTCACCCATGGCTTAATCGAGAAATCAGGCCAATTCACGGTTAACGTTCCTTCTCCGAAGATGAAGAAGATCGTGGATTTCTGTGGAAGGGTTTCAGGAAGGGATCATGACAAGTTCAGTGAGATTGGCCTTATCGCTACGAAGTCCAAGAGAGTTTCGGTGCCCGTAATCTCAGAGTGCCCAATTCATTATGAATGTGAGGTTTTGTTCAAATCGCAGGTCCTTCCAAAAGCACTGAGCAGCGATATCAGGAAGCGATGGTACAGAAGCAAAGATTATCACACACTCTATTTCGGCAGGATATTATCAGTCTATTAGAATCCAGAGAGGCAGCGTCAGAGAAATCTAAGCCTTAGCGCGTTACTCCGACCTTGGGGATCTCTGCCTCCGGATTAAGTATAATAACTTAACAAGTGTGAAGGCTCCATCATGACCAAAGATAAAACGAATTTGGTTATTTTCGGAATCGACAGTCTGAGGGCCGACCACATGAGCTGCTATGGATATCAAAGGCTCACTACTCCGCATATTGATCGGGTTGCGAACGAAGGCGTGCTTTTCGAGAACGCGTATAGCCCGTATATCCCAACGACACCAGGCTATACGACAATGCTGACCGGGATGGACGTCATGACCCACCAGAAGGTCAGTCTTAGTCCGAAGGGGCCGATCGATTCGAATATTCAACTATTGCCAGAGATACTGCATAAGAAAGGCTATGTTTCTGCCTGTATCGGGTTCGATGGTAGTTTCTACAGGGGTTTCGACAAATATGATAACTATGAGGCTTGGCTGTCGTGGGAAAGCGCACCGGGGCACAAGGCCGAATTCTTGAATCAAAAGGCATTGCCTTTGCTCAACTGGATGGCAAGCGAACAACCGTTCTTCCTTTTCCTGCGCCATATGGATCCACATGCTCCTTATCTTCCTCCTCCGCCATTTCCGAGGCTGTTCTATGAGGGAGATTGGAAAGATCCTTCGAAACATAGCATCGATCCCGTTTTTGCCTTCAGGCCCTTCGCTGATTTCTTCAGGTCCTGGATGCCTGCTGGAATAACAGATGTCGACTACGTCGTAGCTCTATATGATGCGTCACTGGCCTACATGGATACCTGTATTCAGCACATTTTGACGCGCCTCGAGGAGCTTGACGTCTTGGATGAGACACTTATTGTATTCACCTCCGATCATGGCGAGACGTTGACTGAACATGAGTGCTACTTCGATCATCATGGGCTTTACGAATGTACGATTCATGTGCCGTTGATCTATAGGTGTCCGGACAAATTACCGAGAGGAAGGCGCACTAGGGGATTCGTCCTGCAACAGGATCTGACCCCGACAGTCCTCGAACTCTTAGGATACAGCGAGATTCCGAAGGAACTAAAGATGGACGGAAAAAGCAGTCTTCCTTTGATAGACAATGGGACCGTCTCAAATCACTCCGAGTTCTATATCACTGAATGTACTTGGATGAGGAAACGAGGATGGAGGACTGCCGAGTGGAAGCTGATAGAAGCTCTTGAACCAGACTTCCATAACAAGCCTCCCTTCGAGCTCTACAATCTCGTGGACGATCCTCTGGAGAACCAAAACCTAGCGGAAACAGAGCACGAGATGGTTGAGACCCTGAAGAGAAGGATGACCTCTTGGATTGAGAGACGAATGGCCGAGACACGAAAGCAAGATCCCATCATGGACTATAAGCTAGGGCTCGAGCTTAAGATCGGCTCGATAAAGGCTGCTAAAGACCTTCAGGCAGTTGGTGAAGAAAAGAAGCCAAAAGAATCTATGGCAGGAAAAGCATACGCCGCCGGAGGTTACTAGATTGAAACTCGGATGCAACACAGTCCTCTTCAATCAACTGGACCTCTATGGAGCTCTGCAGCATGTCTCTTGGGCCGGGTACGACGGGGTCGAATTGGCCTTTTTGGGAAACATGGCCCAACACATTCAGGCGAACACGGACGAATCTTATCTGGACGAGGTGAGATCAGCAGCAAGAAAACACGGACTTGGGTTGTATGCGATCGAGGCTTCAGGAACGAAAGAGGAGATGGCAAAGATCTTTGAGGTCGCTAGCAAATTGGGCATACCCATAATAGCCATAGGTTCTGGTGGCAAGTCAGGAGACGCTGAACAGACGGAGAAGGCCTTCAAATACATTCGAGAACTGGCTGAAATAGCCAAGACCTGGGGGACTACGCTAGCGGTCAAGCCTCACGTAGGCGCATCTATCTATAATACCGAGACTGCTCTTCAATTCCTGAGAAGCATGGATTCGCCTTCTGTTGGGATTAATTTCGATCCAAGCCATCTTCACAGGGCCGGAGATGATGCTGCCTGGGCGGCTCTCAAACTGGGTGACAGAATAGTGCACTGTCACTTCCGAGATTGCCCGCATCGAGCACAGAGCCCGGGGCTTCCTGAACAGCAAATACCGGGACGGGGTGAAATCGATATTATGGCGGTCCTACACGCCCTAAAGGAAGTGGGCTACAACCGGGTATTGGATCTTGAGGTCATAGGCGCCTTCACCTATCCATTGTCAAAGCAGATGGGAATAGCATCTGAATCGAGAGGGTATCTATATAGATGTCTTCAAGAGCTGAGATTAACGTAGGTGTGAGAAAATGGTTCTGAGAGTTGGAGTTGTGGGGGTTCCATTTCCAAATGGCATAGGCATGACACATTCGAATTGCTACGCGAATGATCCATTGGCCAAACTCGTCGCGGTCTGTGACATCATCAAGGAAAGAGCGGACAAGGCTGCAGACAAATTCGGGGTGAAGGCTTACTACAGTGTTTCAGAAATGCTCGAAAAAGTACCAGATTTGGATATCGTTGATGTATGCACAGGGGGTCATGAGAACGGCAGCCTGCATCATGAACCTACAATGCTAGCCTTGGAGGCCGGAAAACATGTCCTTGTTGAGAAGCCCATCTCGAACAAAATTGAAGAAGCGAGGGAGATGGTGGCCAAAGCAGGCCAGAAAGGACTATATCTGGGCTGCAATTTGAATCACTATTTCACGTTTCCTGCGGAAAGGGCGAGGAAGTATATTGATGATGGAGAAATAGGCGAATTCGTGTATTGCCTGCACAAGATGGGCTTTCAAGGAGGCGAAAGTACCTATGCAGGACCTTCGACCTCACCTAGGATCAAAGGATATCCATATTTCCATGTTAAGGCCTTCCTAAGCCACCCTTTCAGTGTCATGCGATACTTCTGTGGCGACATTACTGAGGTTCAGGCCTTTCTGAATAGGCCGAGCTACAGAAAGGAGGCTGGAGATGAAATGATGTCGATCAATAGCATACATGTGAAATTCGCTAACGATTGCGTCGGATATCTCTTGAGCACGAGAGGAGACACAACAATGGGCATGGGCGGATGGTGGAGCATCGAAGTGGGAGGTACACACGGGACGTTCTGCATAGAGAATTGCGTGGAGAAGATCACCTATTGGCCTGCTCCTAGGACTGAAGGTCCGGCAGTTGAGCCCACGGTGACTTCCTCCGGAACAACTGACTTCAATCAGACATTCCCGAACAGAATCCATGCCTTCCTTCAAGACATAGCCGATGGAGTTCCGCGAGAAAAGCTAAGAGCCTCGGGCAGGGATGCCCTCGCAGCACTAGAATATACATGGTCGACCATAGAATCCTATGAACGCGGGGGAATCCTCGTAAGGCCGTATCCGCTGCCTACCTAGGATGCCCCGATGAAACCCATCCATCGAAAACCACGCGGGATTCCCTGAAGCTAGCATGTTTTGTCACGTTTTGGTGAGGACCAGATTTTCCCCCATTTGGAATATCCTTAAAATCATACAAGCCTTTCATAACATATGAATATCAAGAGCCTTCATTTCCTCCTAACGTATCAATGCAACTTCGAGTGTGATCACTGTTTTGTCTGGGGAGGCCCCAAAGCGGAAGGGGTCATGACACTGTCGTACATCAGGGAAATCTACGAAGAAGCCAAGAAGTTGGGTACTGTGCGACGGATTTATTTTGAGGGCGGCGAGCCATTCCTTTACTTTCCCATCATGATAGAAGGCTTAAGAGAAGCCAAGCAGAGAGGCTTCGAAACGGGCATAGTGACAAACGGTTATTGGGCCACTACACTTGAGGACGCGATTGAATGGCTTAGGCCAATCGCCGAGGTAGGAATCAACGATCTAACGGTCAGCGATGATTCCTTCCATTTCAAGAATGGAGACAATAGGGCAAAACACGCTGTTCGAGCGGCAAGGGAGCTCGGCCTGCCAATCGGAACAATCTCAATTCAGGAACCCCAGAAATATTTCAAAGAGATCGAACGGGGTACGAAGCCCGTCGGGGGCGCCGTGATGTTTCGAGGAAGAGCTGCAGAAAAGCTGGTACGGAATCTGCCCAAGAAATCGTGGAAGGAATTCCGCAAGTGCGTCGATGAGGATTTCCTCAATCAATCCAGAGTGCACCTAGATCCATTTGGCTACGTCCATCTTTGTCAAGGCATAGCGATGGGCAACGTCAAAACGGAACCACTTTCGAAATTGATTCAGAGTTTCGATGTACGCGCGCACCCGATCTGCAGCCCTATCCTAGAAAGAGGACCAGTGGGTCTCGTGGAGGTATATGATATTCCTCACGAAGATGTCTATGTCGACGAATGCCACCTGTGTTACTCTGCAAGACTCGCCTTGCGAAAGAGGTTCCCTGAGTGCCTCACACCTGACCAAATGTATGGAGCTTCCCCTGATTGTGAGTAGCGGGATCTCTTCTCTCACATACTCTATTATCATGCTCTAGGTTCCCAGACTTATGTTGAAACCCATCTCGGATCCTATACAGGGGGAATGTGGGACTGACCCTGTGGACTTTCGCGCATGCGATTTGAATCAGCACCCATAACATATAAGACCACTACGAAGGAGATCATGAGCGGGGAACACCATGAAGAAACTGTTGAACTTGTCGCATGCAAAGCATGCTTCAACTTGCTACGTAAATGGATTGTATGACATATTGAGATGGAAGGGAGGAGACTATGAGTATTTTCTCCTTCCAATAGTAGGGGGGATGGCCGGGTTCAGCTACCTAAAGTTCAAGTTGGCAAAGCCCCCGTTCATGGTCTATTGGGGGAACAGTCCTAAGTACCTGCTAAAGGAGCTTGGCGAAGTCATTGGATACGAGCAGGAAGTAGTTGAGGGGAGGAGCTGGAAAGCGGTCTCTCAAAGGATTAGGCAATCGATTG
This sequence comes from uncultured Nitrososphaerota archaeon, assembly GCA_964408285.1. Classification (GTDB taxonomy): domain Archaea; phylum Thermoproteota; class EX4484-205; order EX4484-205; family JAAOZO01; genus CAYOYV01. The sequence goes on along the minus strand of CAYOYV010000004.1, from coordinate 121,257 downwards.
ACAAGAGCGAGCCCGTTGTGGCTGGGGCGCTGGATATGTACTACCTCAAATACTACCCCCATCTGCACAACAAGGTACATGTTCCGATACATTATGTTCTGATAGTGGGTTATGACGACGATAATGGCAGATACTCGCTTCATGATTGTAGCTACGATGGAATACAAGAGATATCATATGAAGACTTGATGAAGTCGCTAGACGTCGCGGTGCCAGGCATCAGTAAGAAGAACACCATACGGATATTCAGATTTCCAAGGAAATTGCCTAGCGAGCTAGAAGTCGCCGAAAAGGGACTCAAACACAAAGCTGTGAGAATGCTGGACCCGCCGGTAAGCATGATAGGCATTCCAGCCATGCGTAAGCTGGCCAAAGACATAGTGCATTGGAAGAACAGTGAGTGCTTTGATCACATGGTGGCCTACGCTGGCATGACCCCTCCGTTGATACCGGAGAATCTGAGGGAATGTAACGGATTGCGTTTCGACCAAGCTAGGTTGCTACGCACGCTCGGCGAAAGGTACAACAAGAGAGAGTGGACGAAAGCTTCGGAATTGTTCAATGATTCAGGGGAATTGATAATTGAGCTCTGCAAGAGCGCGGTCAAACATGACCGAGAGAAGTGCGGAGAACTTATGACAGAGATAGCTGATATCGAAGAGAAAGCCTATCTCATTATCGAAGAAGTTTAGTGGGAATCACTAACGTCAAGCGCACAAAAAAATTCCCCTCTTTGCGTAGGGCGCCATCCATATGTTAGATTACGTCTCGATCGCCAACGTACCTTATCTCGCTCACAAGGTTGTGGTACGCTTCTGCGTTCGTTGGTTCTTCAAGCCATTTGCCTTCCCGGATTCTGTCCGATATCGTAGTGGCATAGATTAGTTCGATAGTACTTGCTGAAGCTAGACCATACAGCTCTGAAACCTGCCTTTTGAGGACATCCACGACGTTCATTGTGCCCGAGGGATTGAAATAATGTATTACCGTCCTGATCCTCTTGGTCCCGAGAATCTGTTTGATCTCATCGATATTGAATTGATAAACATCTGGCACCATGTGCACGAGCATGTCAGGATCAGGGATTTGGAGTTGTACATTGGTGATTATGAGGATAGGAGGTTCTGCTATAGCGTATGCTCTCTCCAGTGCTCTTGACCGGCCATAGAGTAGAATGGGCTTCGCTTTGACCATCCGGCCTCCCTCAGCCTCTCCGATCTCAATTCCTTTGTTCACCATCCTCCAGAGTATTGTGGACCCTATGTGGGTGCACATCTCTTTCCTCCTCACATGCCCGTATCGCGTTTCGAAACAAGTGCAGCAATATTTCGCGTGATTGGGGAGGAATCTCACAAGATAGGCCTTCTGATGGTCATTGAGCTCCTTTCTCCCCTTCAGTTTCCACATGTTTGGAGCTTCGTTTGTTATGTCCTTCAGCCTCTTCGAACACGTTTCAAACCAAGAATGGGATTTACCCAGGAACTTTATCCTGAAATCCTGCATCTGCTCGGCTTCAATCGAGACCCGGTCGGTTCTGTAGGACCTATCGCTCATTTTTTCCGTTTCTCTTCTGCTTCGAACAGGCCGCCTTCACCAATCGTATACTGAATGCTCGCTCCAAACGGGAGATCTGGGGCATCCTCAACGCTCATCTCGAACTTCTCTTTCTCCTTCCTTATGAAGAGCCTGTAAGTGGTGCCGTGCTCTACGACATGACCTCCAGCAGCCTTTGCTGGAGCATAGCCCATTGGTTGTGCCATTATGTGGTTGGTGATCACTACGAATATCTTATAGAGCATTGCGGCCCTCAGAAGCCAACCCAGCACATAGCTCAATGTCTGTTGCCTTTCTGCTAAATGCTCTCTGCCTTTGAACTCGCTCCTGAATTGGGCAATCAAGCTATCTAGGACACACAGTTTCACGTTCTTTTGCTCCACGGCATTCGTAAGTTCAATTCTGATGACATCGATCAGCTGGTCTACATTCAGTGGCGTCGAAGTAAGAACGCTATGTCTCAGTTGTCCTCCTTCTATGGATTCCTTCAGGCCGAACCTTTGAGCCATCTGGGCGATCCTGTCTATTCTGAAGGTGTTCTCAGTGTCTATGTAATAGGTACCCCATCTGTTCATGTGGGCTTGCACTGCGAGTTGATGACAAACTTGGGTCTTTCCGACTCCGTACTCGCCGACTAGTTCGTATATGAAGGTCTGCGCAAGACCTCCTCCGAGCAGTGCATCCAAGTTCCTGAGACCTGACGGAAGTCTATCAAGTCCCCTGACTCCTTTTTCCTTCTCTTCCCCAGTATATGTCCTAGGTGGAAAGCAGATGGCCCTGGCTTGATGTAAGGCCCTGGTGAGGCGGGGCGGATCAAAGTCGGAAAGATAGTCGAGTATCTCAGTCTTGTTGTACAGTGCGAGCTGTCTGACGCTGTAGATTCCGATGGAATTGAGCCTCTCAATGCTCTTGTCTCCAAGCCCGCTCAGATCGGAAAGCTGACAAGCCTTAGTTTGTCCCGTTTCCTCCGTTTCTTCACCCATTGTTTTTCTCTGCCTCCGCTATCAACTTCCTGAGGATGCCCAAATGGTTCTTGCAGAACTGGATCTCCTCACTTATCTCCACTGTTTCTCTTTCCTTCTGGCTCAACAACCAAGAGATTCTGCTCAAGCCATTGCTGCAGGAATTGATTTCACTCTTGGCTTCCGCGATCTCATCCTGGCAATCCTTGATGTAGCTGAGTCGTTTCACTTCTGCTTTCAGTATTTCCTTGAACTTGCACAGTGGATAGAGTTCGGCCTGAATCTCGACTATCTTGTTCTGTCTAAGCTTCGGGCGCAACAGAAGCCTTCTGAGGACATAGATTCCATTCCGAGTCGAGACCGTTTTGATCTCAGCCTCTACACTTCCGATAGGTATGTTTGACGGGATTTGACGGAACCCCACATACCATCTCAGTCCTGTCTTTTGGAACAAAATGTCCTCCTCTGGCAACGGAGTAGCTTCCGTTCCTTCCATCACGACTTCCGGCCTCCTTCTTCAATCTCTCCTATTGCCTTCTCTCCCCTTTTTGTGATGCTGTATGAGAGCCCCATTAGAGTCTTGGATGATTGGACCATGCCAACAGAGATCAAGGTCCTGAGAGTCTTGATTTTTCCAAACTTCGTCTCAGCATAAGTCTCCAGGCTTTCGAGGTTAACGGGCTGCGAATCCCGAACGAACTTCAATATATCCACAGCTTTCTCCCAGTCCCCTCCGAAAAGCCTCTTGAGAATTGGTTGGACGCAGTAGTATTGTACAGGTATTTCTCGTGTAACCTTGATTTCCTCAAGCCTCACCTGCTGAATTCTGAGTCTCTTTGCGAAGAGATTGGAAGCAGGACTCAGCATTATCGCGTCGGTGGGGGCCAGTCTCTCCCATTGTATTCCAAATCCCTCGAAAGTCCTTAACTCTTGATCAGTTCTAGGCCTCCGGAGAATTATGTTGCGGGAATTCATTAAGACTTCGGAAGCGACGAGAGTTGAGCTCATGCTCTGAAGCAGGACCATGCTTCTCCTTCTGGATAGGATGTCGAATAACCGCACAAAGTAAGATATCCGCTCGAACATGACGGCCCTCTCTTCGCGCAAAACGTTGCTTCTGCTGGGGACATAGCCCTCGACATCTGATATTATGATAGGAGTGTCCACCTTCATGTGAATGAGTCTCAGTAGTACTACTGCCAATGGAACGTAGCGGAACATGACGGGAAACTCGTCGGGTATCGCTACGAGGACTCTACCTTGGAGTTCAAGCCTTTCCTCCTTCATGGCTGATCCGAAGGTTCCCACTGTCATGTCCGCGAGGACGGATTCTAGCCTCCTGACGCTCATATACTCAGTCGCGGTCAAGTATGTCGCCTCCTCCTCCACCATTTCCCTGACCAGCTCGATTGTAGGTTCCTTATGTGAGGCGACCAATGTGTAGAGGACCTTCTTCAATATCGAAGCAGAAAAATCGTCCACGTGCATTGTGCTCTTCAGGACCTCAACCAGGTTCGCGACGTAGCTATAGGGATCTTCGACTTCTGGTACCCTGAAAGGACGAATGGAAGCGTTCAGGCCCAACAGAGAGACAACCTCCCTTTCTGTCGCGACAGGCCGCGGGTTCAGATGCACATAGTTCTCAAGTTTCGACTTTATGGTTTCCACGACTTCGGATCCCTCGGCGAATATTTGACCCTCAGAGGGCACTATCGAGTTTTCAATCAGGAGGCGCTCTGCCCTGCTCATCATAGCCTCACCAAGTAAATCCTCCTGCCGCGCCTCTTCTGCTCTCTCAGTCTGTACACCAGTTCGACCCTTCCCTCCGAGACAAGCCTGTCTAGAGTTGCCTTCAGTTTTTCATCCTTCTTGGCGTCAAAAAGATCCACGGGAGCATGCAGAAGAGAGTTCAAGATGCTTTCAGCGAATTCCTTCTCCTCATCTTCGGCACGGTTGGCTACCTGGCTCATTTCCCTATCTCCCAAGCAGTGATTGGATTACTCGCTTCGTCTGATGGGACGATTTCCGCTCCCTGCAATGTCAGGATATTTGCAGAGCTTAGTACTTTCGCTACTTCTTTCTCGAGGTTGCTCTTCGTAAACATGCCCTCAGATGTGAGTATTACATAGGCACTATGCTCGCCGCGATCCTCGGTCTCAAGGATTGCGTAGTTCACCGGCAGCGTTTCGAGGGAGCGATCCAGAATTCCCCTGTCAACATCATCGATGGAAAGCACTGCAAAGATCCTTGTCTTCAGCAGAGAGGGCTTAACGAAAAGGGCAGTATTCCTGATGCTGTAGAGGGCATCACTGATTCGCTCTAGGTCGTCAACATTGACCCTCTGATATGCGACTATTGTCCTATTGCTGAGCGCGTTTCTTGTTTTTTCGGTGTCGTGCAGATCTGGTTTGTTTCTGGTGAACAATTTCCTGAGTATGACAAAAGAAACCAGTCCAGAAGCGATGCCAACTGGAGCAGGGGGAAGGCGCGCCCTTACGGCCATGATCCCGCTGGCGAAGAGAATCAGGCTTGCCACCATGGCAAAGAGCAGCTCCTTTGTGAGGCTGGCCCCCAGAAAATATGACACCGATAGCAGCATAGCCATTACCGCTGGCAAGGATGCCAAGGAGGATGCCCCTTCAATCACCCCAGTTCTATGCGCTATATCGAGCAATATTGAATCTGTCAAGAATCCCATCAATAGGGCTGCAACTCCTCCTCCTAAGATCGAACCAAGTGATATCTTCGCCATCATTCAATCGGAGAATCTTGTATAATGAACGATGATAAGCCGTTTGGGAAAAGAATCTTTTTTTGCTTGCAGAAAATGATTTTCTTGTTGTATTCCGGGCGCGTTGAATGCTCCGAAGCATCTAGGGAAAGGCAGGGTTCTAGCATAGCTTGGCAAACAGGCAGGTCTCGAGAGCTACCCTAAGAAAGCGAGAATCCACATCTTGATGCGGTTTCTGTGAGAGTTCTGTAGGCCATACTAGAGATTTCTTCTGGATCCTTCTTCCAATACTCTTCTCTGAATACTTCGACTGAGAGATATCCATCGTAATTCTTGTCCCTGAATATGCTGAATAAATCAGACAGAGGCAGAATTCCCTTTCCACAATAGAGCCTATTCTTGTCCGTCAAATCATTTCTCGGTAGATCCTCACAATCGTTCACATGGAGGAAAAAGACCTTGTCGGATGGCACTTGCTTGAGGTGCTCGAGATTCCCGTCTCCCCTATACCAATGGAATGTATCTACTAACAGGCCAACTCTCTCATCATCTATTTCCCTCACGATTTCTATTGCTAGCGGCAGTTCCCAAAACCATTCCATCGCTATCTTGATTCCATAGTCGCCAGTGATCGAGCTCAGTCTTCTTATCCTAGAGATATGTGCATGCTTTGCCTCCTCAATTCTTCTGTCCCCGAAGCCCTCTGCACATACTATGACGTACTCGGTGCCGACAGTTTGCCCCACTTTTAAGAGGTTCTTTAGATCTTGGACCCTTTTGCCAAACTCCCCTTCGGAGCAATAGATGAACCCACTGAACGCACAAAGGGAGGGGGCAGATATCGCTGAGTCACTTAGCAGGCGCTTCAGGACCTCCTCTGTGTGGTCCCTCAGGAATTCCCTAAGCTTGCTGACCCAGATCTCCACTCCCTTAAAGCCGACTTTGTTCGCTGATTTGATGTCATGTTCGAGGTTATATGGCATTGTGGTGGCCCCGTTTATGCATGACTTCATTGTATCCCCGCTTCAGTATGGCAGAATTGAAAAGTAATTAATCTTGTCTATCAAGTCACTTACGGCTGCCGATCAACGGGGGGCTTCCCGCAGAGGTCCGTTGGTTCAACTACGTCCTCCCGGAGACTGCAATCTTTCGAGAAAGATACTAGCACAATTGCCATCAGATGCAGAAAGCCTAATGCTGAACGGGAAAATTTAATAATCAGGCCCAGCTTTATCCATTTTGGAATCAGAAAATGCCGGGGAAAAAATTCGCGAAAGGAAAGAAGAAAACGAAACCAAACGACCCGTGCGGCTGCGGCAGTGGGAAGAAGTACAAGGATTGTTGCGGGAAGTAGGAGCAAGGAGCCTTTCCTAGGGCCAAGCTAGTTGTCCCTGATGTTCTGTGCTCGGAGGAGTAGAGTCAATTGGGTTTGTTGATTCCGATGGGCAAACACAGCCCTCTTGGTACCATTCCAACTCTCAAAGAGCAGTCCTAGGATCAAGCTCCAATTTTCTATTATCCTAGGCCACCGGCAGATCTGAGTGAAATCAGCGATAAGAGTCCTCCTTCGACTTTCATCAATAGAGCAGCATGGGCGTCTCTACTTGATCCAAGGGGAACAAAATCAATACCAACCTAGAGTTCCTTCCCGTTTGGATTTGGTCAATCCCCATTGGAATATCTTGTAGCCAATTGGTAGGACTATGACGGCAAATATGGATCCCTTTAGAAACTCTACCAAGATTCTAGGGTCTAAGAGCGAAGCATTGGTTAGCATGGATAACCGACACAGGTGATAGACCCACGTTTGGGGAAGCAGCCACGAGATCGTTGAGACACCGGGAAAGAATATCATGTCTAGATAGATCACGGGAAAGGTAATACCTGAAAGGAGGTTCTGGAGTACGTTGATGGCCCAGGTGATAGGATCCATCGACTTGGTCACGATCCTCAAACCCGTGGAGATCATGGCCAGACCAATCAATATCGCAGCTGAGATCGCGAAGGCAAAGATGACTGAGGGTATGTTTGCATTCAGCTTAACATCGAAGAAATTGATGCCGATGATAAGATAAGGGATGAATGTGATTATAGAGAAGATGTATGTCCACATAACGTTGCCAATAACAAACACCGTGGTGCTTATGCCCGTCATCAAGATTGTTTCGAGGGTCCAAGGATTCAGAGCTTGAAATCCCTGTGCAAGTGGCATTATCAGGTTCCCGATCGCTATTCCCACTAGGAGGAAGGATATGTAGTCGCTGCCATACATCTCCGCGACTGGTTTCTGTACATAGGCCGCTCCTACCCCCCAGGAAAGGACACCTATGAAGACATTAATGATTTGTGTGATCACCAGAGCCCTATAGGTTGTCCAACTGTGAAAGTCTCTCTTTGTGAAGGCCAAGATCTGCTGCAGCTCTATAGGAATCTCCATCTTTCTATTTCCCCCAATCCCCATGCCCTCCATGCTTTCCCGTAATGGCCATGAAAGCGTCCTCCAAGCTAGGCTCCTTGGTGTTTATCATCCTTATCTTCAATCCTCTCTTTATGATGACATCCAAGATATCTGAGAGATCCATGTTCTTGTTCACTCGTACGGAAACCCCAAGGAACTCCCCCTCCATATCTACGTCTGGAGTGGCACCATGCACATCAGGGATTTCCTCCAGTTCATCGATCATCTTCTCATGCTCATCGTTGTAGGTCGCATTGATGAAAGTGATCTCGAAAATCTTCTCGTCGAACATCATGTAACGTATGTTGTCGGGCGCATTACACGCTGTTATCTTCCCCCTATCGAGGATAGCTATTCGATCGCATATGCCTTGGGCCTCATATAGATTGTGGGTGCTAAGAAGGATTGTTTTTCCCTCCTCACGGGTTAGCTTGTCACGCAGGAGGCTGCGGAATTCAGTCGCGGAGGCAGGATCCAAGCCCGCTGTTGGCTCATCAAAGAGCAGTGTGCGCGTACTTCTGAGCAAAGCCCTACAAAGCAACAACTTGCGTTGCATCCCACTAGAATAGCGCTGATAGCCATCATTCGCCCGTTCCATCAGGCCAGTGAATTCCAGAAGATAATCAATCCTCTCCTTCGCCTCTTTCTCTCTGAGTCCATAGAGCGACGCATAGAATTCCAGATTCTGCCTTCCAGTCAGCCTCCAATTGAACCCCCTGCTCTCCGGTAAGACCGCTTGAAGGTTCTTAAGCACCTCGACGGGTTCCTTCCTGACATCGAACCCGTTAACATAGGCTTCGCCTTCATCGTGAATCACTAGAGTGCAGAGGATCTTGATCAAGGTTGTCTTGCCAGCGCCATTTGGTCCCAACACACCAAAGATCTGTCCCCCATCTACCTTTAGGCTGACTCCTCTGAGGGCCTCGACGAAAGGCCCCTTCGATCCCTTGAGAGCATTGAATACGCCGCTGAAAGAGGTAACTTGTCGGCCGATATGACCACCAGGACCATCCCTCTCCCTTCTGGCGCTTGTTGGATACCTCTTGACTAGATCGATCGTCTCAATTGCATACTCCGTAGTCATCGCCCCTTTCACGCGTGTAAGCTTAATACAGAATGTGCGATCTCGACCGGAGATATATCAGGATATCGTTACATGCTGTTACTAGGATCCTATGATCCAAGATAGACATCGAACTCGGAAGGGCGCTCGACAACGCGGGTACTTCTTGACCACAAAAGGTCGATAACGTGCGATGTTCGGAGCTCATTTTTGGCTTTGAGAACCCACGTCAGGCCATGGCCTTAGTTCAGGAGGTCCTACGGAAACTAAAGGCTAGGGCAACTTGAGGGGATGGCGCGGTACGGCATGAGCATTGAACGAAGATTGGCGCGCGCGGTCCCGGTTCCGGACATGCGAAGGATAGCCAAGGAATGCGGGAAGGATCACAGGTTGCCGCTCGATTTGTGGAAAACAAGAATACCGGAGGCAAGGATTGTTGTCGCCATGATCGAGGAACCAGATAGGTTGACAGAGGACCAAATGGAGAGTTGGGTTAATGACATAGACTCTTGGGATGTCTGCGACCAAGTTTGCATGAACTTTTCGAGAAGACTCCCCTTGCCTGGAAGAAAATCCTCGAATGGTCCACGCGCGAAGAGGAATTCGTGAAGAGAACCGCCTTCGCAATGATTGCCTGCATTGCGTGGCACGACAGGGATGCTGAAGACGAAAAAATCATCCTATTGCTCCCAGCGATGAAGAGAGCCGCTACGGATGAAAGGAACTACGTAAGGAAAGCCGTCAATTGGTCCCTTAGGAACATAGGGAAAAGAAATCCAAACCTGAACCGGGCCGCCATCCATGCTGCGAAGGAAATCCAGCGTATGAATTCCGATGTCGCCCGCTGGATTGCATCCGACGCAGTGAAAGAATTCAGGAGCGTCGCTGTTCAGAAACGGCAGAGAAAAAGGAAGACCAAATCCTAGACCCAGCGACTAGGACAGATACGAAACTCTGCGTCATTCGCGACAATGAGATCTTGGGCACTCTCAAGATGTCTACAAGCAAACCTCAGCTTTTTATGATTGGTCTGCAGTCCTTGGGGAGCGCTATTGAACAGAAACGTCCGTACCTTGGTACTCGTTTCCTTGCTCTTCGGCTATGCAACAGGAGCCTATGAAGTATTGTTCCCTCTGTACTTGGACTGGATAGGGGTGACTTTCAGAGAGATGGGCATTCTATTCAGCATAACCGCGGCAACGATAGCTGGCTTGACTGTCCTAATCGGGTCGCAGTCTGATGTTCAGGGAAGGAAACTATTCTATTCGATCAGCTTGGCGGCCTCCAGCGTGGTGAATTTCTTCGTCCCTTTCTTCAGAGGTCTATGGGAGGTGCTTGTGCTTTCCGTAGGAAACTCGGCCTCCCTTTCGACCAGAAACTCCGTTCACAATGTCCTTCTCTTCGAGCTTACAAGGAAGAAATTCCTTGCCGCCTACTCAATAGTCAACGGGATGGAATATTTCTCTCAAGCGATGGGGCTCCTGGGAGCGGGACTAATTCTTGCAGCCTCATCATTCAATCTGGCTTTTTGGGCCTCATCCCTCGTTGTAGCTGTGGCATTCTTCCTATTTGCTTTCTCGTTCCATGAGGAACGCCCCGAAGCTGTCACGGAGAAGCAGTCAAGAGTGGCCGGGCCATATCTGCCTAGGGAATTGAGTATCTTCGCCATTTCGGGCCTTGTCATGGCAGTTGGATTTGGATGTAGTCACGGATTCATGACTCCCTTATTCTTCATCAAGAGGTTCGGAGTTGACGATGCAACGGTGTCGGTCATTCTCACTGTTCATAGACTTTGCTTCGCCCTACCTTTGATATTCGCGGATAGGGTGCTTGCTCTCCTCAAGAAGCTCCCATCGAAGGCCGTAATGATTCTCCTTATGATATATCAAGGCCTATCCATAGCCGTGACGGCGCTCATATCAGATCTATTCTTGGCTACGGTTGTATGGGTGTCCCATGACCTATTGGCAGCTGCTTATTGGACTCCGATTCACAGTGCCCTCATTCAGAGCTATTGCAGAGAGGACAGCAGGGGTGCTGACTCGAATAAAGTCACTGGCATAGGTTCCATCGGCAGTATAGCGGCTCCCTTCATTGCTGGGATATTGGCCTCAGTCAACATAACCTACCCCTTCATTGCGAGCGGAGTGATCACGATATTAGCTGCCTTTATCCTTCTACTTGTATAGCGATTGGAATTCCATAGAGGACGCCGTCTGCGCCATGATATGTCTCCCTAGATCAATTCACTTCCCATTAACGTCTTAACTAGTCGTTTCACTCGGAGGATCCTGTTTTCGATGCCAAACCTTAGCTCATTGTCGGACAAGCTAGATCTCGCAACTCCAGTCCGCATTGCCTCCTTCGCCACGGCGAACGCTGTTTCGATGAAAACAGAGGTGTCTTCCATTGTTGGAACGATCATGTTTGGGTTCAGATTCGGTTCCGCACAGTGAGCAAGCGTATCCGCTGCCTCTATCAGCATCTTGTCGTTTATTTGCGTCGCCCTTATATCCAATGCGCCTCTGAATATCGATGGAAAGGCCAGACAGTTATTGATCTGATTCGGGAAGTCACTTCTGCCAGTGGCCACTACTTTGGCTCCACCTTCCAACGCATCCTTGGGCCAGATCTCCGGTGTTGGATTCGCCAGGGAAAAAACAATTGGATCGTTTGCCATCTCCTTAATCCATTGATTTTTGATCCAGGGCCCAGGCTTAGACAGGCCTATCATGACGTCGGCGCCTTCAAGTGCGGATTCGACTGGGCCTTCCAATCGTTCTTTGTTCGTGATTTTTGCGATCATGCTCTTGTGCTCGTCCATGTCGCCTCTGCCGTCGTAGAGTACCCCCCTGCTGTCGCAGAGCACTATGTTCGATCCTAACGCACCAGCCTTTAGGAGTAAGTTCGCGGTCGCTATTCCTGCCGCTCCTGCACCTATGATGGCTATTCGCGCCTCTGAGAGTTTCTTTCCCACAATCTTGAGGGAATTGACAAGCCCAGCCAAGACGACAGTAGCCGTGCCCTGTTGATCGTCATGAAATACAGGTACCCCCAGGGAGTTGCAGAGCGAATCATATGCCACAAAGCATTTCGGGGATTCTATGTCCTCGAGATTGATGCCTCCGAATGAAGGAGCGATCTTCTTCGCTATGTCGACAAGATCCGCACTCGTTTGTGCCTTAACGCATAAAGGAAGGGCATCCACGCCTCCCAGATATTTGAATAGCAGAGCTTTGCCTTCCATGACTGGAAGCGCCGCCTCAGGCCCTATGTTGCCAAGACCAAGAACCCTTGAGCCATCCGTAAGTATCGCTACCATATTGCCCTTGTTTGTGAAATCATATGCTAGTTCAAGATTGGCAGCTATCCTCCTACTTGGCTCCGCTACACCAGGTGTATAGAGGTAGTTGAAGTCCGATAGCCCGGAGATGGGCACCTTTGTGCAAAGGTCAATCTTGCCTCTGTAGCGAGAGTGTATTTCGATGGACTTCCTCCCAATATCCTCATCACTGACCAATGGCTACTCCATCATTGCCCTAGTCCTGATTTATATTCCATCCCTATCTCAAGGAAGGACTTTCTTCAGGACTCAAGGATTTACCTTTTTGTAGAAATCGAACAACAGACGCAAGCAGATTAGCATATCAGGTCTAGCTACGTGCCACATATATCTGGCATTGGATTAGCTTTAAGATTGGATACTTAGGATCCAGGTGGGAGTGAGGAGTCTTGAGCAACTCACTTGAGGACAGAGTTGTCGAGTTAATAAGGAGAGCTGCCACTTTTCTCCCGACAGATATCGAGAGCGCGCTGAAGAATGCCCACGATAAGGAGGAAAGCGAGATCGGACGACTGATACTTCAGTCTATGCTGAGGAACGTGGAGATATCAAAGACAGAGGGCCTGCCTCTTTGCCAGGATACCGGCTCTATCACCTTCTATGTCAAGAGCGAAGGACCGTTGAACATAATTGAGAAGGTGTTGACAGGTGCTACTGCGAGAGCAACAGATGAAATCCCTCTCAGGCCAAATATGGTCGATGTCTTTACTGGAGAGAACAGTGGCAATAATCTGGGTAGATATTCACCCTTCATAGTTTGGGAGCCGGCCTCCGCCTTTGGTCAGATCGAGCTAACGGTGCTGCTTAAGGGCGCTGGTTCCGATAACATGACCTCTACGGCAATGTTGAATCCGACCGATGGGATTGAAGGAGTGGAGAGATTCGTCCTGAACAGGATCGTCGAGGCTGGTGGCAAGCCATGTCCCCCCACAATAATCGGAGTGGGGATAGGAGGGAGTTCAGATGCGGCGCTGTTTCTTTCGAAGAAAGCCCTACTCAGGGAGGTGGGTTCAAAAAACACTAATGCCGAAGCGGCGACGCTTGAGAAACGCTTGCTCCTGGCGATCAACTCCACCGGGATTGGGCCTATGGGGCTGGGAGGCAGATGGACATCTCTATGGGTGAACGTGGAACACGCACATAGACACACTGCTTCATTTCCAGTCGCAGCATCAATGGCTTGTTGGGCTCTGAGAAGGGCATCGATGTTCATTGATGAATCCGAGATATCGGAGATCGGCCAAGAAACGAAGGGGTGAGGTGAACACCAATTGAGATTCCAAGTTTTGACCACCCCGCTCTCGGAACGGGATGTCAGGGATCTCAGGATCGGGGACATCATTCATCTCGACGGAAAGATAGTTGTTGCGCGTGACAGAGCACACAGTAGATTACACGAGCTCGCCATCGCTGGGAAACCGCCACCATTTGAGCTGTGGGGTTCTGCCATATACCATTGTGGATTGTTGGTGAGGAGAGTCGGGGAGCAATGGGAAATCTTGGCTGCTGGACCAACTACGAGCGCAAGGATGGAGCGGTTTCAGCCAGAGATCATAAGCCGGTTCGGAGTCAGGATGGTGATTGGAAAGGGCGGAATGGGTGCTCTTACTTCAAGGGCCATGGGCGAATTCGGGGCGGTCTACTGTGCAATCACCGGTGGAGCCGGCGCTCTGATGGCTAAAGCGATAAAGAGAGTCGAGGGAGTGAAATGGATTGAACTTGGGACTCCCGAGGCCATCTGGCTGCTGGCGATTGAGAAAATGGGCCCAATGGTCGTAGCAATAGACTCTCATGGCAGCAGTTTGTACGATGAGGTTCATCGCAGGGCGAAGGAATTCCTTGAATCTAGGCAGGAATGCAGCGAGGTCTGAGACACAGGAAAACCAGAACGCCCGTAGCATAAGGCCTAATACCCCGGAACTTGAGGCGTGGGCGGCAAATGAAGATTGTGAAAGTCCCCGGCAAGAACAATCAACACAAAGTTCGCATATATGCGCTAAGCACATGTGCATGGTGCAAGCTCACTAAGAAATTCCTAAAGGCGGAAGGCGTTGAGTATGAATATGTCGATGTTGACCTTTGTGACGAGAAAGACCACGAAGAAATAGCACGGGACATAAGGAAAAGAGGCGGAAGTCTGAACTATCCAACTATCATCATAGATGACAATGTACTTATTACTGGTTTTCGCAGGGAGGACATAAGGGAGGCCCTTAAGATATGACAACCATAGAGTACGTCCGGCAAAGGGCTGAGATTGACGCGAAAGCCCATGGCTACTATCTGAACCCTGACCCTGACTTCCTCAATGACCTCCTTGAGGGACTTAAGCAGAATGAGGAGCGCTACGGCTATCCGTCATGTCCGTGTAGGCTTGCCATCGGGAAATTCGAGTTTGATAGGGACATAATATGCCCTTGTGATTACCGGGACCCCGATGCCGAAGAGTATGGACATTGCTATTGCGCACTTTACGTAAGGAAGGATGTGTTCGAGGGTAGAAAACCCACAGGGCCGATTCCAGAACGTAGGCCCAAGGAGAAGATGATTTCACTCAGCAGCGAAGTACATCGATCTCAAGTTGAGAAAGCACATGAAGCAAATTCCACAAGTGCCGAAATGGGAATATCGGCCACAAATATGAGAATCTGGTATTGTAAGCAATGTGGCTACGTATGCTTCCGGGAGGAACCCCCGTATGTCTGTCCAATCTGCAGAGCGAGAAGGGAAATGTTCGCGGAAATGAAGACAATTGTACGCTCTGTGGGATAGATCACATCCCAGCTAGATCTTTTGGCGCGGCGCTAGACCAGCCATCTACATACCCGATCCGAAATCCATCAGGCTGATGACCCTATTCCAGTTCCGGGATGTACTCCTTCTCAGCCCTGTAGAGCTCAGCGAACATGGCCCTTATCTCTTCAAGCGAACAGACTGCAGAAGTCAAGGGGTCGAGCATCAAGGCCTGCTCTGCCATCTCATAGCTGTTGTTCATGATTGCCCTTACGATCATGTCGTAGACCGCCATGTTCGACCTGTTCAGCGCGGCAAGTTGCGGCGGCAGTTCTCCGAAATGAATTGGGCTGATGCCATTGCGGTCGATTAAGCATGCAACCTCCACGACCTCGTTCCGAGGCAGGTTGGTTATTAGCCCAGTGTTCTGGACATTGCCGTGGATCACCTTTCGACGGTCGAAGACAATCCCATCGATGATCTCAGAAGCATACTCAACGCTCCTTTTAAGATCTGGTTCTTCGTCTCCGCGGATGATCCTTTTTCTCCTTTCGTCTAGACTCTTTCTCCAATCGGGCCAATTCCTCGCATAGAAACCCCTGCCACCGCGATACCCCTCCCTGCAATACTTATCGATTAGGTCAGATCTCTTTCTGAAGTACGGGACATATTCAGACATATGGCCGCTGGATTCAGTGACATAGTAGCCTAGGTGAAAAAGAATCTCGAATTTCACCGGATCTCTTTCGTATAGTTCCTTGTCATCTCTTGCCCTCTTCTTTAGAGTCGGATACATGTCCCTTCCTTGATGGGCGAGTTTCGTGAACCACGCCATGTGGTTTATTCCCGCACATTGCCATTCCAGTTCGTTGTAAGGAACTCCTAGGAATTCCGCCAAGGCCATGGATGTACCCTGAACAGAATGGCACAGACCGATTGCCTTCATCTTGGAGGACCTGAACGTGGCGAGCATCATCATCGACATTGGGTTTGTATAGTTCAGGACGTAGGCAGATGGGCACAGGTCCTCTGCATCCCTTAGAATGCCGAGCCAAGGGGGAATTGTCCTCAAAGCCTTCATGATTCCGCCTGGACCTATGGTGTCTCCTATGCATTGGTCGACGCCATATTTCAGGGGAATCTCGTAGTCGTACCTGACTGTCTGCATTCCGCTGACCTCGATCGTGTTTATTACAAAATCAGAATCCTGTAATAGATCCCTGCGATCGGTCGATGATCTGATGGCCCATTTTTTGCCCAACTTCTCATTTACGATCTTGGTCGTTTCACAGGACAGACCAAGTCGCTCAGGATCCACATCCACAAGACATAACTCGCCTTCCTCTAGGCCGGGTATCTGGAAAATGTCCTTGCTCAGGACAGGTGCGAAGGCACTGCCGGCTCCCAGATAGGTGATCTTTGTCACTGCAATCGCTCCTCTCACCGTTGGACTTGTATGCTGGGCATATCAAAATTTGTCGGGGGCGCAAATCACCAAATCGGCACGCGGCGGAATTTATAGATGAGGGGCTTTTTGGCTACGGGAAAATGGCAGATTGCACGGCCGCTCTACATATTGCTGGGAGGAGGCATAGAAACGCGTGCTGTTAGTCTAGCCGAATTCACACGCCGGCTTATATAACAAAAAAGAGCAGACAGCTCTGCAGAAGCGATGGACAACAAAGGATTGAGCCCGGTAGTTACAACTGTAGTCATTGTTGCAGTTGGAATACCACTTGCCATCGCGGTTGCGATCTGGATGGGCGGCCTGGTGGCCACTTATACTAGGTCCGAAAGGCTTGAATTGACCCAGGCAGTTCCTTCCATCGCAGGCACCACCTTCACCGTCATCGCGAATTTCACGAACAAGGGCTCTTCGGATACAACGGTGACCCAGGTGATGATCAATGGCAAGCCCTATTATGCATGGAGCGGGGCCACTGTAACTCCGGCTCTGCCTCTCGCGGCACCAACGGGACAGGGCATCAGTCTGAGGGTCCAATTTCCCCTAAGGTCAACTGACGGAAACGCGCTTCTGACCTCAGGCTTGACTGTGACAATAACGCTGCGTACCTCTGGTGGCGTGGACTACTCAAGAATGGTGGTCCTACCATGAGTCGCAGGTGGTTGAGAAGGAAGCGTTAGTCCAGAAGCCGGCCTGTTTGTCGAACGATTGATAGAATGAGTTCAGATCTTCTTGGTCAGGAGAAATGCGTCACCCGTTCCTTTCCCCCAGAATTCCTTGATGTACCTCTCGAATCTGAATCCGTTTCTTGAGGCAAAGTTCACCATGGCCAGATTCTGTACGTTTGTGTGCATGAACAGGATACTAAGTCCAAGCGATCTTCCTCTCTCCTCGGCTTTGAGTAGCAATTGCTTTCCTACACCTTTACGCTGGAAATCCGGGTTTATGTCGAACCAGTCGATGCCCACTGCTTTTTGGTCAAAGGCCTCTCCCTTGCTGCCCCAGAGTCCGGTGAATTGAAGCAATATGAAGCCCACGGCCCGTCCCTCGATCTCCGCTACCCAGAGCTCCTCTCCATGCTTTGCTTTGGTACACTTCCTCTCAGCCATGGCAACGTTTTTTCTGGCTTCCTGAATGCTTTCGCACGGCCAGGTCCGCAAAAGGGTATCCGCATAATTTTCAGCGTCCTTAGAAGAATACGGCCGAATGATGCAGGCCATCATTTTGTGTTAATTCGATTCAAGCGATTCATCGAGAGAGATGAATCTTTCTCACTTCTTGCTTTTCTTTCGCTCGAATTCAGATCCTGAATTCACTAGTTGGCCTTCATCCCAGAATCACACTGGATGCGAAGAACTCTACTGGAATAGTCGAAGCAGACGCCCTATAGAATCGAGTGGACTATTTTCTGGCGAGCTTTGAAGCTGCTTCCTTATCCACCACTACTGTTGCATCCGGGTGTTTCTGGAGAAGAGAAGCCGGTACGTGAACGGTTGGCTTGCCTTCGACCGTCCCCGCTATTGCATCTGCCTTGTTCTTGCCGCTTGCCAACAGAATGATCTTCCTTGCTTCCATTATGGTGGCTATGCCCATCGATATGGCTTTACGGGGAACCTCCGCTTCGTTGGTGAAGAATCTCGCGTTGTCCTTTATAGTCTGAACCGTGAGGCTCACTATTCTTGTCCTAGAATCAGCTGGAGATCCCGGTTCATTGAAAGCTATGTGGCCGTTCGCCCCAATGCCTAATATCTGAAGGTCTATTCCTCCCGCTTCCTTTATCATCTTCTCGTATTCCCTGCAGAATGCTTCCGGATCCTTTGCCTTTCCATCTGGAATGTGCACGTTCTTCTTATTCACATTTACATGGTCGAAAAGATTCTTGAACATGAAGTAATTGTAGCTTTGCTCATGATTTGGTGGGAGACCCAGATATTCGTCGAGGTTGAACGTCCTCACACTTGAGAAGTCGAGTCCTTCTTCAGTATGCATCCTGATTAACTCCTTGTAGAGCCCAAGCGGCGTGCTGCCTGTGGCAAGGCCTAGCACGAAATTCTTCTTTTTCCTCATTTCCCCTGCCACGATTGAAGCTGCTTTCTTGCTCATCTCGTTGTAGTCCTCTGCGACAATTAGGTTCGTATCGATCACCGGCAATTTGGCGGCTAGAGGCAGACATAAGCTTTTCGACATAAGCGCCTTGAGTCCAGCCTCTCGAATGAAGAAAATGAATCGTTGTCGCGCGCGTCGCATCAAGCGCCTATCTTTTCCTTGATCGCCTTGACATCGGCCCGTATCTCTTCAATCAAGTCTATGACTTTTGAGCCGGTGTCCTCCCGTCTAGCTGGTCTCTCTCTGCCACTGAATCTTCCTCTTCTCTTCGCAAAACAATCGCTGCAATAGACAGGCTTCGAACCGTCTGGCCTAAAAGGGACCTCGGTCTCCTTGCCGCAGTCGGAGCAAGTGACCTTGTGCATCTCCCTTTCGAAGCCTTCCCTTCTTCGGTAGCCTCTCCTATTGAATCTCCTTCTCCCACCGTAACTCATAGTTGGCATTGAAGGGTCAGGCCGCTTATAATCGTTGGTGCACGCCTTCAAGCGCGTCTCCGACAAATTGCCTCGAAAGCTTAGGAGAACACCGCCGATTGGCAGAATCAAAATGAGATGCCCATCACCCGTCTTTTCAACTCAGAATTGCAGAACGCATAGGGATCCGAGATGGAGATTGAGAATCCTTTAAAGACTCCAAAGACCGTCTTAACGGCTGCGAGCGTATGATCAAAGTATCCATCTTGGGTTGTGGAGGAGCAAGTGGCACTCATGTATCTAGGCTTTCCACCCTACCCGAAGGAGAGATACAGGTAGTGGGTTTCTGTGACACGATACCGGAGAGGGCCGAGAACCTCAGGAACTACGCGAACCGTTTCCGGAGTCTTTGTCCAAAGCCCAATGGCTCTGATGCTGTGTTCACCAATTACGATTCCATGCTGGAGAAAGTCGGTATGGATGCCATCATAATATGCACGCCGAATGCACTGCACTTCGACAACGTCATGAAAGCACTGTCAAAGAACCTGCATGTCCTAGTAGAGAAACCCATGGCAGTGAACTCCGTAGAAGCAGAGCAGATGGTCTTGGAGGCCAAGTCAAGAAATCGGATACTGGCTGTCGGTTATCAGAGACATTGCCAGCCGGAATATTTCCACGCACGGCAATTACTGCTGCAGGGCTCTTTGGGGCAACCCCATTTCATAGTTGCATGGCTTGTGCAAAATCTCTTTGCAGCTGGCAAATGGTATCTTGACCCCCAACTGTCCGGAGGCGGGCAGATCAAAGCATCCGGAACTCATCTCATTGACTCCATCCTGTGGATAACCAACTCTGAGCCAGTTAGAGTGAAGGCCTTGATGGATAGGCGCGGAGAGGCAGTCGATATATATAGCTGCCTTGCAATAGAGCTCTCCAACGGTGCGATAGCTAATATATCAATATCCGGCGCAGCACCCACGATGACCACAGCCATATATGAAGAAGTTAGGGTCTGGTGCTCGAAGGGAGGTCTGTCCATTTTGGAAGGTAATCTGTATGTCCAGAACCAAGAAGGCGACATCTCAAGAATCGATAGGGGAAACCTCTCTCAGCCAAGTCCCAACTTGGACGTGAATTTCATCAGATCAATGCAGGGAAAAGAGGAGTGTTTGTGCCCTGGCGTATGGGGCTTGAGAGCAACAAGACTTGAAGAAATGGCCTACAAGGACATAGGATCGCCCATACCCAGCAAACTACGAGGCACATAGAACTCGCTGAACAAGCTCTCTCTTGCAGTAATTCAGCTCCCGAATCGGAAGTGGGCGTTCCCTGTTCACAATAAGCTTATATTCCATTCAGAACGAATCAATTTTGTAGGCGCTTGAAAGATGAAGAAAATTAAGGGTAGTGAAACCGAGAAGAATCTCCTAAAGGCTTTTGCAGGAGAGAGTCAAGCAAGGAATAGGTACACGTACTTTGCAAGCGTTGCTGGTAAGGAAGGGTTCGAACAGATTTCTGGCATATTTCAGGAGACCGCAGACAATGAAAAGGAACATGCAAAGGTTTTCTTCAAATACCTTGAAGGCGGGGATGTCACAATAGAAGCTAGCTATCCAGCTGGGAAGATAGGGACAACCACTGAGAATCTCCTTGCCGCTGCAGAAGGAGAAAAGAAGGAATGGGGAACTATATATCCCGGATTTCAGGATGTGGCGAGAGAAGAGGGATACGCAGAGGTCGCGGATTCATTCAAACAGATCGGCGAGGTGGAAGAACAGCACGAGAAAAGGTATCGAAGACTCTTGGAGAACGTCAAGAATAACACGGTGTTCAAGAAGGATAGGGTTGTAAAATGGAAGTGCAGAAATTGCGGATATGTCCACGAAGGAAAGGAAGCACCGAAAGTATGTCCGGCCTGTAAGCATCCGCAAGGATTCTATGAGTTGATCTCAGAGAACTACTAGCGGAAGAGGCCCACAGGGACTCTATACAACAGATAGTGAGGGACGACCCTGAAGAAACCGTTACTGTCGATTTATCTAGGCATATTGGCACTTCCTGTTCGGTGTGCAGATCGGCAGTACGTAACTGATTTGCGAATACGGGGAAAGATCGAGGAATTCTGCAGGCGGGTCTAGGTTATTACGCCTCCTGCCACTATCTCACCGTGTTGCTCAAGAACGAATCTTCCCAATTCTGGGAGCGCGGTGAATCTCTCAAGGGCAATTGGTCTCTCAAACTCAAGTATGACTTTCCCGATTTCGGTTTTTCGTAGACTGTAATCGCCTGCCATTTTTTCTAGGGTTGTTGTGTCTATTCTCTCAACTATCTTTTCAAGTGTACATCCTGTCTCTTGAGTCGTACAACGGAATCCGTACTTGCCTGCAACCCTCAATCCATCGGACATGCAGATCACCGAGGCCTCTGTCCTGGTCAAAGTCAAGGGATTTCTCCCTTTACAGAGGATATTCCCTCTCCCCACTGGTGAGCCTCCATCGAATATGACGCCTATGCTTCTGGGTTTCGTAGCTTCTTCCAAATCTCCCTCAAACGTGATAATTCCCCGGATTCTGGCTTCTCCTCCGAGTGGGAATATCCCTACCCTTTCGCCCCTTGAGAGCGAACCCGACAATATGGTACCAACGGATATCTTATCCCCTCCGATTTCGTATACGTCTTGTATTGGCATCCGAAAATCGTATTCTCTGGGAACTTCCTTAAATGAATCTAGAGCTTCGATAGCCGTTTTTCCTGAATACCAAGGCATATTGTGGGACCGCATCACAACATTGTCTCCCTTGTAGGCTGAAATCGGGATGAAGCATTTTGGCCTTGTTCCGATTTGATTCAGGTATTCCTCCAAATCGTTCTTTATCTGATTGAATCGCCGTTCACTGAACCCTATTAGATCCATCTTGTTCACTGCAACGATCGCTTGTTCTATGCCTAGAAACTCTAAGATGTATGCATGTCTCTTGGTTTGCTCCCTCATACCTTCCTTCGAATCGACTATGAGTATTGCGGCATTGGCTTGACTGGCTCCTGTCACCATATTCCTCAGGAACTCCTTATGACCGGGCACATCTATTATTGAGAATTCCCTTTTGCCGCTGCTGAAGAACGCTTGAGTTGTCTCGATTGTCAGCCCTTGCTTTCTTTCCTCTTCAAGGGCATCTGTGATGAAGGAAAATTGCAATTCGCTAGTCCCCCCATAATGCATCCGACGCGTCTTTCGAATGTCCTCGAGTTTTTCGTGAGATATGGAGTTCGTATCGTATAGTAGTCTCCCGATTAGAGTTGACTTCCCATGATCCTTGTCTCCAACTATGACTATTTTCATGGCTTCTTATCATTGAACCTACATATATCCAAGAGCTCTGAGTTTTTGCATCATGAAGGCTCTCTCCTTGTCCTGGGCCCTTCCGGCTCTCTCGGGGACGTTTGTTGCTTCTAGTTCTTCTATTATCTGATTCACCGTACCCGCGTTTGATTCCACCGGGATGCAGCACCTCTCGCAACCAATACTCCTGTATCTATATCCAACCTTTCTAGTTCCGGAAAAATAGAGACCGACTACGGGGATTTTTTCCCTTCTTATGTATCTCCAAATGTCAAGTTCTGTCCAGTGCAACATTGGATGGATCCTGACATGTGTTTCGCCCGCTGTTTCCCTTAGATCATTAACCTGTTCCCACAACTCCGGTGGTTGATTTTCGTAATGCCATCTGAAGTTTCGGTCTCTCCCGGAAACATACCGCTCCTTTGCCCTGATTCCGTGCTCATCCCTTCTTATTGCCAAAAGAATGGCCTTCAGATTGAACTCTTCCATTGCTTGCCTAAGGGCCTCCGTCTTCAGTGCAGTGCAGCATTCGAATCTTCCCCTCTCCGGACTCATTCCCTTTCCCAATTCCACCTCATTCTGTGCTATCAAGAGTCTAAGGTCCCACTCTTTGACGATCTCACCCCTGAATTCGTATATTTCCTTGAACTTGAACGAGGTATCTATGTGAACGATTGGTATTCGAACATCACCAAAAAAGGCCTTCCTAGCCAAGTAAAGCATTGTGGTGGAGTCTTTCCCCC
Organism: uncultured Nitrososphaerota archaeon; assembly: GCA_964408285.1. Taxonomy (GTDB): domain Archaea; phylum Thermoproteota; class EX4484-205; order EX4484-205; family JAAOZO01; genus CAYOYV01. The sequence continues at coordinate 98,343 of CAYOYV010000004.1, read as the reverse complement.
AACTGACAAGAGCAGCGAGTCTATTCCTATACTTACTGTAGGCTTCCCGGATAATATAGATACTCCTGGACTCCAGTTCGTCCAAGTATTGATACGGTTGGCCCGGGGCTCGAACTGGAAGCTCAGCCTGTGGGTTTTTGTCCATCTGTCGCATTTCTACTCCGGGTATCCTATGGTTCTAATCCTTCTCGCTATTTCCTCTTCCCGGATGACCCTACCAAGCGCATGCGATACATAATCCTCAACGCCTCTGAATTGTCCCTTTTTCTCCCTCACTTGCTGCTCTATTTTCTCGTAGAGAGCTCGGGAGATATATACTGGAACCTTCTTTTTGTTCGTCATTGGCTGCCTCGTGGGCGGTCACAATGATTTATGCTTTGGCCCGCGATCTCGGCATCCGAGTGCGGAGTCAGCAAGGGCTGAATATCTCATCTTCTGCTCGTGATGGCCGTTGCGAGAGAAATTCCATCCATATCATTTGGAATACTGATGCCCATGAGATCCAGTATTGTTGGGGCCATGTCACAGAGATTGGCCATAATGCTTTTTTCCCCCTGCACTCCAGGCCCTAGGAGACCTAGGACTCCCGGAACATCTGCGGGGTCATGAGCTCCATCATGCCCTCCGCTCCACATCGGGTCCTCGTTGATATACGATTTCGAGTCCCTTTTCTGCATAATTTCCGGTCTTCTCACAGCTTGCCAGCCTACGTTGAATATCGCCAACAAATCTGGAGCTTCGTTCAGGTGGCTGCCGCGATATATTTCCTCTCTCTTCTTAACATGTTTGAATGGAAGTTCCCCCTTGATTGTTATTCTGCCCAGTTGACTGATTATCATGTCCCTGACCTGTTCATATTCGTCGCCGGGTTCTATCAGGCCATTTGGCTCCCTTCCCCTAACGTTCAGCCAGATGTCTCCGTATCCATATGAAACCGCCTTGCTTCTTCGTGGATCTATGCCGCTCCCACTTCTCTCCAGCAATCCCAGTTCTTCTAGATAATTGTTCACCATCACTTCCTTCCCGACACTGCAGAATCCATGATCTGATAAGAGAATCACCAAGGTATTATCGACGGAGTTCATGACTGCATCTGTTATCCTGTCGATTTTGATGTAGAATTCCTTGGCAAGCCGGCTATACTCATTCGCTTCGTATTTCGGATGAGCCTTGTCTATATGCTTCCAGAAGAAGTGATTGATCCTGTCCATTCCCATGAAGACCATCATGAAGAAATCCCAACTTTCCTCCTCAAGTAAGTAAAGCGAGACATCAGCCATCTCGTCCGTCATATCATTGACTCTCCTGAAAAAGAGAGCTGGATCGCTCCGCACTCGCTCCAGAGTTTCTACGCCCAAGTCACCAGCGATTTTTTCTGCCCTGAATCTTCTCCTGATCTTATCTCTTACTCTACTCGGGTAAGGGATGCCTTCACTTCTCGATAGGAACCCCGGTATGATGAAGCCTTTGACTTCTTCTACATCGCTCATGGGAACGTTGACCAAGCCTATTCGTTTCGCATTATCTCTCAGAACGCACCATAGGCTCTTGGATGCTAGCATCTCCGGCCCAATGATCTTTCTTTTGTAAGTCCCTGCACTTCTCAGGGCAAAACTGAAGATTCCATGGTTTCCGGGGTTCTTTCCAGTCGTGAAGGTAGCCCAGGCAACAGGCGTCTGCGCTGGAATGGGAGGAATCACTTTACCCAAAATGCCTCTCTCCCTAAATCTCCTGAAGGTTGGTAAATGCTCGATCCACTCATCGATTAGATTAGGAGGAGCCCCATCTATTCCCAGAACCAGAACCTTCAATGCAAATCTCCCCTTTCTCGATGTTTATTTGTTTTAGGCCTGCTGTGCTATAGCCCGAGTTCCGCATGTTTGTCTTGGCGTAATCATCTTCCCACTCAGATCTTCTTGAAGCCGTCTGATCGCCCCTCTTTGACCATACTCAACGGAATATCTTAGAAAATCTCCCGTAATGGCTTGTCTATTTGATTCGATATCCTCGTACGACGGCCACCAGTTCATACTCTATATATTCAATATTTTCTATTTCGACATTAATAGATATAAGCATTCGTCCTGAAGGAATTAATGCGCCATCCGTATGGACAGGAGAATCGCCGGCAGAATCATAGTCGAAGAAGGCAAATGGATCCTCGAGCACTTCAATGAGGCAGATTACCTGAAGAGCCAACTGACGAGGGAGGAGGTGAGACTGTGGATCGAGGAAGGGGAACGACTCCTGAATGGAGGGCGCGGGCGGACGATTACTTCAGTCACTTCATGATTGGCGGCATTTGAGCCATATCGAGTAAATTGTCCAGTGAGTTCTAGGATAAGTCGGTGTGATCTGCCATACCATCCTTAGTTCAAGCGCGCAATCATCCAGTGTCACGGATTGTCCTCCTTTTCCAACTACCTAGTCAATTCATCATAAATCTCGCTCTCGATTTTGAAATCAATGGTGTAAAGACAGCGACTCTTCAATGTTCTCGTTGATCCATCGAGTCTAGGTTCTTGAGATCAGGATCAAATGCGATGTGAGTCCGAATCCGATTCTTCAGTGGATGTACCGCGGCAAAGCAGATCGCGATTTCCAAATTGATTCAGCTTACAAGACATACCACCTTGAAATAACCAATGTCCCTCCTTACCCCCGTCTCTTAGGTGATCGAAGAGAGGCCTTGCTACCTCTTCTTTCTAAACGCCCTTTCCACTTTGGAACGTACATGCACCATAGTTCTCAGTTCTGTCATGGAAATATCATGTTGACGATTTCTTGTCAGAATCCCTGCTATTCAACGATTTGGTTAGCTATGTTGGACTGGCGTAACGGCAGAATCGAAGAGCTCTCGAATATCGAAGACGGTAACTTGTATTACCAAAACAATACATTCAACTGCTTCTATACGACCGTTGCGCAATGCAATCGAATGGGGGACGGATCTGCCGGGGACGGACTTATCCCTGAGATGAGAAAGCGAAGTCTGGCGGAGCTAAAGGACGAGAGTCTTCTCGTTGGGGCCCAACAAAAGCTCCCGGATCATCGCATGGGAGGGAGAGGAGCAGGCAGTATTGATTCCAAGAAGGGAGAGAAAGCCAGTTCAGGGAACGCACCTAGGGAGATTGCCAAGCACCTATGCCCTTATTGCCTAGAACAAAATGAATTGTACTATAAGTTCTGTTGGCATTGCGGAAGGAGAATAATCAGTTGATAATCCTCAGGATGTTCTGCTTCAGCCGCGTTTGACGTCTGGGAATGTCCATAGAATTCATGCCTTTTCCACAAACATCGCCGTCTAATGACATTAAGATTGTACCTAGAATCGTCGAGAGCGCCATAAAGAACCCTTGCACACATTCCTGCTTCTTTCAGCATATGCTCCAACTCTGGAATGAAGTGCCTACAAATGCTGAGGTCATGAGTCATTGCGCAATCTCCGTTGACGAGTGCAATCCTGGCATGCTACGACCCTCGAGCGGGTCAAATCCGCGTTCTTCGATGATAAGATCGCCCAATTCGTCCCTCCACCAATCTCGAGGCCGATGCTCCATGAGTAACCCTTCTCGGTTTTCAACAGCTAGGATCGCGTGCTCTTACAACTCCTTCAGAGCCCTAAGTAGGTCTTGGATCTCTCCGCTCACTCCGGTCACCTGAATGAAGACTTCCTCAAGATCCTTTGCGCCTGTCATCGACCTCAGTGAGTCAACTGGACCTTCCGCAACAATCCTGCCTCTTTGCATTATAACGACCTGCTTCGAGACGGCCTCTGCGATTTCCAGAACGTGTGTTGATATGATCACCGTCTTGCCCCGAGAGGCGTAATCTAATAATGCCTCCTTCAATATCTTCGCAGATTCGGGGTCTAACCCTGAGAAGGGTTCATCCAAGATCAGAACCGACGGGTCATGAATGAGGCTGCCCGCTAACAACACTTTCCTCCTGTTTCCATGACTGAGTTCCCCTATGGGTTTTGACATGTATTCCTCCAAAGCAAGAAGTTTGGACAGAGCTCTCGACCTAACTTCCAGAGATTCCCTTGGCATCTCGTACAAGCTGGCTATGAAGCTGAGATATTCCGCTGGATTGAGACTGTCATATGCCACCACCTCCTCTGGCATGTATCCTACGATTTTCCTCACTGATATTGGATCTATTCTTGGATCTATTCCATTTACGAGCGCCCTTCCGGAGTCAGGTTTCAAGAGACCGATGGCAACCTTCATCAAGGTACTCTTTCCAGAGCCATTTGGGCCCAGCAGCGAATGCACAAGACCATTCGGCATTCTAAGGTCGATCCCATCCAATGCGACTACTTCTCCGAAACTCTTCCAGATTCTCTCACACCTTATTCCCAATTCCCCGGCTGAACTCGACACGGGCATTTCACACTTGACGGATTGTTCTGCAATTGGATCGGATGGATATAATCTTTCTATTCCGGTGTCTAGTGAACAACAATGGCCTCTACCACACGCGCACGGAAACTCAACAAAAGAAGACGAGCTCCATGACGTATCTTGCACTGCGGCTGTTGAAAGGTAAGATGGGGAAGCCTATCACGTCCGGGCAGACGAGTTCCCTCTAAAGAAGGCAAGACATAAAAGAATGTAGCCCTCACATTCTGATGTTGCACGCCATGCGCCACTTTACCTTGTGCTTCTTCATAATTATTATGTTACTGCTAGTCACGGTTACGTCTAGCACCTATGGACAGACTGCTTCAGACCTGGAGCATGTCATAGTCCTCAATGTGAGAACAGTTCTTGACCAGTGGACATCTGTTTCCCCGATAAATTTCACTTTTGAAACTAACATGGCGGCGACCTACCCAACGAAAGGATCTGTGTCTAAGAGACTCGCTTTTCCGTGGAGCGTCGATCATTCCTCCAACTCAACAATCACCCAGATGTTTGCTGTCCCATACACTGAATCGTATAGAGAGTATTTTGTCTTGGTTGGATTGTACGCGGATTCATGCTTGCATTTGGGTTCCCTGACCTCAATTGTCGGATCCATGGGCGGCAGTCGGTTGAGTACGCCCATGAGATGGGACGTTCAACTCGATGGTGATCTCTACCGATACATTACCAGGCAACTGGTTTCGTTCTCACCCTCCCAATCCGCAATCGCAAGAACACTGCAAAGTCAGCTGGAGTTCTCCTCATCCCTGATTTGTTTCCTGCAGAAGGATTCCCCGGAGCAGAGGATCATCGGCATCAATCTCACACTTCGAGCAAGTCAAGCAAGGAAATGTGAACTCGATCTATCACCCCTTGAGAAGTTTGGCTCAGGGATATGGCTCGATCAGTCAGAGAACGCTCATATAGTCATTGGCTCTGGGTCAAATCCGCGCCTCCTGATAGTTCGCAGTAACATCACGGACCTTCTCCTGTCAGGATCGTATCTCAGGAGGATTCCTGACTTGTTGCTCAACAGGACCATCTCCATTCCATTCTCATTACGACTGAATCTGTCAAGGGGCTATACGATAGGAATCGGCCCTGAATTGGGTGAACAGATTTCAATCTGGGCAGCTACGACGATGAACGATGACATGACGCTCCTCAATAAGACGCGCATATTCCTGCCTGAGACAGCGAGCAGGTTCGAGCAGGCAAACGCAGATCTCTTGGATCTCGGGATCAATGGCGAGCGACTCCAGAGATCATCTGATGTCTTCCCCTTAGAGAGAGCGTTGAAACTCATTTCACAGGGTCATCACGAAATAAGGGAACTGATTTTCTCTTCTGGGATATTGGTTGCTCCTGTCATATCAGTCATTGTTTTTGTCATGGGAGCGATAATCTCTCACTTCCTGTTCAACGGCAGCAGGAAGATGACGATATTCTTGTTCGTGGTAATCGCAGCCTTGATGTTTGAGATCCACTCAGGATTGAGGCTTCTGCGTTTCTCCTTGCCAATCATGTCGACAGAGGCATTATCGGACCCAAGTCTTCGCCCTTATACATCAATATTTGCCCTCTCGTCCGGCACGAGCCTCGTTTTCCTTCTGCTTGCTGCAATCGCGATTCTCAGGTACTCCGGAACCGCGTCAATATACAGCCTTTCATTCTCGAATGCCGTGAGGTTGATCAAAAGTAGAAAGCTCCGCGGAGCATTGACAATAGCTACCGTCATCGTAATAGCTATGGCAATCGTGCCGAGCTTGACGCTCAAGATGGTTTTCCCAATAGTTTCTCAGACCACTATCTCAGAGCCAGCCAGTCAAACACTTGTCTGCTTCTCAAATGTGTGGTCATCCAACTTCGTAGTGAGAACACCAACGGGGGACATATTCGAGGAGAGTAGTGGCTTCATCCCGATGAGCTATGACGAAGCAATGTTCAACGCAAGAAAATTGGGATTGAGAGAATATACCCCAGTTTATCTTTCAGTTCACATCTCGCCAGGTCTCAGCGGCTCAGTGATATTCGCCAACCTGACCTTGCTATGTCGCTATTGCGGACTTAAGCTTCAAAAATCTCCTTCAATGGAAAACAAGGCTGGAATTGTATTCATCAACGAGGAACTGATTCGCCCCGACCAACCAATGCCATCTTCGCTTATGATTGAAGGGGCAAGACTAGTGACCGCTGGGTCATTTGCACCGTCAACTCTGAGATTGCCCAACGGAAATGGATTTGAGGAATACCTTGAAAAGATGGAGCTTTTCATTGGTGACCCCGACTGGGATTCCCTGACTTCACCTCCTAAGCCAATATCAACTCTTATTGCACAGAAGGACTTCAGCGGCAATCAACGATTTCATATTCCGACTCCGGTATTGGCGATAGGCGAGGTAGATGTCTCCAAGTACCCCTGTCTTCGCAATAGGGTCATTCTCCTAGTCGGCGAGCATGGTAAACAGGACCAGTTGCCAGTAGTAGAAGACTATCTCAAGTCGCTGATCTCCTCCCACAAGGTTTGGCTCAGCGCTACGAAGCAGATGGGTCCGATACCCATGACATTGAGTTACATGTCGTCCTATTCAGCGATGATAGAAAGCGGGTCTAGGTCAACGACGTTGCAGATGGATTTCCCGAAATCAATGATATTCGGCACTTGGTATGCTCAAATCATATTGATGTCGATCGGAACGCTGATTACCCTGAGCGTTGTTCTGAACTCCACCTACGAACGAAGACAAGAATCGGTCATAATGTCAAGTTTGGGGGCCTCGCCAGCATTCATCACGTATTCGTTCGTTGCCGAGGGGCTAATGCTGGGGATTATTGGAGCTTGTACCGGTTACATCATGGGGTATGCTTGGGGGTATTGGATAGGAGTAAGCTCTCCCGAGATAGCGTCGGAGCTGCACAGCTTGACTTCTCTCTTCCTTGTCCTCGTTGTTTCACTGATTGTAACAAGCCTCGGGTCCGTATTCCCTGCCAAGGAGGCTATACTAAAAGTAGTCCCCAGCAAGATCATGCTGAGCAAAGATATCGGAGAAATCAACGTGGAGAAAGATGGTTCAAGGAGAGTGTTGATACCGATAAGGCTCAGAAAGGAGCAGCTTGTCCGGTTTTCAGCTTTCGTTTCAGGCTTGGATCGTCACTACTCGGGCACTCATTACGGCGTGAACATCAGTTCGCGCGAGAGACAGGCTGATGGAGAATCCCTGCTTCTTGATTACAGGGGATTCGTTGGATATTCCGAGAGAATAGTTCGCTACAAAGTAAAGATTCGCTATATTCCCGCCAAGGAGTTCTATCAGATCGAACTCGTCGTGACAAGCCCAGAGGACAAGTGGATCAGAGACCAACAAAGTCTGATCAGACAGATGGTCTATGACTTGCGGGAGGAACTGCTCAGAATCACCTTATCGAGACATTGGCAAAAGGAGCAGTGACTTACTATCAGATCGCGCCCGCTCAGGAGCAAACACACCGCGCTTGAGAATTAGAGCTCCCGCCCCTGATTGGAAGCACTCGACATGCACGGCTAGATGGGGCTTCTTGGCATGAGTTACTCCTATATATGATCGTGCTTGTTCCGAATCCGGTTCTGGTTCGTTATGGTGGAGCATAGCGACAAATACCTGGCCTTCATGGGGCGTTGGCCCCAGCGCATTCCCCATTGGGAGCACTGGTCCTGTCCGGATGCCGAGACCTACCTGACAGGCATTGATTACTATGAGCACCCTCGCCTATGTCGTCAGAAGATGGCCGAGCTCTATCCACAGCTTGAGCTCCCTATCCCAGGCAAAGACGATCCACTTCCTCGACCGCAGTTGGGCTTGGGCAGGGGAAGCTCTTTCGCCGACGAGAAGGGACGGCGGTACGTTCGGTGGGGAGATTCAATCACGAGTCACTGGAATTGGGGGCAGCAGTTCAAGTCTCCGGAAGATGTGTTTGCCTTTTCGCCACTGAAACAAGGGGACTTCAGGGAGATCCCGGTCGTCGAATCACATGACTATAGGACCGAAGAGGCACTTTACAAAGCATATCGCGTCAACTACCCATCGGAGTGGCGTGACAGCGCTCCGGATGGATCCACAGCTTCCGTGAGCTTCTACAACACGATGTTCATGTGGCCACTTCTCACATTTGGGTGGAATCTTTTCCTCCGAACGTGCCTTCACGAGCGCTTCGCTCGCATTATGGATGAATTCGCAGAGATCAACAGACGGGTATTTCGCGTCTTTGCAAGGTTACCGGTCAATTTCGTGATCTGCCATGACGATATCGTCAGCTCACATGGGCCAGTGTTGTCTCCAGAATGGATGCGTCGCTACATATTTCCCCGCTACAGGGAATTCTGGGATATCGTCAAGACTGCAGGGAAGGAAGTGATCTTCATGTCGGATGGTTGCATGGACGCCTATGTCGATGATGTCATGGCCTGTGGTGCGAGAGGCATCATAAGCGAACCATACACCGATTATCGTGCCATCGCCAGAAAATATCGCAACTGCTTCTTGGCTGGAGAGGGAGATTGCAGAATCCTTCTACGCAATGATCACCTCGAAATAGAGGATATGGTGTTGCGAATGGTGGAGACAGCCAGCATGACTGGCGGCTATGTCTTCTGCGTTGGGAACCACATCCCTTGGAATACGCCCCCGCAGGCAATCAAGTTGTATCTGGATCTTTGCGCCGAATTAGGTAAGAGACGAATGGAGCGGAAGTGAGATCACCTGCGCTAGTTATTTCTTCCAGAATTCCCACCAATTTGCGGGTTGAAAAGATCCTCCACTTTCCCACCACTGCTCGGCATGTCGTCTAGCCCTTTGACGATCAACGTTGAAGATCGCAATACAGCTATCACATACCAGCCAAGGAGTCCGTTGACCTGCCAATGTGTTGTAGGTCGTGTTCCATAAGATCGAATTGCGTCTGAATCCTTCATAAGACGAAATTCCCATGAATTGGAATTCGTCTTTGTGATATTCGTAGTACCGTTGCCAATATCTCGACGAGTTGATAACCTCACTTGAATTGAGAAGATATCCACTTGGTTTTGGAACCTTGGCGCTGCAAATGTCACAGGCCACTTCTTCTACCATATCTCTCTGAATGAAGGCGGTACGTGATTAGACTATTAAGGATTGTAGAGCGGAACCTAATTGATAGATCTCAAGGAATTGTTGGGCTCAAGAAGCAGGTAGATCAACTGCCGGAAAGCAGGTCAGAACCAATGGTATGTCTAAGTCGATGCTTGCAAACTTTAATGTAGATATTCTGCCAGGTTGTCCTGGTAGCCTTATGCGAGAGCGCAATGCGAGGAGAAACTTGCAGGATTGGTGGAAGACATACTTCACAAAGGAGTGGCTCCTATTGGAACCGATGAAGTCGAAGGAAGTCAATGTTCGATCTGCACGCTTCATAGTAAATGCACTGAAGATTCCATCCGGGGCTCGGATATTGGATCTAGGTTGCGGTTACGGCAGGATCTCCATCGAACTTGCGAGAATGGGATACCGGGTCGTTGGCCTTGACTTCTCCGACGACCTCCTTGAGATCGCAAGGCAATTGGCCAGAGATCAGGGAGTAAGAGTCGACTTCGTCCAAGGAGATATGAGACAACTAGATTATCGTCATCAATTCAATGCCGTGGTGAGCTGGGGGACAAGTTTCGGCTTCTTCTCGGACAAGGAAAATGAGCAAGTCCTGCAATTGGTGTCTCAAGCACTGACTGAGGACGGAAAGCTCTTGCTAGATTTACACAACAGAGACGCTTACATAAGGAAATATGTCGGCACAAGCGAATACGACTATGAATCCCATAAAGTACGTTCGATTTGGACATTCGACATCATCACGAGCAGACTCAATATTGAAGAGGAAGTCCTTGACAAGGAGACCAACACGACGAAGACGTACATCAGCAGTTTCAGGGAATACACGATTCCAGAACTGACCCTCATGTTGGAGAAAGTTGGAATGACGCTTGTCAAGATCTATGGCGATCTATCCGACCATTTTGGACTGGAATCCGATTCCTTGACAATATTGGCCGAGAAGATTTCGGATTCACAGGTTGTTTGCGCAAGTCAACAATAACATGAGTGAGCAAAAGAAACACTGGTAGGTGATCAACCAACCTCAATGTACCCCCGGCCAAGGATTGACACCAAAATATTGCTTTCTGGGAATGGATGGCCTTTGTGCTGACGGAATGCTTCTGCGTACTTCCTGCCAATCTCCGATCCTCTTTCCTTTGACCATTTCTTCATCTGAAGTATGTATTGGTCGATTCCGTGTTGCTCGCGCAGCCACCTCCTTTGGCTCTCATGTCTTGTTAGCATTTTCTCCTTTATGTTCATCGTTGAACCTATATCTACATAGAAATCCGGCCGAACCCTTCGGCCGAATCTGTCCAAGCCCCCCACAGCATCGGAGTAGTAAAGGTATGGTGTCCTCTTAGTCGGCTTTGCCGGGTTGGCCTGATCGGTCGCATAATTTGGAATCGATGCGCTGAAACAAGCATCCCACATCAGATCTGCAGTCAACTGGTGGTCGAACATGTAGTCCTCCGGAGAGTGAGTGATGACAATGGCAGGATCTATCTTCCTTACTAGCTCAATTGCCTTTGAACGGGTGGGGTTGTCGAAGACTATGTGCAGATCGGACTCTCCGAGACAGACATAGGGCGCTCTGAGAATTCTCGCGGAGCTTTTGGCCTCCTGGAACCTTTTGCTGGAGATTTCCTCTTTTCTCAGCTCCATCGATCCCATGTCTCCAGTACAAATCGTTGCTATGCAGACATCCCATCCCCTCTTGTGAAGAAGGGAAAGAGTTCCGGCCATGAGAAACTCTACATCATCGGGGTGCGCTCCCACCGCGAGTACAACCCTCTGCTTTCGTCCCTTGTCCACCGTTCCTTTCAACTCGCTCCGGTATACAAGTCTGTTCTGGAATCTATAAAGATGCTCCATGCTTGCGTGTCATTTCGCACAGCGTCAATTGGTCGAAAGGCACGAACCGAGAATGGATATAAGGGCAGAATCCAGACACCTGATCAGATTCAGGTGGTCAGTGGGAATGGAGCGTAATCCGAGTCGAGAAGAAATGATCCAGATTGCGGCTGAGATAATTGAGGGAACCAAAGACAAAGTGAATCTTGGATTGCGAATAGAGAGAGATGAGTACAAGAAGAGGTGGGCCGCAGTGCAAGATGCAATGAGAATGAAGGGCTACGGAATTGCTTACGCGTGTGGCAGCGAACTCGATAGATCCGATGTGGCATGGCTCGCTGGAATATTTGACCCGATCATAGAGCGTTACGGGATTCTCGTTCCAGCCGATGGTACACCAGTTGTGCTTGCTGGCTCTGAAGGAGGGCATGTCATGGAAGAGGGAGTTGAGCAATCGGGTGCTGATATTGCCCTTCTGAGGGAATTCCAGATATCAGATGAGGACTACAGACACGCTCGTTTCGAATCACTCGCAGATATCCTGAAAGATATCACGAGATCGGAATCTAAACCCCTTGCGATTCTCTCCAGCCCGCAGTTCATACCGTATGAACATGTCGTCCTTTTCCAGAGGATATTTGGGACAGATAGGGTAGTTTTCGATGAGAGACTCCTTCAGCTCATAAAGTATGAGAAATCCGATGTGGAACTGGCTATATGTGGAATGGCGAACATCATAGCAGATGCTGCTTTCAGGGCCATGTTGGCTGTATCCACTCCTGGAATGACAGAGGTTCAGGTGGCCGGAGTTGGAGATTTTGTCATGAAGGAACTGGGAGCAGGGAGGACTGGATTCCCCACTATTGTCACTGCTGGCCAACGGAACTATACAGTAATAGGACCTGCGACAAACAATCTGCTAAGGGAAGGTGATATGGTCTCGATGGGGGTTAGTCCAACATTCAATGGCTATCATGGTATTATGAGAAGGACATTCAGATTGGGTAGGCCCTTCACCAATGGCCAAAAGGACTTCCACCAAGCTGTTGAGGGGCTTTATCGGGTTGTAATGGATGCAGTCGTGAAGGCCACAGAGGACGATCTACCATCGAATTTCATAGATCAGCAGGGAAAGAGATACCTTGAGGGATTGAGACTCAAGACCTTGGACAATAAGTGGAACAGCCCCACAGAGCCCTACACTTTCATCCATAATACGGGCTGTTCTGAATGTCAAGAGGGATATGGAGCAGTAACTCCGTATACAAACGATCCCCTAGGCAATGAGGTCGCCTTAATGATCGATGTTGCCCTGCTGGGTTTCACTGAAAGGCATAAACCGGTTTTTGAGACCCTCTATGATGTCATTGAAGACGCGTTCTGGAAAAAGGGTAGGAAAGTAGGGGTCTACAACAGGTTGCCCTTGGATGTACAGCACCTCGTCGGGAACAATGAGCCACTCGACTCTGACCTGAATCCGTATCACAGGCAATTTACTCTGTGACTCCAGTCTGAATCAAAACCGCTCAGTCCAAGCATCTCCGTCGGCGCGCGCCACGCAGTTCCCATCTTACAGATTGCAATAGTCTGGAAGTTCATTACGTTGTAGATCATACAAGCAACAGCCTATCGTCTTCGTTGTTCGAGACCTTTGGTCACCACACATTTGTTTATCCTGTGCAAAGATCAGCTGCGAGCAAGAAGTCGAACTAGGTGAAGCTGGACCGTGAAAGCTGGCCATATCGTAGTCGCGATTGCGTTCGTCATTCTCTCTGCAATTGGCGTTCTCATCCTGTGCCGCATTCTGAGTTTCCTGAAAGCGGCAGCAGTACCGGGAGATTACCGTGATATGTACTCTTTTCTGAGGGCAAACTTGAACAAGTATGAATGATATACGGATTCGCATGGAGTAGAAGGAAAACATCAGGTGGTATTTGGAGCAGAGCTGCTACCCGCGAACGTTAATAGGGGACCGGACCTCCTCAGATCAAATGCGATCCAAGGGGTCATTGTATATCTTGATCGGCTTCACGAGCTTGGAGTAGAAGGTGTGACGATAGCCATAAGCTATGCCTCGTACTTGCCAAGCTTTCCAAACTATCAAGAATACGTTGCGTTCTACAAGCTAGTCATGCAGGAAGCCAGGCCAAGAGGGATGAAGGTTAATGTGGAGGCAGGAGTTATCTTTTCGGGGACAGCTTTCGCAAATATCAACATAAGCTATGTGGGACTGACTTGGACTAGATATGTTCACGAAAAGGAATGCATGGTCGCTACCATTGTGAGAGACCTGGCTCCTGATTACCTGAACCTAGGCGCAGAACCAGACACCGAATTCGCCCTTCTTCGCCTGGAGGAGCTGAAGAGCCCTCAGAAGTACACAGAATACATCAACTATGTTCTGGAGGGGCTTGATAGGGGCAGGACGAAGATCGGGGCAGGGATTGGAACGTGGGGAAATATCGAGCATATCAAGAGCTTCGCCTCTAGTACTGACCTAGAATTCATCGCGATGCATGTATACCCCACCAATGGGGAGTTCTTGCAACGCATCCAGACCATTGCAGAAATTGCGAGAGAATATAACAAGAGCCTAATTCTCGACGAAGCATGGCTTTACAAGACTGATGCCATTACAAGCAGTGTGGCCGCAAGCGTAGACGTGTTCAGGAGGGATTCTATCAGCTTCTGGGCTCCACTTGACCAGCAACTCCTATCCGTCATAGTTAGGTCAGCCCGCCCATACAACATCGAATATATCTCGCCATTCTGCACGACCTTTTTCTTCTCCTACATCGAATATGACACCAGCACAGCCAATTTGCCTTATGATGAATCGACTGGCTTGGTTAACAGGAGGGCTGCGGAGAACATCCTCGTTGGCAAGTTTACAACAACCGGCGAGTTCTACGGAAGACTGATACGCGAAAACACCTGATCCCAATCACGCAATCCTGAGGTCGGCTTCTTGGAGTCTACCCTACAGGCTCTCAGCATGAATTTATCTAGACGAATGGATTGAAAAGGAACTAGGAAGACCGCGAATGATCAGAGAAGAGGTATTCAGAAAAAAAGTCTCTCCAAGCGAGGTCAACAATGATTACATATATATCCCGAAGAAGTTCAGGAATTCATTCCCAAGCATCTTTCCGATAATCGTGGTCGGGGTAAGACTCAGAGCAAGGATAGATGAAAAAGGCAGGATTTACTTCCCGGTGCACAGAATAGCAAAGCCAAGTGACACCATCGTGATCAGCAAGGTTCCTGACTCTGGAGTGTACGTATTCGAGGTAAAGCCTTTCTGAGCCGGCGTTTCCCTTAGCATTCGTGTGGTCCTTTACCATGCAAGATCCTTACCGGAGTTCTGAGGGCGAGTTCCTTCGTAGCTTCAGTTCAAAACAGTTTTATACAAGACCAAATCAGCCGGAAGTCACGGAATCAGAAAGTGAAACTTTCATTCATCAACCCAAGTCCAAACGAAGATCTTCCTGAGTGGGAGAGCAGAAGAGGCATTGCAGCGTGGCCCCCACTTGGAATATTGTATCTGGCAACAATGCTCAGGGAAAGAGGGGTAGAGGTCTCAGTTCTAGATCAGCCCGCAAAGGGTATGACAATCGACCAGACCTTGAAGTGGGTGAAGAAGGAGGACCCGCAAATCCTCGGTTTCTCTACATTTGCTAGTTCCGGACGCACAGCAGCACTTATAGCTGAGCAGGTCAAGGAGGAGAATCCAAGCGTTGTGATTCTCTTCGGCGGCTACTATGCAACATTCAATGCCGATCGAATCCTAGGGAAATACCCTTCTGTGGACATCATAGTCCGAGGAGAAGGAGAGGCCACGATACTCGATCTTGAGGAGCGTTTGAGGAATCAAGGTAAGCTCGAAGACGTTCCGGGGATCAATTTTAGGAAATCCGGCGCAGTGGTCTCGACCCCGGATAGACCTTTGATAGAGAATCTTGATTCAATTCCGTTCCCGGATCGAAATCTGCTTGACACCGAGTATCATTCCATGGTCGCTGGCGCAAAGCTGGCCACTAGGAAATTCACTAGCATTGTTTCGAGCCGAGGATGTACCTATCGATGCAGATTCTGTGTTTGCCAGGAGTTCGCCCATAGGACTTGGAGAGCAAGGTCCGTCAGAAACGTATTGGAGGAACTACGGTGCCTTTCGGACCAAGGATTCCGGCAGTTCATTTTCGTGGATGACAATTTCACTTTGAACAAGAAGAGGGTGATGGAGCTCTGCAGAAGCATAATGGACGAGAGATTAGATATAGAATGGCTCTGTGAAGGAAGGGTCGACACATGCTCGTATGATATGCTCAAGGAGCTGGCTAGAGCCGGATGCAAGGTCATATACTTCGGCATTGAGAGTGGAACTCAGAGGATCCTAGATTACTACGGCAAGGGAGCCTCCATTGATCAGGGGAGAAAGGCCGTTGATGCAGCTAGAATGGCCGGAATAGATATGATAGTCGGATCATTTATCTTGGGCGCCCCAGGCGAAACAGAAGAGGAGATTCATAATACGCTCGAGCTCGCCAAGCAGCTTCCAATAGATCTCCCACAGTTTAATGTCTTGATCGCCTATCCTGGAATGGCGATTTGGGATGAGTTAAAGATCAATGGACTCCTGGATGAAGAACAATATTGGGAGACCGGCGTTCTAGTGTCGGATGCGTGTCCTGATGGGATATCCTCAGCCGAAATAAAGCGGATGATCCATGATGGCTTTCGCGATTTTGTGCTTAGACCAAGTTATCTTCTTAGGCAAGTGGCAATGGCACCCAAGAGCTCTTTCCGGATGAGATTAGTCCTGCATAACATCAGTCGAATAGGCAATATTATAGATAGCATCAACAAAATCCAATGATGAAATATCGCGCGTTGCCTATGTTCTTGTCATGTGGAATACCAACCATGTCGAAGATAAGTCACGGTTAGGATGATTATGCCAATAGCCAACAGGAGGATTGAGAACAAACTCAGCACGAAAAACTGACCTGAGGCGAATGCCAAAGGCCTAGTCCAGATCTCCTCCAAGGTGAAATGGATCAAGCTTGCGCTGATCCCTGAGTTGCGGAATCTGAAGGTGTACAAATCATCCGCTCGATCGATAGCGAAACTGCAATGCTGACCTACTTGTACATCCTCGAGGTCCTTGGTGTTGTAGCCAATGACAGTCAGATGGATGTCTCCACCTTCCGCCATTACTTCACCTTTCAGAATCGACCAACCAAGTATTCGGGTATGATAGCCGGTTCCTGATCTCGGGGGACCATATTCAGCTCCAGAATTAAGTTCGAGCGAAATGTTGATCATCTCTTCCGCACTCGTAACAGGAAAAGACAATACCAGCACCGCAAATAGCCCCAATGTAGCAATGGACAGCCCAACCAGAGTCACTTTTCTGAATTTGGCCATCCTGCGTTTGGTTCTTGACAAGCTACCGAGCGTTATAAGTGTTGGTTTCTATTTGGTCTAGAATTAGGCGATCGGGCCTTCTACCCGCTCTTCCTCCCCGATTGTGCAATCACCCTCAGTACAGCCTTTGAGGCCAGATCCGGTTTGGCCAGACCTTCACTGAACACGTACAAATAAATGGTAATAACGATCTATGTAGAATTGAGATGGATGTAAGGCCCTTCGACATTAGAAAGGTTCCTCCTCCATGGAAAGACGTTCTGACCAAAGAGGTCGAGCGGTTGAAGGCGAACCCAGATGTGCTTGCATTCGGCATTGCCGGATCCTTCGCTCACGAGGACACATGGGCCCATTCTGACATAGATCTTGAGGTCATCCTGAAGGGAGATCGAGAGTTCACCGTCTTGAACACTGAGCAGGGCAGCATAAGTGTAGACTTCGGCCTTTTTGGGGAGAAAAGCCTGTCGCGCTTGCCATATGAAACGCGCCCGATCTATGATCCCTACGGTATAATGACTAAGGAGCTCGGCTCGAGAGACCTCAACGAACAGCTTCTTCAAATGGTTCAGAACGATCTAGCTGAGTCTGATGGCTTATTGAGAAGGGCCGAAGAAGCCCTCAGTGTTGACCCTCGATCGACCATCGTATTCCTCCATCTGTATGCATGGACAATGAGTATGGTTCTAACGGTAGCTGCTGGGGAGAACAGGACCGTCAAGTGCAGGTGCAGTAGACTCGAACGGGCAGTGAGAAAATACGGAGCTGAAGATTTTGTGACGAGGTGCTGTCAACTCTACGGGTTTCCGAAGACAATAGAACACAGCCAGGAATTGCTATCACATCTGCAAGAAGGCTATCGTGAGATTTGGGGTTTCTTCAGGGGAAAATCAATAGGTCCGAAGTACATGATCCAGCAACCTAACTCGGAAGCTTGGTTTCACAACAGGATAGAACCAGTCTACCGCAACGATCCTAGGGATCTCGTTTGGATAGTGTACATTGAGTTTCCCTTCGTGACATCCTCCCTTTTTAGAGACCTAACCAGCCTTCAGAAGCTCCCGCCTGATATGTTCGGGCAGTCCGATGCATTCCAAGGTCATCCGAGAAAGTGGGTCAACAGGCACCTGAAGTGTTTGGAGTTGTTCGACATCGATTCATCTGAGACGATGCTGTCTGTGGCCAATGTCCTCATGGACGATGCGCGTCGATTCGTGGACCGCCAATTGTACCTTCGATGACGGTTGGATTTCAAGTCAGGAGGTGATGCGATGCTGTCAAGTTGGTACTGTGAACTTCAGGATTTCGTCTCTTATGCTATATACCATTTCCTTGAGAAAAGAGTCGTGAAGCTTCGTCCATTTTCCGTCATCAGCGCGAGCCACCAACTCAACATGAAGATAATCCCCAACAGGCACCAATGCGACTTTCATGTCATAGTTTGCCACTCTGTCAGTGATTCCTCCAGCTCCTGTGTAAGATACCTTGAATCTGTGGCCCAAGTCATCTATCTGATACCCGTTGATTCGCATTCCATATTCGTAGTAGGAAGAGGTGCCAAGCCTTCTGGAAATGAAATCTAGAAACGGAGTCACCTGACCTTCCCTGAGTCTAAGTGGAACATAGATTCTCCTTGCCCCCGTGTTGTCTATCCTTATCTCTCCTATGCCCCTAGTCAGCATCTTCCTACTGGGCACGACCTTCATGATAGCATTTCTAGCTGGAGAAATGGAAGCCAAACCGGTAATGACTATTGAAGTGGATAGCACAAGGAGCATTGGCGTCAGAGTGTGGAACTCCGTGGCCACATCTGGGGAACTCGTCCCTATTGCTATTGCGAGAATATATCCAGCCGAGAATCCTATGACAGCCCCTATTGCTCCCAACATGAGCCCTTCAGCCAGAAAGGAGAACGTGATGAAATTCGGAGAAGCCCCTAGGCTGCTAATCGTGGCAGACTCCTTTGCCCTTTCTACGGTCGACCCCAATATTACAGTATATATTATCAGCCCCCCTATTGACATAAGGATTAGTTGTGATGTCCAGCTTCCCAACGGCAGCACGACAGGGAAATCGATCTCCAGTTGTTTTGACTGACCATTTGCCGAAATCGTAGTAGATATAGAGCTAATGAATTCAACCGAGATTCCTTGCTCTGAGTCTACCATTGATAGTGAGTTTTTTGTCGAGGATATCAGGCCCCTGACGGTCCCCTCCAATTTCGCCTCATCGACCTCACTACCCAAAGTCCCGACAACAGAAATAGTGACTAGGTTCCGTTTGTTGATACCTGAGATCATATTGATATCGACGACGCCGACAATCTGTGGTGGCAGCGCATATTTGGTTGACAGTAGAAATGGAGCCCTCTCCGCTATGAGCTGATCAAGAACACTCCTCCCAAACGGACTAGAGGCGGGAGAAGTCAAGGAATCCCAAGTTGGATTCTGAAAGAGCAGCTCATTTCCTTCAATAAGCTCTTCGAGAGGCCTGCCCGTCAGATCTGTGAGACTTGAGCTATCGAAGAATCCAATGACCTTAAGTGGCACGCCAGCGACCACGAGCGTCTCTCCTTGTCTGATTGTGTCCAGTCTGCTATTCACTATGATGGCCTGACTTACTTTGGTGATATTCACTCCACGTGGTGCCAGCCCAAGATACTTGGCCAGAAACGTGAGATTGGCAAATATGACGCAGCCTGATGCCTTAGAGGACCTGTAGAATGCGAGGGATATGGGCGTGGATTCCCTGAAGCCCAGAGTCATTGCGTAGAAAGAGGGTTCGGAAGAGCTCATCGAAGAGAAGCCGGATTCCTCTGAGGCCGCACCACCTTGAGTAGCCATTCTCATTCTCCAGGAATTGCTGACAGACAGCAGGAGCGATCCCTCATATTGAGTCTCGAGTACTTGTATTCTCACTGGCATCACCGTCTTCACGGTTATGCTCGGTACGGCTGCGCTCGCAACTACTGCAACTGCTAATACGGTGAGCAATCCCCTGAGCTTCCTGGTCTTTGTCATTCTTATCGCGGTAGATATCGCAAGGCCCACTTGGGACCGGGGCCCAGAGCCGCGAAATATGAGAAAACCAGTGAAGAGCAACGAGAGAACCGGCATTGCAGCTGTAACGAGAGTGGTGAAATCCGGTCTAAGCGATATCAGGAATACCCTTAATCCAGGGTGTAATTCCGCAGCCAAGAGCGACGCAAACCCAGCTATAGCAAGCGTAGCAACCTTATTGCCGTTAAGAAACAGATGCGACAGTATCGCTCCTAATATGAGCAACAAACTAAGTATGGCCGGCGTAACGAAAAGGCTCAGCGTTGAAGACAGAATCGCAAGCTGGTCATCGGCCTCAGCTAGCAGCTTCAGACCCCTCTGCAGGGCAAAGGAATTGGCTGAGGCCGGATCATCAATGAAGGCTAACTCAAAAGAGCTAATATCCTCTTTAGCTTGGCTAATCTTGGCCGCTATATCGGGGACAACGGCTCTGCTCTTGTTCAAGAATTCTGATTCCCTCATGAGCCAATCCATGGACGCAGCTTCGAGGGAGCTGAGCAATCTGGACCCAAGTGCCAAAGGCCGTCCTTCCTCCAATTCGATGTCGAATTCAAATGGGAGTTCAATCCATTTCTGATTCGGCAGCGCTGGAACAGATTGCATGTACGATGCCCGTATATGGACTGTGGAATTTCTTGCGTCGACTATTACAAAAGAGAGATCCCTTGAGAGGATGATTGGTCCGGGCTCATTGAAGGAGATTGAATACTTTAGGTCCTCTAGGCCTAGCGGATCGCAGGCATATTTGTCTCCAGCCCTTGCAGAGAGCGAAATGTAGACATTGATCGACCTAGTTCCAACTTCTATGGAACGTCCAAAGTATCCAGTTGGCCTTATTCGCAAATCGGTTGCCAGATTCGAGTACATGTACGCCATGTATGGGCTTGGGATCGCGAGAGGCGTGTACACGAAACGGTTTCCAATGCTTTCCACCTCCCACTGGATTACGAAGTTCCTCTCGCGTGCTTCTGGATAGAAGGCATTTTGTCTGCCGAGCAACAGACTCACGTCTGATCCGATCGAAGCCAGAATGACATCTGTTGGATTCATATCGAGCGTAACATTCACGTTCCCTGTCGATTGCCCGGACTTTGAGACAGGAATCACAACCGATAGCGGTACTATCGAACGAGCGGTCGTGATGTAGAATTGGCAAGTAAGATTGAGCCTCTCCGGCACCAGATCGTCTTGGCTATTGAAGTTCACGCGATAATTGAATCTGTAAAGCTCTTGGTCTTGCTGTGCCACTACGACATGCGAGGGGCCCAACACAAATGCTGCTAGCAGCAACAGAAGAGCGAACTGGCGAAAAAGCATTGATTTGGTCAGCCACATAGCTCCGAGAAAACCCCCCCTTTAAACCTTGTTCAGATTCTTTACCAAGTTGATGGAACATGCAGTGGCTCGTCGACCTGAGGTCCTTCGAGGCACCTTTCCAGACAGATGCGCGGGAAGGAAAATCCCATTTCGCGTAATTCATTCGGTTTGGCAAGCAACAAGTGGCAATTTCGTACAAGAATGACGGTCTATCGACGGAAAAGCTTATTGAGGATCCCAAGCCCGGGACAGATGTGTCGCCTGAGCAGATCTCTGTACCGGATCCCCAAGAGCTCAGGAAGGCCCATCTCCTCTTGAGGGGGCCAACGAGGAAAGCAGTCATTATGATTCAGGGGTCCTTGTCATCCTACATTAGGGAATTTCTTGACTCAAAGGGATTCATAGAGGCAATCCCACCCGTGATAGGCCCTGTGACTGACCCCGGATTAAGAGGAGCAGACCAAGCTACCTTCGATTTCTACGGCACCTCTTACAAGATAATGAGTAGCGCCATTTTGTACAAGCAGATGCTTGCAGCTTCTCTCGGTAGCATTTACTTATTCGCTCCAAACATAAGGCTTGAGCCCGTGGAAAGTATAAGGACGAGGAGGCATCTCTGCGAGTTCTATCAGGTAGATGTCGAGCAGGCGAATTCGACGTACCATGAAGCAATGGCATTATTGGAGGAATTGGTGGCGAACGTCATAGGTAGGATCTTGACTGAAAGGGGCGAATTGCTCGGATCTCTTCGCAGCAAACTGACCAAGCCGTCCATACCCTTCAAAAGAATCAAACACAGAGAGGCCATTGATCTCTTGAACGCCAAGGGATTCCCAGCTGGCTATGATTCTGAAATACCTTGGAGAGGAGATATCGACCTAGAAAAAGAACTCTCCCTTTTGTTCAGCGAACCCTTCTTCGTGTATGATTACCCTTATGGCTCAAGGAGCTTCTATGATAGGCAAGATCCGACAGATGCCAGTACTTTGAATTGCTTCGATCTCATATATCCGAATGGCTTTGGAGAGGCGGCATCCGGTGCTGAGAGAGAATACGAATATGATAAAGTGCTCGCTAGGATTACTGAATCCGGAGAGAATGCCGACCAATATGGTTGGTATCTTGAGATGCTACGGGACGGCATACCTCCTTCCTCCGGTTTTGGCATAGGTTTGGAAAGGTTCACGAGATATGTCTGTGGCTTGGATTCAATATGGGAAGCCACTCCTTACCCCAAGCTGGCAGGAATAACTGGCACACCTTAGCGACTGCAAAACGTTGCTGCATCCTCTTGACATTTCCGGTGACTGGTCTTGCTTGGGTTATTCCGTCTGTTCGAATCAGATTGAGCCTGCTATCTCCTTAACTCTCCCAAGGGACTCCGAAGGCGTCTCGGTCGTGTTGAGTAGATACGTTGGCACGACATCGAGTAAGGCTTTCATGAACTTGGCCCTGAGTGTTGTCTTCCTCTCATCTCTTATCAATTGATGTGGATTGCAGAAATCGTTGGCAAGCATGAATTTCAAGGCCGCATCGCTCGATATGCGACTGATTACGCTCGGGTCTGACTTGTCCCTTTTCAATAAGATGATTGCCTTCAGGACGGAGCTCTCCCTTATCCTTGCGCTGCCAAAGAGCATACGAACATCAACGATCGCCCTGCCCTTCAGATCATATCTTATTTTTTCGAGAAGACTTGCCAATGAGGGCCAAAGGTTCGCGAGATCAGCTCTGACGTATGAGTTCTTCTCAGAAGAGTAGGCCATGACATCATCACCCATTAATCTTGTAAAGAACCAGTCGTCGGCGACGAAACTATGCTTCTTCTCAATGAGAAGGCCATAAGTAAGTGTCGTCTTTCCACTGCCCGGTGTTCCGATGAGGGCAATGCCACGGCCTCCCTTATCTACAAGGGACCCATGTACTGCATATCTCCTGTGCACTGAGTAGTACTCCTCGAAGAGATCTGCAGCAGCAGCTAGCGTGATGCTCTTTATCCAGCCGTAGTAATCGCAGTTCATGATGAAGACTGTATGTGAGATCGGTTCATACAGGACCGAAAACGCTGTTCCATCGTTCACAACGTACAACCTCACATGTGGGCGGATTCCCTCACTCATCGAATAGAAGTTGTCTTCGAACATCTCCTTGAACGCGTCCACGTTGGTCATTATTTTGACACATAGCCCATCGATGTCAGCTTTCCTTTCGCGAAGAGGTAATTCGTAGACGTGCTCCATCAGCTTCTCCCTCTCCAAAATGTCAATCACCCTAACCTCGTACGAACTCCGCATGGTTTCCTATATGAGAATAGGATATTTATGATTGAATCCAGCTCAGTCTCTGAGAAGATTAATATGAAAGGCCATTTCCCAACGGATTGAACGTTCTTGGCACGTCCAGATACCCGGAGTTCGCTCCTGATTTCAGATTTCGACAAATGCTTGCCAAATGACGCTGTCTCGTTTGCGGAGAAAAGCAATAGTTGGCTCCTCAGACGTTACAAGGCAGTGGCTTTGGAAGGAACAATGTTGACGGCAGAGCCTGGCGTCTCAGTTCCCGAGGTCACGTATCCCCTGAATCTGAAGGGCTGGTACGGCATTCATGTCGGAATATACCAACCTGATCAGCGGACTTGCACACTGGAGGCGAGGTTGACCGGAGATGAAGTTCGACGCGTTGTGACTGGATGCTCATTCCTCAATCAACCCTACGGATATATCGTGGAGGGCCACTGGAAAGACGCGAATCTCACTGGTCAAAGTCTGCACTTCTTTAAGGCGGATAGGAATAGGGCTTTTCTGGCTTACGCCAGACTTGCTCCGTTATCTGACGAGGAAGTCGCAAGGGCAGATGCGGAGAGGAGGCAACTGGAGACAAAGATATGTGGTGGCGTTTTCGATGTTCATGAGATTCTCTGTGAAAGCCCACCCTATGATCCGAACACGATAAAGAAGAATCTGGAACCATTCATAGGGACTGATTTCAGGACTATCTGCTGGGGAACGACCTGCACAACATATACCTACCTCTATCATACAAAAATCGGTGAAGTGTTTGGCCATGGCAAAGGCGATTTCCTCAATGACGCCAATAGGTTCTGCTCTGAATTCCTGGCAACCAGCGTAAGGGAAGGATGGGACCCCTTACGTGTGGCTGTTGACTATTGCCACGACAATGGATTGGAGATCTATGCTGACTATAGGGTGGATCACACTTACCCCGTAGGAGCCTATAATGATGATTTCACCGGCAGATTTCAGAGGGAGAATCAGCACCTTCGTTGCATCAATAAGGACGGCAGCTACAATGTTCATCTATCCCACGCTTACCCTCAGGTGAACGCTCATAAGTTGGCTGCACTCGAAGAACAAGCCCGATACGGTGTCGATGGCATCTACCTTGACTTTACACGGTTTCCTCCTTGGGTTCTATACGAGCCCCCTGTTGTAGATAGTTTCATAGAGCAATACGGGGAGGACCCTAGAAAGATCGAGGACAACGACCTAAGGTGGTTGCAGCATAAGGCCGGGTACATGACGGAATTCATGAGGAAGCTGAGGTCTGAGGTGAACGACATGGAGAGAAAAACGCGAACAAGAATCTCCCTAGCAGCGCAAGTGGACTGCCAACCAACCTTCATAACAAATCCCAGTGGAAGGGCAGACATGAACTTAGTCAATGCCCTAGATCTCCGAACTTGGATCGCAGAGGATCTCATAGACGTTCTCGCAGTCTCTAGGGAAAGGATCTATTCGAACATAAATTTGGATTACTATGTCCGGATGACCGAGGGAACGAAATGCAAGTTGTGGGCCGTCCTTGGCCAGACAGACCTAAGTCTTTTTCCCGAGGACTATGACTGGCGGGGCTATTTCGGAAGGTGGCCTAGGAAAATGGTTCCGCAGTTGGATCCAAATCGATTGCTGCGACATGCAAACGATCTCTACAATCAAGGTGCTCAAGGTGTCCTTATCTGGGAGATGGGGGGGGCGCCATTCCTTCTCCCAAGATGGAACAGACTAATCAGAATGGGGCACAAGAAGGAGCTGGCTACGCAGTTCGGAACGAGGATTGGACGTTTTGATGGTTATCCAACAGGCATAACGCAGACAAGAGTTGAATTCCCTCAGGCCTGACCTGGGTTTCTAGCTTTTGCAGACATAGATTCTCAATTCCTCCAAGATCGAGACATGGGGAGCATACGCGATCGTGCGCGAGTGATCGCGACTTCAATAATCAGATTCAAGGGGTCGTCAATACTCCCTAAAGTGGACTTCCCTACAATGGCAGGAAGTGATTTGGCTCATGCTTGCAACTTGAATTCTGTATGTTTCGATTACATACGCCCCCTTAAATTCCGTCACTCGGCTGCAATTGGCGATGACCTACGCACAGATCAACGGGGTCAAGATTCCACAGGAATACATCCACTATGTGTATTCATCGGTGGCCGGAATCGACATAGGTGGCGAGATCGACCACGGGGAGCAATTGATTGACGAGATCAGGCAGTTTGCACAGATGGATCCTGGCCAATTGGTCGATTTCCACTGTATAGATGACCGGGGGAATGAAGCTAAGGGAAATGCTGAGGTTCAGGTTGAGGGGCTGAGGGAAGCCCCAACTGGCCTTCGGTTCCAATTGCTGTTGATACCGAAGCAGAAACCTTCACAATAGCCCATCAGGTGCCCTTCAAAGGCTTAATAGAACTTCAAGATCGATTCATGAGATGGTTTCATCGAGGGAGCGATGTATCGGTGCTATTTTGCATCAGGAACTTGACAGAATCCCCCTAGTACTGAGGATTAGGCCCGAGCCATATAGCAAGTTGGTTCGTGCCTTGGGGATAAAACATGGCGAAGCCGAATATGACGAAGTCTATGAGTGTTTGGGGATTGACGAGTATGGCGCACCTGGAGTAGGCATCAAGAGCCCTTATGCTCCGATTCAATCGGTTCCAAGGGATGAGGAAGGTGGCTGGTTCTTACGCCATGAAGGCCCGTTCGAGTTGCATACTAATATCTGGAAAGTGGAGACCCTTTGGGCCCCCGAGCACGCCTACACATACTCGTACTATAGACATCCCTTCACCCACATCGAGGATTTGAATGACTTCATCTGGCCAACCGTGATCGCCGAGGATCAAACGGCCATCATCCGTTATCGCAGACGCCATGAAGATCATTACGTGGGATCTGGCTGCCTTCAAGTCTTTGAGACAGCATGGAAGCTGACAGGGATGCAGAGATTCCTTATAGGCATGCATAATGACGATCCTCTAATCATCAGACTAATGGACGAACTCTTCCGCATCTCAACTCAACAGGGAATCCTGGAGGCGGAAGCGGGTGTCGATTTCGTCTGCAACGGGGACGATGTTGGATCGCAGAATAGCATGATTGTGAGTCCGAGGCTATGGAGGAGGCACCTGAAGCCCAGATACGCGGGGATGTTCCGGGAGTTCAAGAAGAGGGGCGCATACGTCATGTTTCATAGTGATGGTTGGATAGAGCCAATAATCCCCGACCTCATCGACATAGGAGTGGATATCCTGAATCCAGTCCAGCCAGAGTGCATGAACCCAGCTGAACTCAAAATTAAGTATGGAGACGAACTATGCTTTGATGGCACAATAGGAGTCCAGAGCACACTCCCCCATGGCACCCCAGAACAGGTAGCAGAGGAAATAAGATATCGGATACAAACGTGCGGTCCTACCGGCCTCATACTCGGGCCGACACATTCGATGCAACCTGATGTGCCAGTTGAGAATATCCTCAGCATGTATGAGGCAGCCCGAACATATCTGCCCCAGAGATAGTCCTTAGACCGGCCCAAAACACGGAGAACAAAATAGAAATAACCGGGATCTAATATCATAATACAACGGAAATGACGAGCAAGAATCTTTTTTGCGTTCCTCTGATTGGAGATCAGGTACCTGAGGATCTTGCCAACAAGTATTGGACGCAGATAGGAGAACAGATAGAAACACTGCAAAGGATCTATGGGAATATCAGCAGTCTGTACCATGAGGCAAACGATTCCCCTGACGATGAGGGGCTTAGGCACCTTCAGGCGATCAATCAGAAAGGCTTTCAATTCATAAAAAACGTAGCAGAAAGCGGCGGAAAGGTTGAGGCACTGGAGGACAGACAGACATTCCTTCAAATCATCGATTGCCAGGTTTTCCTATCACTTGGATTTCTTAGTAAGGAGATATCTCAGAAGGTCGCCAGTATCACGGCAGAAATCCTAGAGGCCTACAAAAAAGCTGTCGAAAGCCGAAGGAGGCATATTGTCGAACGTATATCCCAGACCCTTAAAGAAGGGCAAACTGGATTACTGATGATAAACGACGATGAGAGAATGCAGCTTCAATTTCCATCAGAGATCAATGTCATCTTGGTCAGACCTCCACTCCTTAGCGAAGTAGAAAGATGGGAAAGAGAGAAAAACACCACTGTCGGAAGGAAATAGCTCAGCTGGACCCTTCTTGCGTTGTTCGACCGGAAATGCGATTCTGGCCCATTCACAGATCCAAGATTCCTACATAAGGAAATACTTCTTCAACTCCCATTCTTCAATGAAGAATGGCCGATCCCTGCCACCGTTATTGCTCAGATAGTCCTTCCACTCCTTTTGCTTCAGGTGAACGAATCGTTCGAAATACTTCCCGAGTAGCTCCTTGAGTATTCTCCCATTGGTCGCGTATTCCACTGCCTGAATAAGGCTCTTTGGCAATGTCTTTATCCGCAAGTCCCTGATCTCAGATCGGGATAGCTTGTAGACATTCGTTGAACAGGGCTCAGGAGGCTCTATCTTCTTCTTGATTCCCTCGACGCCTGCCTTGATGATCGATGCGAAAGCCAAGTATGGGTCAGATAGCGAATCCGGCGATCTGACTTCCACCCTGAGAGAATCGCTCCTTAGTCCATAGTTTGGGATCCTCACAAGTGTTGAGCGGTTCCCGAAACCCCATGTCACATACACAGGCGCCTCATGATGAGGAATAAGCCTCTTGTATGAATTCACCGTGCTATTCGTCGCTAGGGCAATCTCTGGATAGAATTCGAGAAGGCCACCGATGAAGTATCTGCCCTTCTGTGAAATGCCATTGCCATCATTGCCATTATAGAACAAGTTGTTCCTTTCCCAAAGACTCAGATGAACGTGCATCCCATTTCCTGCAAATCGTTGAAACGGCTTTGGCATGAAAGTCACGTCATATCCGTTTTCCCTGCACAGGACCCTCAGGATGTATTTGTATAGGATTACCCTATCCGCCATTTCGAGTGGACTGCCCGATTTCATTATTATCTCGTGTTGACTTGGACCGACCTCGTGGTGTGAAACCTCTATGTCGAGCCCTATCCTCTGTAGCTTCAGCAAAAGCGACCTCTTGAACGTCTCGAAGGCATCGTGGGGATGTGACACCATATATGATCCATCATCAATGCGTTTACCGTCCCTAAGGACATAGAACTCCACTTCGGGCCCCATTTGAATCTTGTATTTGGAAAGGGACAGTTCCTTTTTCAGTAGGAATCTTGTTGATCCCTCGTATGGCTTTCCTTTGTGGAGAAGGTCACACATGAAAAGAAGAATGTTGCCATTTTGACTGGGCAAAATTCGCTTTGATTTCTTGTCCGGTTTAGCAACCATATCAGAGTCCTCAATGTCAACGAATCCTACGGATGATCCATCGAAACCGAATCCGTTTGATAGAACGCTTCGAAGCCTTCTTCTGGGAAATAGCCTGCTTCTAACGACACCCCCAAAGTCAATGAGCTTTGCCTCAAAGAGCTCCGTGCTGTCTCTGGATCCCATTCAGCGGAGCCTGGGGGAAAACAGATAAATGGATTTCCTTCGCCTGGGTATGCAAATGAGCAATCAGAGACATATGCATCATGCAGTTGGCCAAAATGCGAAGGAAAGAGAAGCTAAGGCTGAACAAACGATGGACGAGGTTGACATGAAGATAATGAGGGAACTCACAACCGATTCTAGGCGTTCTTTTCGGGAGATTGCCAGGAACATCGGGGTCTCTCCGGCAACTGTTCTCTCCAGAACAAGGAGATTGGAAGGAATGGGGGTAATCAGACATTATACGGCAGTATTTGATCACGAGAAATTGGGCTACGATATCAGCGTCTTGATAGAAATCACTGGATCGAGGGGCAAGCTCGTAGAAGTGGAGGAAAGAATATCGCATTTCCAGAACGTTTGTGGAGTCTATGATGTGACTGGGGAGACCGATGCGATAATCGTTGCGAAATTCAGGAACAGAAGGGAGCTCAATTCATTCGTGAAATCCTTGCTTGCCATGGATTATGTTGAGAGAACAAACACCAGAGTCGTATTGAACATCGTCAAAGAGGATTTCAGGCTGATCTAGCGCCTTCGGGCCTAACGCACTCGAATGTAGCTGCGATTTCTGTTTCATCCTTTTGGGGCCGTATCCTCGTGGAATGCCATAGAAGATCATGAGGCCAGCTATTGCACGCTCGAAGTCACACTCGACGCCTAATTTTGTCCAGGGTCATCCTTGCCTCCTCAGCTTGCATCATCTTCCAAGCCCCTTCGAGCCTTCCGCACGGATATTCATCGCAGTAGGCACAGTTCTTCACGCGTCTCGCCATTCCGCATTTCCTTACTTCGCAAAGATGGCAGAAACGAAGTATTCTTTTTCCACCAGGCAAGCAGCCGTCACAATTAATATCCTCAGCTTTGAGCTTCTCGTTCTCCGTCGACCAAGATTCAGCTACCTCTCTCCTCAGCTCATAGTCGTCTTTCTGTGTCGCGATGAATCCGCGGCATTTTGTGCAATCCAGCCCGCAGAACGCGACAATCTGATTCATGGACCTTCGCACCATCCTCCTCGCCGCGATGTCAACGATAAAATAATATGGCAGATCCAGAAACAGAAAACAAACCGAAAAATCACTACGCGTGCGTATTGCTCGCTCTGACTATTGACATGTGCCTAACGTACCGGCGGCAATCGATGTTGGAGTTCGTGTATCGCACCGCTGACATTATCGATCTCGCTCTCGCACGTCAGCTAGACCTTTGATTCGCGAAAGAACACGAGGAAGAAAATTGACGCAAGTAGATACAGGAGGCCACATATATAGAAAGGCAAAGCCAGCATTCCCTGTTCTAGCATGAAGCCCCCAATGCCTTGGCTTACAGAATACGAAACTCCCCAGACAACTCCCGATTGTGGGGAGCAGATAGCCGAAGCAGAAGCCCTTTCTTCAGGAGAGATCAAACTCATTATGAACGCGGATTGGATGGGCCCGGACATATTCATCAGGAAAGTCCTAATGACGTAAAGGACGGCAACGATATTGTAGGCCGGCATTACAGGCATGATCACTAGAAAGCCAGTCGATAGCATTTGTGTTGAAACGATAGCACGAACTGGTCCAATCCTTCTAGAAAGCGTAGGTGAGACCAAATACGACGCAGCCATGACGGCATTCGCAACCACGAATAGCGGGCCTAGCTCGGCTCCGCCGACTCCAAACCTTAGATGCAACCAGAGAGGAATCAACGAGATTATCAGCCCGGCGCCGAGCCCAACGAGCATAGTCACAGCGGACAATTTCCCAATCTCTTTCCTTGATTTCGTAGGCAGTATCTTGCCCCCGCGCCTGATTGGTGGACTTTCTCTCAACGGAATTAGAATCAGAGAGGCGAGCGAAGAGATGAGGAAAGCAGCGAGGAATAACGGCCGATAGGCCTGGAAAATGCCAGAGCCTATTTCCCGAATCAACCACTCAGGAACCCCACTGGCCATGGCACCGACTGTGGAGCCCGCCATGTACGCGAAAGCAGAAAGGCTGAACGCTACGGTCCTGTCTTCATCGGTAGTTTTCTCGGCCAATAGGGCCTGATAGGGTCCAAAGATACCTGCGGTTCCTATTCCGAGCAGAAGGCTCGAGGCATAGAAGCCCCAGACTTCAGCCAAGCCAGCATATATCAACCAAGCGAATGCCGTGAGGGCCTGTCCGAATATCATGATCCATTTCCTGCTGTACCTATCCGAGAGAATCCCAAATGGGATTATCAAGAGCGAGCTGGTCAATGTGGATACGCTAAGTATCAGCCCTATCGATCCTTCATCGATGCCAATCATCTTGAGGTAGATAGACTGGATTACCATCAGGTAACCGAATGGTAGACTGGATAGGCCAGCCGCCAGTACTATGAGGTTAGTGTCCCTGTTCAGCTTCGTGAAAGGTGCTAGCTCTAGAGCCAGCGCCCTTATTTTGCTCATGGACTCACCCGCAAAGCGATGATTTGGAGTAATAAACAAATCGTGGGTTCCAATGTCAGTTCGCGCTCGCGCTGGCTCGCACCTTGTTATGAAGAGTGCTATGAGAACCAAGCGAACGATTGTGGACATCGTTGTGACGGATCTATAGCCCCCTAGCACCTAAGGAGGACTACGGAAGATCTGAAAAATTAAAATACGAACTTCAGCCATCTATCGTCACATTGAAGGAAACCCCAAGGAATCTCATTGCCAATTGTGGCCTATATTGTGGTGCCTGCGGAATATACCAAGGCAGGATAAAGCAGGCTGCCGAAAACATGCGAAAGGTTGTGAGTGCCTACGGATTTGACAAAATGGCCCCGGAGTTGGCTAAATGGGAACCTGCGTTCCAGCACTACCCGGAGTATGAGAAGGTGTTGAATGGCTTCGTGACTCTCTTCGGAGATTGCCCCGGATGCATCGGAAACGGGGGAGATCCGAATTGTGCGCTTCGCAAATGCGCAAGGCAGAAAGAATATGTCACATGCACTGAATGTAATGAGATGGACGATTGCGAGAAATTGCGGCAGTATGACTATGGTCTCAAGGAACTGAAAAGAATCAAGGACATCGGTCTTGACAAATGGATTGATGAAATGAAGAGAAAGGTAGATGCCGGTTATTGCTACCTAGACGACAGAATACAACAGATCTAGAATCACCGTTATTTCATGCAGGTCTCAAGAGATCATTGGTAATGGGTCAGTAAGGCCTATTAACATAGGCGCGGCGCTTGTCTGCCGTGAACGTCAAAGAGTCATCTATATTGCAGCCAATAACCTTCTCGAAGTTACCCGTTCACGATACATGTTGGTCAATAACGACCGGCAGAGATGGAAGGATCTACGTTGGGGTGTGTGGTGAGATGACCGGCGGCCTCGGAGTCTTTCTAGTGTCCTATGACCCGCAATACGACAAGTTGCGATATCTTCTGGATGTGGCTCAGGCTTTGGGCGAACCTCCGGACAACGGCCATGCGACGCACAGTAAGATTCACTATTGTTTGCTGCCATCTGAAGACGGGACACTCTACGGGGCTACGCATTGCACGGGGGCGCCTGTACGAGATTTCGTTTGGAGGCCATGGAATTGCTGGGACGATCCTGAAAGAATGTTTACTGGATTCCACATATTCAACTACAATCCTACGAATGACAAAATCGAAGACTTCGGGAACATGTCGCCCAATGAAGGATCAAGGGCAATGGCCCTGTGCAACACAAACAGAAAATTGGTTGGAGTCACATATCCCCGTGATCACTTTTACGTTTTTGACCTGGAATCAAATGAGTACCGGGACCTTGGAAGAATCGGGGACATAAATCCCCAGAGCGTGTTCTTGGACAGGGACGAGAACGCGTACACGGTTGATGACCTCGGTTATATCGTGAAGTACGAGGTCGCGAGTGACAAGCTAAGCCATCTGGATGTAAGATTGCCCTTTGCGGATTACAGGGACGGCGCATATAATCTGATATATGATTCTGTTCCAGCTCCGGATGGAAACAGCATCTATGGAGTTCATTGGAACGTCGATATAAGAGTCCTGGACAACCGACTCTTTCGGTATGACCCCTTTGATGGTCCAGAGGGGAAAATCCATGACCTAGGATGGGCATATAGACCGGACGAGGCCGGACCAGCTTGGGCCGACTTCAAGAACCATCACACGGGCGGTCTAGTTTTTGGCCCCGATGGGGCTCTATACTTCGCAACTTACGTGCATTGGAAGGAGCCAAAGGGAATGTATCTAATCAAGATGGATCCAGACAGCCTAGAGAGAGAGGAAGTGAGTCCGTTCTCCGATCCTCCGGGGGGTCTCTCCCGATACATATCTAAAGCGACGATAGACTTCAGTGGAAATCTCTATTTCGCTTCATGCGCCACTAGGCCAACGAAAGTATTCGCCTATAGGCCGAAATCTGATCTCAGGTTGACTTGGGACAATGTCAGGAGGTGGGGCTAATGTCAATCGAAGATGATCTCGACAAGAGAAAGTGGCCAAAGCCTCCTTTCGAGGTGGGTCCGTCCGTAGAAAAGCCAGACGAAAGGGAAGCCATTCTGAGATCTGCCGTTCGGGAGTATGACAGATCTGCCTTCGTTAGCGAAGGGAGGATCGTCCTTCGCCACCTTGGATGGAAGGGTCTGATGAAAACCATCCCACCGGGCGAGTCCGCCCTAACTTCGCTCGCATTGGATCAAAGGGGCAGAATCCTAGGTCTCACTTCTGGAGATCGTTCACATCTCTTTGTCTACGATCCGGAAGTTGATAGGGCAGTCGATCTCTGTACCATAGACAGGGAGTCGATAGCCAAGAATTCACTTGTCATATGCCGGGAGGGGGTTGTGTTCATTGGTACACGAAGGAGGCCGGGTAAGTCCGGGCCAGGCAGGCTTCTCAAGTTCAAGACTGATTTCAATGAGACGGGATGGGAGGATGTTGGCCCGAAGCTAGAGGAAGTGGAACTGCCCAAAGCAGATCAGGGAGTAGAATGTCTGGTCTATGACGATTCGAAAGAGCGCATTTATGGTTTGACATCTCCAGGTGGATTCCTGTTCTCGCTGGATGTTCAAACATGTTCACATAAGCTCTTTGGGCCTGTAGACGAGTTAAGTGAATTCTCCGGCTGTCTGATCGTTGGATATGACGGGCGAGTATATGGTGGAAAGAGGTGGGGAAAGATGTTTGAATTCGATCCAGAATTGGAAGTCATTACCGAACTCCCAGTGAGAATACCTTCGCTCGCTGGTCGGCAGGTGTACAACAGGATAGATTCTATGGCGCTCGATCGTGGTTCAGGTAAGATCTATGGCGGAGGAACAGCTGACGGGGTGCTGTTCATCTTCGACCCATCACTTAAGGCTGTTACCTCGTTGGGAAAGCCGACAGCCCAACCAAGGACAAGGGCGATTGTGGTTGGCAAAGACAGGAGAGTCTATGGCATTTCAGGAAAAGTCGGCGGCTCGGCCCATCTCTTCAGATATGACGTCCAGTCTGGTGGCCTCACTGATCTCGGCATTCCGCTTGCTTACTCAGATCAGTATTGGCATGGATATGAATTCGACAGCATGATTACCGGAAAATACGGAGAGATATACATGGGGGAAAGCGATAGGATTAGTCATCTGTTCATATATTATCCCCCGATTGAGCGCTAGCAGCATTCAATCGAGTCAGCCCGATTTACGTAACGATACGCCGAGATTCAGCCATCTGTTTGTCATCTCCTACTTATCTACAGAATCACAGATTATTCCGTTGGGAAGAATCACATTCGTCCCCGAATTCACATACCTTGCATTTTGCCGATTTCTTTGTTGGGACCGGCCGCCTTAGTTTTCTCCAGAAGCCTAGCGCCCAATCAAGGTCAGCGACGGCTTTGTCAATGTCAAAGCTGTTGATATAGACGTGTGCATTTCCCCCGGCGAGTTTTACCAGCATCCGTTCTTCTTTTGAGCTCCACATGACATGGAGTGGGATCCTTCTCAGCTCAGGGTCGTCCTCGAGGCTCGGCGATGCCATGACTATTGCATACTTCAACTGGTCAATATTCCAACCCATCAAGTACAGTAAATAGCAGTACAATCTTGCCTGAACATGATGACTGGCGAAGGGTACATGCTTCATCGAGAATTTATGTTCAACCAGAAGAACCGGCAGTCTCTTTGAGAATAATATCGCGTCGGTTATCCCCACGATGACCGCATCACCATGTTTGCCGATTAGAGGCATCTCCCTGACACCCACCGGTTTTCCTGAGTATATCTCTCGTAAGATTTTCTCCCTCTTGGCTCTGATCGCGTCCTTCAGAAGGATCTCGTGAGCATCACCACCTATTTTCATCTCGGGCGTCTCACGTTTGCCATGTATCCGGCCCAGTTCGACTGCCTTCTCGCAGTAGTATTGAGAGGCAATCTCCGAAACCGCTAGGACCTTTGCTCCGAAACGGAAACCACCTACTTGCGTGGCTCCTATTTCCCTGAGTAGCCCATCAAGGCGTTCGGTGATCCTCCTCGGTTCTAGCATTGATGCCTCCACTTGTATTCGACCTAGTTCCGGATGCAAATAAGGATGTGATTATTGGATCTTGTGCGGTCTAGCAAGAGGGTGGCGGGGGTGGAAGTGGTGGTTGTGTGGCTTCTTGTTGTTTTGGTCTTCTCGTGACTAGGAACAGAACCACCGCTATAGCGACAATAACTAATGCACCGGCTCCAATGAGAAGAATCGGAGATACCTCGCTTACAGTGTATGTTCCGCTTAGATCTCCCAGAGTTACTGAGTAGGTTCCAGCCTGGTCATTGGAAGTCGTGAATGTGACGGTCGTGGACTCGCCTCCAATAAGCGTCACTGTCCTCTCGTCCACCTTTCTGCCGTTTATCGACAACACGACCGTGTAAGCTCCGATCTTTCCTCCTGTGTTTTCCAGCTTCGCAGAAATAGTGACTGTCTTCTTCACTTCAACGGAGCTTGGCTCAATCCTTAGGTTACTTAGCGTGAATTTCGCAGGTGGAGTTGCCGAGACCGTTATGGAGAGCATCTTTCCATCTATCTCCACTATGTGCGTACCTTCAGTTAGGATAGTCAAGGCGAATGTGACAATCTCACTTTTTCCTGGGAAGACCGTTACCAATCTGCTTTCCACAACCTTTCCGTCAACTTTCAGCTCTGCATTGTGAATTGCGAATGAGGTCCCCGGGTTTGAATAATCAATGCTCACTGTAAATGATTCCCCGGGATTCACATCGGTGCTACTCGATCGGGTTGAACCAGTTGAGACACTGGGAGGATTGGGTGCCTCGGAGAACTTGATTGAGATTAGCTCCCATTTCCACCAAGTCTTCTTGTCAAGCGATTCCACATACAGATACGTGAGCATTCCGCCTGTCTGTGATGGAGATGTCCAACCTTCGACTGCCCACTGGTAGCTTGTAGGAGCTGCGGTAGTTCCTGAGTATTTCCACTTGTAGACCGTCAGAGTAGTCGGACCATAGGACCTTTGCTCAGTGCCTAGAAAGGTGAAGGTTCCGTAGGCCTGATGTTCTTGCCAATATGGATAGAAGGCCTCGTAGTCCCAGACAGCCCAGAATGAGTAGAAGAGATTGAATGCTCCTAGGAATGCCCCACCCATGGTCGTCGCCAAGTCGCCGGTGTAGGTATCTTCACCAATCGAAACCTGAACTGCCGTGCCAGTTGATTTTGAGATCCATATGACATAATCGTTTGTTGAAAGAGAGTCGCCGAAAGTGGCCTTAACCTTCCAACAGGCAGTACCTCCCATTGTTTCTTCGGCAACGACTGAATACTCGAAATCAAAGGCCCCGCTACTTGAAGTCGTCATTGTGCATTTCATCGACGGCACATAGGCCAACAGCTCCTTGATCCCTTTGATGGCGTCCCCGTCTGAGGCCCTGGTAGTCATAGGCAATCTGCCTGTAACATTGACAATCGAGATCAGTACCAATGCGAATAGGACCATATGAAGCCTGCTCACTTTCTTCATTTGGCGCCTTCTCAGAGTCAATGCCATTATAAACATTCGATGAATTCCCCTCGCTCTACTATAGAGATAACAGACAACACAGGTTTGTGAATACGCTATCATAACTAGTCGATGAATCTGGCCTCATCGTTTTCCCGATTGCGTTCATGACCAAGCAGCAATATCTTGCAGTGTCACAAGCAACAGGACTGTCCCCATTTTGTCGCCTCTGCATGGGAATGAGGGTGTTGTGTCCCAACATGGGAGCGGGAGCAAGGAGATGGAATGAGCAGAACTTTCTAGCCACCCCAATGCTTAAGTGCAAATGCTCAAACCCATACGCACAGCGGTGATTCTGTTGCGCAAGGGGCTTGCGATAGTCTGGTTTCTCATTCTATTTGTTTTGTGCTTCGTTGCACGTCAGGTCACTCTGAATGCTCAAGCAGGGGGAAGAGCGAACGGCCAGTCAGACAAGAGCTCGAACATAAATAATGGGATTCCTTTCGGGGACCTTGTACTGATAGATGAGGCTCATACTCCACTCTCAACTATAGGGACCAATCCATCCTCGACCGAAAGCACGCGGGGGAAGTATTCGGGGTTCGCGAGAGCCATTCGTGACATCGGATACACTGTTTCGACGCTGAATCCAGGTGAGGTCATAACTTACTCCAAATTGCAGGGCGTCGCTTGTTTGGTAATCGTCCTGAGCGTCAAAGCACACAGTGACAGCGAGATCGCAGCCATATCTGATTGGGTTCATGGTGGAGGAAGCCTTCTACTCATATCGGACTGGGTATCAATGGACGATATGCAAAGGCTGGCAAGGACATTCGGGGCATCGTTCGGCTCGTCCGGCTACGGGGACTGCATCAGTGACCCGACAGATTACGTTGGCGGACAAAAATATTGGATCATATTAGACAGGATTGAGGAACATCAGATAACCGAGGGCGTCAGCGAGATAGAGGTTTACGCAGCAACAAACATAACATCGACAGGAGCAACGACCCTAGTAACCACAGACAACGACGCGACTTGGTACT
Organism: uncultured Nitrososphaerota archaeon; assembly: GCA_964408285.1. GTDB lineage: Archaea > Thermoproteota > EX4484-205 > EX4484-205 > JAAOZO01 > CAYOYV01. The sequence goes on along the minus strand of CAYOYV010000004.1, from coordinate 60,325 downwards.
ACCGAGGTAAGGGCATACCGTATACCCCAGTCATGATCTTAATTCGGAGCGGCTTTGGGCAAGTTGTCATAATAGGCGATCATAATCTGTGGGATGACGACGATTCTGACAAGGACGGGATAAAGAACATTGATGAAAGAAACAACCAAAGGCTGTTGCAGAATACGATAAGGTACCTTGCCGGCCAAGGACGACAAGAAGGCCAGCAAGAGAGCCCTAGGGAAATTCCGGCGATTGAAACTGCGGCTACGGCCACTGCGGTCGGAGTTGGCGCGTCGGCTGGGGTCGCGGCCATCATGAGCTTCACGGGCCTAGGCGCCACGATAAATTCCGCAATCTCCGGATTGTCGATTCCAGACTGGCTTAAGGACTTCCTACTATTCTACGGAGAGGAGACGTTCAAGAGCCTAACCCCAGAGCAGATCGACGCACACAAGAGGAAGAGGGGCATCCTTAGAGCCGGACAGCTAATGGCCGTTCTGCTTTCAGCGGTTATGCTCTTCTTGATCTATTCGTATGTCGAGGCCAACGGATATCCAAATATCCTTGACATTGACACGATGATCTCGGTCATTCCATATGTTCTGCTCACTGTCGTGTTTGTATTCCTCTTCAATGTCGCGTTTTCCGTCTTCGTGTCGCTCGTCACCAACGTATGGGCCGAGACCAAGATCTGGCTCTATGGATTGATATCGTTCCTCATAACGGGCATCGTATTTCTGGCACCTTTCGCTTCGCCGAGCAGGACTGAATATGAAGGAGAACTTGACAAGAAGAGATCTGCGACGATAGCAGTGCTGAAAATAGTGAGCTCATTGATACTCATGGTGCCATTCTACTTCGTGTATGATTTAGGCTATACGATAATAGGAGATGTCGGCCTGTTGGCTACAACCATGAGTGCTTGCTTTACTTCGTTCCCTACAAAACCTTTGGAGGGAGAGGAAATATTCAGGCACAGTAAGGTCATCTGGTTTGGAATCTTCTTCAGTTCATTCACGCTATATTGCTGCACCCTGTTCAAAGTGATTCCGTTGACTTTCTATCTGATGTGGGGAGTGACTGCTACATTTGTGTCGATAGCTCTGATGATATTGGCAAGAGGACGGACTGGTCCGCCACTTGAGATTCCACCTCCGCCGCCCACTGTATGAGGTATTCCAGCGTATATGGCAAGCCAGCGGTTTCGGCACTTTGTGAAACTGGAAATTGTAGTGGTCGCTTGATAGGCGAAATTTCATGGACTAGGGTTCGATGATTTGATGTGTCTGATGTAGTCTCGTGCGATTCTCAGATCGTCTAGGGCTTCTCCTGCTTCACATGGGGGCTTCATCTCTCCCTTTATGGCTTTTACGAAGTTGATTGCCTGTTGTCGCATTGCACCAATCCAAGGAAGTTGTGGAATCACGGTCTGGGGTACTGCCCCTTTGGCCGGATCTCTGAATATTGTAACAGTTCCCGGCCTATTTGAGGCCAGCGGAGCTGGCAGGTCCAGTTTGATCCAACCGTTCCTGAAGCATACAAGTGCTGATTCCTGCCAATCAACCGTGGTGAAATAGGGCGCCATCTCCAAGACCACGGGAATTCCGCTCATACTCTGGCCAAGGAGAAGACGTTCTGATACATCGGCGTACTTAACGCCATAGGATTCTCCGAGGAAGTGTCGAAGGAGATTCACCTGATGGATGTAATAGTTGACGAAGCTGACGTATTCCTCATAGGTGGCCTCGTCCATCTCGGAATCAGGAGGATCCTCCTCAAGCTTAGGTATTGGGTCATCTGTTGTGACTTGTCCAATGAAACCCTCTTCTATCCAATCGCCTGGTGGCATTGTGATTCTGACATAGCGCATCTCACCTAGCTCCCCTGTCTGTTTCAACCGGTCAATCTCCGCCTTGGCGTAGATGGTTGCTGGATCGCTTCTCTTATGATATCCCACCATCACCCATGTCCCGCTCTTCTCGACCGCCCGAACGATCCTCTCTCCTGTTTCAACTGAAGAGGCTAGTGGTTTCTCTATGAAGATTGGAGTGCCGGCCTTGAGCAATTCCGGCACAATCTGCCCATGGCGGGTGAATTGCTGCGCGGCAACTATCCCATCGAGAGTCTCCGCCCCTATCATTTCCCTGTGATTCCTGTAGACATTGGGGATGCCGAATCTCGTAGCAACGAGTTTTGCCAATTTAGGACGCAATTCTGCAATAGCGACGACCTCGCAGTCCAACATGTTGACGTAGTTCCTCAAATGGGCACACTGCCCCATCTGTCCTACTCCCACGAAGCCCACCCTAACCTTGTCCATTCCTCCCTCGATCAACTCCTGGGAGTCAAAAATCCTTTCTGTCCTGCCTTATCTCTGAGTGCTCTAATAGTCCCAGAAACGAGAACAACTTCACATTCTATCTTATCCTTCCGGAGTTCCTCTTTGGCGGCTTTCTTAAAATCCTGAACCAGGAGGTGCGGAACTGAATAAATCACGTGGTCATTCTGTAGTTCCAAGAAGAGATTATTGAACTTGCTTGGTTTTTTCAATAAACCGAGGTACACACTCTTCAATTTGGCCCTCAAATAATCTCTTGACAATGTGCCGCTATGGCGAATCGCCAACAAGAGGTATCTCTCTCGCACCTTCTGCAATCCAGGTAAGCAACTGTTGATGGCAAATAAGCTTAAAACTTTCTGGTGGCAGACACACATCAACCTATTATATGTCAATTCAAAAGGGATTCCTCATCTCGTTAGGATACGACGGACAATCAAAGAAGGCCATTCTCAAGTTCCTGAACGAAGAAGGAAAATCAGTCACTCTGATGGAAGACCCTTACAACCACAAGCCGTACTGCTACTCTGATGAACTCCCTGACGAACTTGAAAAGAACCAGGACCTCGTCGCTCTTCCCGGCTTTGAGAAATTCGACGCCGAGACGAAATTCGACGCCTTACTCCAGAAGGAAAAGCCTATGACTAAGATCATCGTGTCTGACCCGCTAAGCATCAGTGGAAAACCAAGTGGCACAGTTAGAAGTGTACTTAGGAAGGTGTGGGAGGCTGACATTCCTTATGTCCTAAACTACATCTATGATTCGAGGCTGAGGCCAGGCCAATTCTATGTCTCTGAGGATGGAGAACTGTCTCCTCTGTTCATGCAACTAGACGAATCCACGACTCAGAAAGTAGAGGAATATCTCGCTAAGGCGCAAGTGCCCAATGTTGGGGAATTGAGGGAATGGATGACGTTTCTCGAACAGCCAATTCCAAATGGACGTAGAGCGGCCATTGATATTGAGGTCATAGCAGAGGGAGTCAACAGGCTTCCCGATGTTGAGAGTGCAAAGGAGAGAATAGGAGCAATATCGTTTGCAGATAATTCCGGAGAGATCATCACGCTACTTCTGGTCAGGCGAGACCTCGGTGAGCCATCCGACGAGCTGAAGAAAGCGACTAACCTTAGGATTTTTGAGAACGAAAACGATATGCTACTTGAAGCTTTCTCCATATTAGCGAAATACCCAGTCATAGTGACCTATAACGGCGACAACTTCGACCTCCCTTATTTGAGGAATAGGGCTAAGACCTTGGGCATTCCGGAAGAGAAGATCCCAATAAAACTTGGAAGAGATTTCGCCGATATAAAGGGGGGAGTTCACATTGATCTCTACAGGTTCTTCTTGAACCGCTCAATCCAGATATATGCGTTCAACAACGTTTACAAGGAGGCGACCCTTGACGCTATATCTAAGTCGCTTCTCGGCAGGGGAAAGATAAAGGTCGAACAGGACTTCAGTAAGATAACATATATCGACTTGTGGAAATATTGCAGTAACGACGCCGACATAACAATTGGCCTGACTACCTATGATGATTCCATTGTCGTGAAGCTGATCGTGATGCTAATGAGAATCAGCAGGTCACCAATGGAGGAAATCGTCAGACATGCGGTTTCATCTTGGATAAGGAGCTTGTTCATAGCGCTGCACAGAGAGAGGGGGATCCTCGTTCCAAATAACGAGGACATAATTAAGATAAAGGGCGAAACGGTAACAAGGGCTGTCATCAAGGGGAAAAAGTACTTGGGTGCCATAGTCCTCAAGCCTGAGGCAGGAGCCCATTTCAACGTAGTCGTCATGGACTTCGCTTCGTTGTATCCTAGTGTGATAGCGAGGTACAATCTTTCCTATGAAACGGTCATGTGTCCGCACCCTGAGTGCAGGGACAACAAGGTCGCGGATCTGCCGCATTGGGTATGCAAGAAGGTTGTGGGCTTGACAAGCTCCACGATAGGAACGTTGAGAGACCTCAGAGTGAATATATACGTCCCCATGTCAAAGGACAAGGAACTCAGCCCAATAACCAGAAAAAGATACGAGGCAGTACAAAGAGCTCTGAAGGTCTTCCTGAATGCTAGTTATGGAGTCATGGGCGCCGAGAGCTTTCAATTCTATACTCCTCCGGTTGCCGAAAGTGTCACCGCTGTTGGTAGGATGTTGCTGACGAGCGTCATACAACTCGCGAAGGAGAGGGGAATAAACATCATCTATGGGGATACAGATTCCATCTTTCTGAAGGAGCCCACGCAGGACGATATCAGGATCCTCTCTGACTTTGCCTATAATAAATACGGAATCCAGCTCAATTTCGACAAGAAATACAGGTATGCTGTGTTCAGTTCAAGAAAGAAGAATTACTTTGGCGTTACTGAGGACATGATTCCAGACGTCAAGGGCCTAATAGGAAAGAAGAGTTCCACTCCGGAATTCGTGAAGAAGACCTTCTTTGAGGTATTATCGATCTTGAGCAAGGTTAAGAATGACAATGAATTCGAACAGGCAAGAAGAAATGTGGAGGCCATCTTGAAGGACACAGTTGAGAGGCTAAAGAAGAAGCAGATCCCAGTTGAGGATTTGTCGTTCAACATAATGATGAGCAAGGACATAGAGGACTACAGGAAGACCACCCCCCAACACATTAAGGCGGCTATGATGCAGCAAAAGAATGGGGAAATCCCAAAGGCTGGAGACATGGTGTCCTACGTAAAGGTCAAGGGAAGATTGGGAGTGAAGCCAACAAATATGGCGAAACCAGATGAGATAGATGTCGACAAATACATGGAAATAATGACAACGACATTTGAGCAGATCCTAGAGCCGCTTGGAGTGGATATTTCTGGCAAGGGCAAAAGTTCAAAACTCCTAGATTTCATGTGATGAAGTGCACTTGACAAAGATAGCTGTCGTTGGAACTGGGTCATTTGGCAAGAACCATGTGAGAGTCCTCAACGAATTGGGTGCACTTGGCGGGGCCATAGACAGGAATGAGGAAACGGCAAGAAAATATGGCCAGTTGTATAACATTCCTTGGAGTTCGAATGTCGACTCATTCGACTTCAGATCCATAGATGGCGCAGTCATAGCAACGCCAACCACGACACACCAAGAAATCGCGAAGTCTCTGATTAACAAGGGCGTCCATTACCTGTTCCTCGAGAAACCGTTCGTGGCTAAGGTAAGCGAAGCTGTCGAGCTTTCCGATTTCGGAAAACAACATGACGTTAAATTCATGGCCGGGTTCATAGAACGGTTCAACCAAGGAGTTCTGACAGCGAAGGAATATCTTGAACAGAACAAAATTGGAAGACCAATAATAATGACAGCACTTAGGATCAGAAGATGGCCGGATAGACCAGTAGACCTAGGAGTAGTCAAGGATGCGGCCATTCATGATATTGACATAGCTAGGTTCATTCTGAAGGGACAACCGATTTCCGTTTATGCGAGAGCCGGGTCATTAACCAGAAGCACGAACGAGGATCATGCCACGGTAATAATGAACTTCGGACAAGATTGCTGGGCAATACTTGAAGCGAATTGGATCACCCCCAGCAAGAGCAGGAAACTGACTCTCACAGGATTCCTAGGATATATCGAGGCAGACTTGGTCACTCAGGAAGTGACCCTGAAGAACGGAGAGGGTTCCTTCACAAGATTTGCGGAGTGGAAGGAGCCATTGCTCTTCGAGTTGAAACACTTCGTCGATTGCATATTAGCAGGAAGGAAACCAAGTCCGGACGAGAAGGATGCGGTCGCAAATCTTGCCATTGCTGAAGCGGCCTTGATGTCTAATACCATGAATAGATCCCTTGAATTCAAGCAATTTCTAGGCGATTTTGGCGCAAAGAAGCTCCAAGGCTATCTTTGAGGCAAGTATCGTCGTTATCCCACTTGGATCATATCTCGGTATAAGCTCACAGACGTCGAACCCGACCATGTCAAGAGGGGATAGTTCTTTCAGCAGATCGAAGAAAACAGTAGGCGAAATACCTTCGGGCTCAGGATTTCCCACACCGGGTGCGTATGGCGGATCAAACACATCTAGATCGATTGAAAGATAATACTTCAACCCCGGCCTGATCCATTTCTTGACACTTTCGAATCTCCTTGCCATAAGTGCGTCCGACGCCACCATCTCGATGCGAGGTGGATTTGAGGCGAGCTCATCTTCGGATGTCGACCTCGTTCCGACCTGGAGGACTCTGCCTAGATCCACTCTATCCAAGAGTCTTCTTAGCCAGGTAGCATGCGAGAACTTGGAGCCGAGGTACTCATCCCTGAGATCCATGTGAGCGTCAAACACAATCAGACGATCCGCTTCGCTCCCAAGAAACCCTCCGAATGCGATTGTGTGTTCTCCCCCCAGAATTATGGGTATCTTGGACATCGACCTTATCCGGCTAACTGCCTGTTCCACCACATTCACGTTTTCTGCAGGCTCAGGACCCAGTGAGAGATCTCCAAGGTCATGTACGTTTGCCTTCGAAGCATCAACTGAGAAGCGGTAGCTGTACTGCTCGATTTGAGCGGAAACGGTCCTTATTGCGTTTGGCCCTTCCCTGTATCCGGTCCTGAAGGTCCCGGTCGAATCGAGAGGAGCACCTATCAAGACGAATTCCGAAGCCTCTAGATCAGACTGTGCTCCGCCGAATGCCATTGAGGGATATAGATTTAGGAAATTCGGGTACCCTTGCTTGTTCATCCCTTCGTCAGCTCCTCCATGTACTTTCTATCCTGACGGACTGGCTTAAATCCATTGAGTTAATCCCATCGGAGCCCATGCAGGAATGCATCACTCAGAATTCAGTCTATTTATGGATTGGATAGTCCGATTGCTGAACGAGTTGGCCCGACCGAGTTCGCGCCATTGATTCATTAGCATAAACTCTCGCAAGCAAATTTCATCATATTGAACTCGTCATAGAGAGACTTAAATACAATACGTAAATCATATCGAAACGAAGTCCATGAGTCGTAGGATCAGCGACCTGTACGTCTGGGCGGTAACTGTCGTTGACTTGATTTTGGCCGTGATCCTAGCGGGCATAACGATATGGAGAGGAATAGCTGATGTTTTGATATTCATAATCGCCATAACTCTCCCACTGGTAGCGCTGGGCTATGTAAAGGGATATGGTGTTTCCAGAGGTCTGAACATGTTAATTGGGTCAACTCTGTTCGTCTATTTCTCCTCCGTTAACTACCATCTGATAATACTGCGGGCTTCGAGTTCCGGCTGGGCGGACATGATATCCGTTGTGCTGGGAACGGTTCTTTCGATTGTCCTAATGGCTTTGACCCTGCTTTCGCGTCCGAGGAAAATGCTCTAGGGCATAGTCTACCTCCGGCTTGATTGCAGGCTCATTCAATGGATCATGGCCTGTTGGTCAGCGCTTCTATCTTTGCCTGACCAAGACGCGAGACGGAGAGCCAAACTTCGCGTCTGCGGATTCAATCGTGAGTAGGGAGGAATCCTAGTACGAAAGCTCCTTTGCAAGCTCATACAACTTCATATCCAATTCCTTTCTTCTGAGGGCCACGAAGGAGAGCGGTTCAGTCTTTATCTCCCCTGCCTGAAGGCCCACGACAGTTTCCGTTTCACCGTTCAAAAGCTCTTGAATTGCCCTCGACCCATACGAGGTCGCAAGCATTCTGCTTCTTGCTGAGGGAGAGCCGCCCCTCTGCAGATATCCTATTGTCGAGACCCTAGTTTCGAGCCCAGTGTTGCTCTGAAGATACCGAGCTATCTCGGCAGTGTTTCCATATCCCTCTGCGATAACTATTATGTTGGATCTTTTCCCTCGTTTCTCGGAGTCCTTGAGTTCATTGGATATCTTTTGCAGATCTTCCTTTATCTCTGGTACGAGGACGTATTCCGCTCCACAGCTTATGCCCACTGAAAGAGCTATGAAGCCCCTTTCCCTTCCCATCACCTCAACGATGAACATTCTCTCGTGAGAATATGCCGTGTCTCTCAGGCTGTCTATGGCCCTTGTGGCGACATTGACAGCCGAGTCGAAGCCTATTGTCTCATCAACCCCGTAGATGTCGTTGTCTATGCTTGCAGGAATTCCTATCATCGGGACCCCGGATTTGCGTCTTATCTCGTGCGCTCCTCTGAAAGAACCGTCTCCCCCTATCACTATTAGTCCGTCTATTGAATTGTACTCCAGAGTATCCTTAGCCCGCTCCACTCCTTCTTCTGTCCTGATCTCTTGACACCTGCTAGATCTCAGTATGGTTCCTCCAAGGTTGATGATACCGCTTACCGATGTTCTGTCCAATGGCACAACATCGTTGTAGACCAAGCCAGTATATCCCCTATTGATTCCGACTATCTCGAGCCCGTCACGGGTGGCCATTCTGACGACGGATCTCACCGAAGCATTCATTCCGGAGGCATCGCCGCCGGAGGTCACGACAGCTATCTTTCTTATGTCCGACATTATCTCTACACTTTGGACTAACAGCGATCCACATAAAAGCGTTTGAAGGATGCTTTTCTTCCCTTGATTGCTTGGGGTAAGCGCTCGGCCCTGCGAAAAGTTCCTAACCGCCAGAAAATCCTCATGGCCCCATCCGTCAGACAAAGATTAATCTGAGTGCTAGGGAATAGACGAGGGAGCAAAGACTTGCGAGACGAATCCAATACTCTAGACATCGAGAAAATAGTCCCGATTGCGAAAAGAAGGGGCTTCGTGTTCCCTTCTTCTGAGATATACGGGGGCCTTTCTGGTTTCTATGACTATGGGCCGATTGGGAAATTGCTGAAACTGAAGATAGAGGAGTCGTGGAGGCACTTCTTCCTAAAGGGAAGGGCGAATGTCTTCGAGATAGAGTCATCGATTGTTATGCACGAGAAGGTCTGGGAAGCTTCAGGCCATCTCAAGGATTTCATAGATCCATTGACCCAATGCACCAATTGCAAAACATTCTACAGGTCTGACGAGCTCATTCTGGAACAAACAGGACGATTCGTAGAAGGCATTGATGCAGAGGGATTGACTGCCATTATTCGCGACTCAGGTTTGAAATGCCCGAGATGCAAGGGGCAACTGACCGAGACGAGAATATTCAATCTGATGCTTAACACGAACGTTGGCCCGGCTACTGGAAGCGTTGCATACTTGAGACCCGAAACCGCCCAAGGCATATTCGTCAATTTCAAGAATATCGTTGCAGCCACAAGGGCGAAATTGCCCTTCGGAGTGGCTCAGATAGGGAGATCTTATAGAAACGAGATATCAGCGAGGCATTGGATTACGCGACTAAGGGAGTTCAACCAAATGGAGATAGAAGTGTTCTTCAATCCAGAGAAGGCAAATGAGGTGCCTGGTTTCGACGAGATAGAAAACGTGAGAATAAGGATCTTTACAAGGGAGCAGCAGAAATCAGGGCTCGAGCCACTCGAAACAACCGCACGGGACGCGGCGGAGAAGCAGATAGTGCCGAATCGGTTCATGGCGTATATCCTCGCAATGGAACTCCTGTGGTACACGGAACTTGGCATTCCCGAGCCAGCAATAAGATTCCGCCATATGCTTCCCCAGGAGACACCTCACTACTCCAAGGGGAATTTCGATATGGAGATCAAGTTCGATTATGGATGGAAGGAGGTCGTCGGCAATGCATATCGGACCGATTACGATCTATCTACACATACGAAGCACTCTGGGGACGACCTCTCGATGATGGACGGAGATCAAAAAGTGGTGCCTCATGTTGTCGAACCTTCATTTGGCATTGACAGAACTGTATATGCAGTACTCTTGTATAGCTACAAATCAGCGGATGAAAGGGATTGGGAATGGTTTGCACTTCCACCCAAGATTTCCCCCTACGTCGCAGGCATATTTCCATTGATGGGAAAGGACGATCTCGCACGAAGAGCTGGCGAGATATACAACTCTCTGAAGAAGGAGTTCGATGTGTTCTATGATGAAACCGGTAGCATCGGAAAGAGATATGCACGAAGCGATGAAATAGGCACTCCATGGGCCATAACGGTCGATTACCAATCGCTAAAAGATGACACCGTTACCGTCCGTGACCGGAATACAACAAAGCAGCTTAGAGTCGCCGTTACCAAACTTCCCTCCGTAATTCGGAACCTGATAAAGGGGCAGGACATAGAATCCACTTCCCAGTGACAAGTCGAGAAGCGCGCCCCCATAAAACAAACAAGAAGAAACATGCTTTCTAAGCCTTATATTCGTACGTCACGATTGGTGGTGTTCGGTCTCCGAATGACAGTCTACCTGAAGTGGCTTGGGCACGCAAGTTTCCAGATCAGTACAAATTGCAAGGTCATCTATATCGATCTGAAGAAATATGGAAAAACAGCTGAAGTTTCGAAGAAGGCGGACATCGTATTGGTTACCCACAATCATGGCGATCACTGTAGCCCAGGGAAAATTCGGAATCTTTGTACAAAAGATACTGTCGTGATTGCTCCCAAGAACTGTATCTCAAGGATTGGCATGGGGGGCAAGTCAATAGAACCCGGCGAAATAATTGCCGTTGATGGTGTGACTATTCAGGCAGTTGAGGCATACAACATCAAGCGCTTCAAGCCATCTGGGAAGCCGTGGCATCCCAAAGGATATGGCGTAGGATACTTGATAAAATCCGAAGGCAAAACGATTTACCACGCCGGGGACACAGATCTTATCCCAGAGATGCTGCACCTGCAGAACATAGACTTGGCCATAGTCCCGACAGGGGATAAATACACTATGGACAACATTGAAGCCGCAAAAGCCGTTCTTAAAATGAAGCCAAAGATTGCGATGCCAATGCACACATGGGATGAAGACCGCAATGTGTTCAAAAGGAAAGTGGAAGCGAACTCAAGAACCAAGGTGGTACTACTGCAAGAAGGCCAAGAATACCGTCTCAAATAGCGAAGCCAAAAAACCGGAAGAGCACAGTGGAAAATCTAAGGGGATCACCTCTGATCTGTTATTGGTTTTTGCTATGCCTTCCACCATTTAGAAACGAGATAGTCAATAGACCCGGTCCTTTTGTCTATGATTGCGAAAACGAAGCGCTTCTTCACGGTTGTCGCAAGTCTACCAGCCCTCACTAGATCCGGAGCTGTGACGGATTCATTCTGCTCCTTCACCTCTACAAGAAATGGCGCGTGGTCAACTCCCGGCCCATGCTCATATACCGCGTAGGTGCAGCCGAATTTTATCCCAGGTGTCACTACATAGCCTTTTTTTCTTAGATCCTCATACACTTTGTACTTTATGTCGAATCCTTCGTGATACTTCTTGGCCATCCGCTCGAGGGCTGCGGGACCTACCTTCTTGTTTCCCTTAACGATTCCTATCGTTCCACTCCTGAGCAGATGGAGCCCCTCGATCAGATCTAGGGTAAGTGGAGCATTGAACTCGAAATTCTTCGGCTTTGGAACTCCGATTGGCTTTCCATAGTATCCGCTCCTATAGATGGCTCTGGAGTGCTCTACGTTCCAGACTATCAGCCTGTCGTTTACCAATTCCGCAATCATTTTCTCTTTTGCTTGGTTTTCCTTCTCGCTCATCCTAGAGAACACTCAGCGCAAGCATCCTAGACGCGTCAGCCGCGTCCTCAGCCTTGTCGGCTACTTCCTCAAGCATCTCAAGAACGTCCCTCATCAGAAGAAGGTTCGGGACTTCCATTTTCGAGTATACGAGCTTGATGACTGCCTTTCTATAGAGGTCATCCACTTGTCTTTCTGAGGTCTCTACAGAAGTCACCAGGGACTCTACCTTACTTATATCGAAATTCAATGAATAGGTAACATCCCGCAATTTGAGGGCGCAGTCCAACACGCCTTCTGAAAGAGCCCTTACGGCATCCAACACCTGTTTCTCGGGAAATTCCTTACGGCTTGATGCTTCCTTGAGGCGAAAGGCGACGCCTTCGGCTCCGTCACACATTTCTGTCAATGGAACGGCGAGCCTAAGGAAGTCCTCTCTGCTGAAGAGGATCGCCCCAGCAGAGATCAGGGCTTCAGCCAACGATCGTTTCAGGTTTGTGGCCTCGTCCTTAAGCGAGGAAACTCTTGGGAAGAGACTCACCGCCTCGCTTGCATTCCCCTCTGACAAGGCCGTAATCATGTTGTGAAGAGTCCTTATGCAGTCAAGGGTCACTCTGGTTAACTCTTGGCATAAGTTCAGGGACTCACGCCTTAGCCTAGCCGAAGCCTCAGATGGCAGCAAGCAAGAGCACCAGATACATATGAGCCTAACTCATTAATAAGATTAAGGCGGATATGAAAATCTGATATCATTTTCTAGGTCTGAATTCATACGAACGCCCCGTCATGTTTCCTCCTCATCGTCTGGAGCTCCTAGAATCAGACAGAGATCGGGCTCTTGGGCTTCAGTAGCTCCCTTAGCAGAATGGTTGCATATGAGCCTCTCTTGAGTAAGAAAGACAACCTACAGCGAGGCCAATTAGACGTAGATATCTCGAGATTCCTGGGCCAAGTCAATGCTTGCCTGAAGCCGCCGGGATAGCTTGCCTGCGTTTTACCTTCGAATAGGAACGAATTGCAATCGATTTCGAGTTCCTCCAATATTTGCCTCGTCTCATCATATATGGTCTCTTCTGTCAAGTAGCCCGGCAGAGGAATCGCCGGGGCGGCCTTTTGTCTCTCGAAATCGTTGAGCAGAACATGTTCAGTTTCCTCAGTGAGTTTCGCAACGGCGTCAATTGGAGAACCAAAGTCGTCCAATGGGACGAAGAAATCTCCCCTTGTTGGTCGAGCCCCTTCGCCTATCCACTTGCTCAATGTAAGATTGAATATGAAGTTCGAAAAGGACTCCAGTAGAAATCTGATCTCCGTGATGGGCAATCTCATGAATGCCTCTTTTTCCGTCTTTCCTCTGGATAGACTAAAACAAAGATTTCTCTCAATCCTGAATGATCTGGGCAGCTCCCGCAATAGCTTTGTCGGATTGTGGCTCCTTCGGTACTCATCCCTTTCAGTTCTCAATCTATCTGGTTCAAATGAGGACCCTAGTCCTAGGACAATATCGCAGGCCCCCACGAAGTCCCGCTTCATCATTAGGTATCCCAAGACATGATTGATTGGCCTAGTTGTCCCGAATCTCTGATAGCCGTAGAAGTCAGGAATTCCATTCGTTGTAGACCAATGAACAAATCGCCTGAAGAACGAATCGAGTTGATCTCTGTCTATTGATTCCTCAACCTTCAACGTTATCTCGAATGCATTGCCAATCACGTCCTCAGGGTTCAAGGGCCTGTCAGAAAATCCACATAGTTCCGCATCCCAATGAGTCCCTTGCATTCTGATCGGGGGCCTCATCTCTCTCCGGAGTTTAGCGCAGAGGAACTGCGAGGTTACTGCCCTTTTGTCCTTTAGACCTAGGTGTTTTATTTCCCACACTTGGAGCCCCATCGAAGAAGCGAGGGTTCTGACCAACTCTGACGTTTCCATTTTCTTTTTGTTGGCCAAGTAGATTGCGTACCGATATGAGCTTGGTTCGACTTTCTTGGCGGCGATTATCCTTTTGATCTCACCTTCTCTTATTTTCTCAGATACACGGAAATCCTCAGGAGTCTCCCGGATCCTGAAATTGGAAACGATCGATGACTCAGGAAAGCGATAACCCTGAATTCCGATTATCCGATCCCAGAGATTTCCTCTGAGCACCGCCTGCAATTCCTCTACGGTTAGAGGAAGGATGAACGTCTTCATTTCAAAAGAGGCAGACTTGACGTGACCTTATCGATTATTTCCTCTGGCGCTGGACCTATTCCCAGTGCAGTCACCGTGCCGGCTGGTAATTCGGTCAAGCCCATGTCCTTTATAAGAGCCGTTGGCAATTTCAGGGCTTTGGCCTTTTTCTCCAAGTTCAAGAGATGATCCAGCGAATTCGCCAACAGCACGACTTTCTTTTGCCCCTCGCTTACCCACTTCCCGTACCAGCCTCGCTTGGTCTTTCTAGCTGCTTCAGCAGAATCTACTGCTGCATGTGCTATTTGAGCTGCAAGCTTGCCTGTTGAGATTTGCAGGTCGGCTCTGGCAATAAGGCATTGTTTGAACTCGAACCTCATACCAAGTACCCGGCTGAATACCTCATAACAGCCTTTCTTAACGTTTCTTGGCATTTGGAGGAACTCCTCCTGTCCTGCCCAAGAGTAGGCAAGGTCATCCGAGATCCTGCGGGGCCCTAAGGCGCTACAAAGCGGTCATCTGAAGAATTCAATTTGGGTCAGTGTTAGGTTTAAAACGCGTGATGAAGAATTGATGCAGAACTAGCTGAGCCCCTTTGGGAGGGATTGTCCTTGGATGTCATCGTGATTGGTGCCGGCGTAAGTGGCCTAGTTTCCGCTATAGAGCTTTCTAGGTCAGGTGTAAATGTCGTGCTACTGGAAGAACATGAGCAGGTTGGCATTCCGTCTCACTGCGCTGGAATGGTCTCATCTGACTATCATGAGAAGTTGGGAATCCCCCTCAGATCTGTTCTCGATTTGAACTCCCTTTACGGGGTCAGATTCACGAACGGATCTGAGGAACTGGAATTCAGAATTCGTAACCCAATCGCCAAAGTGATCTCAAGGAAGAGATTGGATTTGTACCTATCAGAGATTGCGCAAGGGAACGGCTCAAGGATATTTACAACGGAAAGGGCGGTGGCTCTTGAGCAGAACTCCTCAACCGTCACAGTCACCAATGAAAGGGGAAAGCAGTTTCGAGCCGATTACGCGATAGTTGCCGATGGGATCGCAGGGAGAATCAATCGGAGCGTGTGGCGAGAAAGGAAAGTAAGTGGCGTGTTTCCCTCTGCCCAGTCAATTGCGAGAGTGAAGACTGATCCCTCTTTGGCGACGGTTTTCCTCTCAAATGAGGTGGCTCCCGATTTCTTCGCATATGTTGTGCCCCTAGACGAGGAATTGGCCAGAATAGGAGTTGCATCCAGAAAACATGATGTCTTGCGATCTCTGGAATCAGTGTCAAGGAAGCTCGGCGCCTCGTTGATTGGCAAGCCCCACCTATGGGGAATCCCGATTGGGGATCCAGTGGGCAGAACAAGGGCAGGAAGGGTGCTCGGGGTTGGAGATGCCGTGGGTAGGGTGAAGGCAACTTCCGGTGGGGGCATAGTCTTTGGCGGGCTCTCTGCAAGGCTCGCCGCAAGCGACTTATTGAGTGAGGCGGGAAAAGGGACACGGAAGGATGAGAATCCCTTTGAAAGAAGACTTCTAACCCAGATGCAGTATATGTTTCTGATGCGCAGGGTTATCAACGGCATAGGACAGGACTTGTTTTACGAAACAATAGCTCACGGAATCAATACGAAGAAGGCCTCCGGATTCCTTGAGCGCGCGGATTTTGATTTTCATGGATCTCCGTCTGGAATTATTAAGATGATTAGGCTGAATCCTTTTTGGCTTTCTTTCTGTCTCAGAGCTGGCTTGCGGCTGTTCAATGCATCATTTAAATAGCCATAGGAAGCCGGTGACAGACCGACATAACCAATGCCAAAGAGCACTTCATCGAATAAGCCCTTAGATCCACATGAGAGATACGTGAAGTTTCTTTGTTTCAACTGCGGAGAAGTGACTATTTGGAGAGGAGAGAAGGACAGAAAATTCGTTAGGGATTGGATCTGTCCGAAATGTGGCTTCACCGGACCATAGGGAGTTGCTATGACTGAGAAAAGAATCGTGATGACCATCCGTATTTTCCCCGAGGGGGATCAGGTTTCCCTCGACGAGATTCTCCTTGCGATGAGGCGCGCCTTCCCAGAGGAGAGGATATTGAATGTGAGGAACGATCCAATAGCCTACGGCATAGAAGCCCTCATTGTGGACATAACTGCGCCTGAGACAGAAGGCATAAGTCAGGTCTACGAGGACAAAATAAAGGGCATTAAGGGTGTGGGCGAAATCACCATAGAGAGCGAAAGGAGATTCATAGATGTGAGCAAGCCAAAATGAGCACACCCTCGGTTCTGCTTCCAAGTGAAGTCTTGAACATAATAAAATCGAAGAACTCGATTAAGCTTGAGGATCTATTGAAGGAGGTCAAAAAGAGCGATCCAGAAGTTCAGGAAAAGGATATAGTCAGGATACTCATGAGGCTTGAGCTGTCTGGAACGATCTCTGCAGTTAGATTGGCTAAGAAGAACTTGTTGATTGAATACGTGCGAAAGGACCAAACTACAACTTAATATTCTCCAAAGCGATTTATTTTATGGTTGGATGGGTGCCGACATAGGAGAGATACTAGTAAAGGAGGAAATTGATCTTCATCGTCTCGGCTCAAAGGCAGTGGCCATAGATGGTCACAATGCGCTCTATCAATTCCTGGCCATAATCCGAGGACCTGATGGACGCCCTCTTTCAAATAGACAAGGCAAGGTGACTAGCCATCTATCGGGGATATTTTATAGAACCTGCAACCTCTTGACAAACAACATCCGACCCGTCTATGTATTCGATGGAAAGCCTCCGGATTTCAAGATCAAGGAGGTTCGAGAGAGAAGCCAGAGGCGGGAGGAGGCTAGGCAGAAATACGATGAGGCGCTGAGAGAGGGTCAGCTGGAGCAGGCCAAGAAGTTCGCCCAAGCAGCCTCAAGGATAGATCAACACATATTGTCTAGCGGAAAGCAATTGCTGCGACTGCTGGGAATCCCGACTGTGGATGCGCCGTCGGAGGGCGAAGCAGAAGCTGCCTATCTCTCGAAGAAGGGATTGGTGTTTGCAACTGCAAGCCAGGACTATGATTCCGCGCTCTTTGGAGCTAAGTTCATTGTGAGAAATCTAGCGATAACTGGAAGAAGGAAGCTTCCCGGAAAGAAGTCCTATATTGAGGTGAACCCTGAACTGATTGACATCGACGCCTCCCTCAAAGAGATTGGGATTTCACGGGAAGCCCTTGTGCTGATCGCAATGATTGTAGGCACAGATTATACCGAGGGCATAAAGGGGATAGGCCCTAAGAAGGCGTTGGCACTGATAAGGCAAGGACTAAGCATCGATGAGATATATGCACAAAATGGTCTTCAAAAGCCTGAGGAAACGGAACAGATAAAGCAATTCTTCATGAATCCACCTGTAACCGACATAAAGGAGCTGAATCTCGAGAGGCCGGATCAAGATAAGCTACTCTCGTTTCTAGTGGACGAATATGATTTCTCGGAGGAGAGGGTCAGAAAGGCCATTGAGCCCGTTATCCTGACGTATGATAGAAGAGCAACAGGCCTCGGAAAATTCATGAGCTAGAGGCCGCTCATTCGTTAATGCGTTTCCCCACAAGCAATCGTGCAAAAATATCCTAGGCGTGGTGCTGCAATAGCAGAGAGTATTCCTCTCCAGCCCATACCTAGCCTGAACCAAAGAGCCGAGCCTGACGCTCCGAAATGGAGTGTTCGATATGAAGGCGTATGTCAGATTTACGGATTCTTCCTTGTCGTGTCCTGAGTTCCTGGCAATTTTGGGCAATCTTGCATCAAGATCTTATGTACGGACCGAAACCGAAGGTTCGGTGATCATCCATGAAGGAGGTTGGCCAAGGAGCGCTTAGGAGCTCCCTTGCGTCCTTTCAGAGTGAACGGTTACTCCCTGCCCTGAAGATCCAAACGACCGCTCTAAGAACAATTGAAGACTTCATGGTCTCAAGGGATTTTGTTCAGCTAATGCCAGTAATAACATCAAGGGTTACGGATCCCCTAGGGCCAGATCCTGGCAGCTCTGTTATAATGATCCCGCGAATAAAGTACTACGAGGAAGAACTTGTTCTAACTCAAAGCATGTTATTACATAAACAGCTTTCGTTGCTGACAGGGGCCGACAGAATTTTCATAATGTCCCCGAACATAAGATTGGAGGATAAGAAAAGAAAAGAAACTGGCAAACACTTGTTTGAGTTCACCCAGATGGACTTTGAGATAAGAGGCGGTATTATGCAGGATGTCATGTCACTGCTTGAGGATTTGGTGATCGAAGTCGTCTCGACCGTCGTTTCTGAAAGAAAGGAGGAGTTGGAACGTCTTAGGAGGAAATTGAATATGCCTTCAAAGCCATTCACGGTGTATACCTCCCATCAACTTCAGGCGAAATACGGCGAGCAATGGGAGAATCTGGCTTCTTCCGAACATAAGTTCCCGTTCTGGGTTACCTGCTTCAGGAGGGAATTTTACGACAGAGAGGATCCGGAAAAACCCGGGCATTTCAGGAACTACGATCTCGTCTACCCTGAAGGCTATGGGGAGGGGGTTTCTGGAGGCGAAAGGGAATGGGAGTACAAGAGAATCTTGGCAAGAATACAAAAGGACGGGCTAGATCCGAAGGATTTCGAAGCATATCTGCAGGTTGCAGGGACGGGATTGCTTTCTCCGAGCGCTGGTGCAGGAATTGGGGTGGAGCGGCTCGTACGATTTCTGGTAGGAGCCAAGCACATAGGTGACATTCAACCATTCAGGAGAGTCCCAGGAGAGGAAGTAATTCTGTGACAATGGGCAGGAGAATTTCTTGGGGAAGTGAACCTTGGGGGAGGCCTGCATGAGAGTGCAGGATACTCGCAAACCAATGGCTGGGCCTTGTTTATCTGATCTGTTCGCTAGCGCCATTGTAATGACGAGCACATGTTTGTACCCGGTAAATCCTGAGCGCGATGGTGAAAACGCTCAGGGATCTCAACTGCGGCATAGATTCGCCTACGCGTGGGTTGTCAGAACCCATGGGTGCCCCTTAGGCTCACGAATGCAACGTCCATGATGTAGTGTTTGCTCGTCTTCCCCTTTTCCTTGATGATAAGATAGAGTTGTTGGCCCCAAAGCCCCGTGCCTATTGGCACGAGCATCTTTCCACCTTCTGCCAATTGCTCCGTCAGATTGGGAGGGACATATGGGGCGGCTGCCGATACCAATATCCTATCAAAGGGAGCTAGACGAGGTAGACCCAATGTGCCATCTCCTTCCACCACTTCAACTCTGTTGGCGTAACCCGTCCTGTCTAGGTTTGCCCTAGCGAAGCTGATCAATGCACGGTCTATCTCCACGGAGTAGACCTTGGGACATTCTACCTCTTCTGAAGTCGGGTTCAATATCTCGGCCAGTATCGCTGCGGCATAGCCGCTTCCTGCACCCACCTCTAGCACCTTTTGGCAACCAACGAGATCTAGGGCCTCAGCCATGTAAGCGACCATATGAGGGGCTGAAATCGTTTGACCCGTTCCCATTAGGGGCAGAGGGCAGTCAAGATATGCGTCTTGCCTCAGCTCAATTGGCACGAACTCCTCCCTTGGCACTGTAAGAAAGGCCCTCTCCACGCGACTTGATCTGATTATTCCCACTGATTTCAGATCTTGTACGAGCCTCCTCCTTCTGGTGCTGAAGGCCTCCAAACTCTATTAAGCTCAAATCTGCCCGGATATATGGGTTAGTAATGCAGCGCTTGGCCTTCGATAAGATCGAAGCCTCCGGCCACCGGAATGTCAGGGGCATTCACAGAACGACCTTTGAAGTGACAAGGGAAGAAGAGCTTGGAAGAAGGGGGACGTGTATAATTGCAGTTGCGGCCAGTAAGGCCGCCTCTCATCTGGACCAGGAATTGAAACGGTCCTTGAAACGGGGCGCCAGATTGAGGACTACAATAAGAGTAGGCAACCTGTGCGATGTGATCTGGGGAATTGGATCAACGGCGCTGAACATTGAGAGCACGACCTCCTTGGTTTTTAGGAAGAGTGATTTCATCGACGATAGGACAGTTTGCTTGAATTGCGATAGGTCGGCGTCGGACATCGATAGGAGAATAATCTCGGCTCTCAGATCCCCGGAAACGAAGATGTCCATGGAGCTGGAGACCTTCCAATGAACTCGCAGAGTGCTCTTTGCGCTCAAGCCACAGGGAAGATAAAATTATGTGGTGACTCTGAGATCTACGACCTCGTTGTAAAGAAATGGAGCCACCTCTCTTACCTTCTTGTGTAGAAGCACCTGAACATCTGATGCCCCCAATCCACACATTTCTGATGTTATCTGGTCAACTCTGCGTTTCCCATCCTCTTGTTCTGACCTGAAGAGGTACAGGTGAATCACCCCACCTTTTTCGCTTAGAGCATCTAATGCGACGTCCAGATATAGCTCGGCCCCCTTGGGAAGATTCATTATCACCCTATCTGCAGTTCGTTTGAGTCTGCTTGAGGCCAGCGCCCTCGCGTTTCCAAGGAATGGCTTTACCCTTGATGCCACCTTGTTCAGAGAGACATTCCTCGATAGGTATTCATAGGCTGCTGGATTGATGTCACATGCAAATACCTTGCAGCTAATCTGGGTTTTCGCTATGAGTATTGAGAAAGGACCGATTCCTGCGAATAGATCGCAGATAGCCTCACCTTGCCCGACTAAAGAGGCTACCCTTTTCCTTTCAGTGGATAGCCTGGGAGTGAAGAATACCTTGGTCATATCTAGAAGATAGGTACAGCCGTGCTCCTTGTGGATTGTCTCCGTTGGGCCTTCTCCGAACCAAGTTTCATACGAAGCTATCCTTTCCTCTCCGGAAATCGGTGATGTCTTGGCTAATATCATCCGGATGTTTGGATGGATTGACCTTAGGGCCTCCACCATCTGGCTTCTATGGATTTTCATAATGTCCGTGGGTTCTATGATGACGGTGTCTCCTACTATGTCAAAGGATCTCCTGAAGTCCCTTAGAACCTCCTTGGGGAGAATAGCGGACAGAGCATCCCTTAGATCCTTTGGTCTTCTTTTCCTAAGTTTGAGCTGCCTCTGCACTATCTCCGTCATGATGGGTATTTTGTCTAGGTTTGAACTGTATGCATTTCGAATTGCCGGCACGAATATGTAATCTCCCTCCACCCGTGGCTCATACTCTGGATCCAGTATACCAAGAATTCTTAGCGTGGGCCGGACCTTCTCGTAGCCCGTTTTGGGGATTTTGAGGGCCCATGTCAGTCGGGACTCTTGGGACATCTAGATAACGACCTACTTATCAAAACGTAATGATAAAAACAATGCCCTTAAACATGACGCGTTGATCGTGGATGATGCCCATAAAAATCAATTCATATGGAAGAATGCTAGATGTCACGGTCATTGGTCGCGACAAAGGGTTCAAGTTCGCTTTCAGAGGAGGAGGCTGGGAGGCTATTTGAGAAGCTCTTCTTACACTATAGGATTGATGTGATTTCAGAACGGGAGATGTTGGAATTCTTTGAGAAACTTGGAATAAAGATAAAGGACAGAAAGGAACTCTTGCTATTAATATACAAAGCTGAAAGAAACCTAAAATGGATTCAGGCCGGTGTTGGCCTTGGGTGGACTCCAACGGTATGCGCTAAGTCTTATGAAGACCTCGAGGAATTCCTTGAGAAACATAGTGTCAAGCCCAAGTAGTCAGATTTCCTTGAGTTTCTTTCTTATATTTTTGATGTCTTTTCGACTTAGCTTCTTGTCCTTATTCTCCTCGTATGTTTCCCATGTCTTTTCAAACTTCCTTTCTGCTTCGGATCCCGGTAGGAAGCCAATCCTTTCGGTAAATCTTCGGACCCTCTCAGGGCCATAAAGGCTCACACGCCATTCGACGGTGATTCTTTCGTTCTTGCTCTTATAGAGCGATAGGATATTGACGTGAGGCTGGACATCCAAAGCTTGTTTAGCCAAGCCTATTTCGCTTTCTAACAAAGGAAAGGGCTCCATGTTTATTCGAGCCCGAATCTCACTAGGGATCTCACCCATCGTGATCTTCTTTGTAACTTCCATTGAATTGGCGAAATCTTTAGGAATGATATTAGTTACGTCTATGTTCCTTACATAGCTAACAAGAATCCTTGGTTTCTCGCCAATTTTCATGGAAAGGCTTGTCCACCCTTCCTCAGTGAACGTCGCGGACAAATGGTAATGCGAGAGGCCGGAATCTCTTAGAATTCCATCAGGCAAGGGATGGTAATATTGGTTCAGTGTCTTCTTATCAGGTGTCAATCCGGCCTTGATCAATGCCGTTCCGGTGGTTTGATCTATCCCTCGCCCCGAAAACAGGATACACCTCACACCCGATGTCAAATAACAGTCTGAAGAAAGACTTCGCATGATCGTGGAGAAGTTGGGGGTCATAATCGGTGAAATCGGAAGTGTCACCGACTAAGACTAGAGTTTCCGGCCTCTCCCTCCGCATCATCTCGATGAAACGAAGCAACAGGCTCTCCTTTGTCCCAAGATGGATATCACTTGCCATTACGAGCTTCTGTCCCCGGTGGACTATGTCTGATGTCTCCAAGCTAGGAAAGGTTTCTCCCTCGATTGAGTTCTCAACGACCAAGAAATTGTGAAGAACTCTGTCTGGAACGGACCTAGAGATCACAGCTGGTTCCCTTGTACTGCAATGAGGGCAACTGCAAAGGGCATCGTTTTCGTACGTATTGACCCTTCCCCTGATGCTGTAGGCTAAGCCATTCTGCGCGTCTATGAACCAGCTGAACCCACATACTGAAACGTTCGGAAAGAGATCCTTGCCCTCATGCTTTATGAGGTATGGGTCGGTTGCTCCAACAATCAAGGTCCTACTGAATCTCGAAATGGCAGTCTTTACTGAATCATGAAGAAGGCCCGCTAGAAGGTAATCCTTTCTGTGCCTCAGGTAATCCGAGGCGTGAACAGCTACGCTATCAACGCCCATCGATATCAACGAATCGGCGCACTTCTCAAACTGCGTTCTGCTGTTTCCGTTGAGCAGACCGATGACTTCAATTCCCTGTCTAACTAGTCTCCTTATCTGCTCAAGTCCGTAAACCGCGTTCTCCCAGGACAGTTCCGCAGGCCAGTCGGCGTATGTAGGCACGTCCCAAGCGATGACGAAGTCAAAATTGTTCTCGGTTGATAGTCTGACGAAATCCGAGAAATAGGCCTCGCTCACGACGTAGTCATCTGGCCCTATGCTCGAGAGTCCTACAGGACCATCGAAATGCAGAAAATCGTGAATGTCCTTGTGTCCTACGACTTCGCGTAGGTTGTTATGATCCCAGATTTCGTAGAACGGAACGACAATATAGCTCACCTTCTTGAAGCGCTGAACCCAGCTATCGTGGTAAAATAGGGATATGATGGGAGCGACGGATAAGGTTTCAAGAAAAGACAAAATGCTCCTCTTAGGAGTGGTTGGCATCAATTCATTGGAGCGAAATTATTTGATAACGATTTGATTTCACAGAAACATCCTCATAGTTAACCTGCTGATAAGTGGCGGGCCCAGAGGGACTTTCCCAGCGCCTACAGTCAGGCATCGGTTTGTTCGGGGTCTGAGCACCGCATGCCCAGGCTAACCCTCGACCTTCAGCTTAAGAGGCTGCAGCTCTACCATGCTGAGCTATGGGCCCTCGGCGAGGTTCAGGCGGATAGTTTTATTTATTTTATGCCTTGTCCCGTCTACGGATGGCTAAGCCCAAGGTCGTGGTTGCTTCAGGTCGTTTTGACCTCATACACAAGGCTCACATAAGATACTTGGAAAGGGCTAAAGCAGCCGGAGGGCCTGGAGCAAAGCTTGTCGTTGTTGTAGCCCGGGACAGGCTCGTCAAGCGTGAGACCGGGGCCGATCCGACTTTCGATGAAAAGAGCAGACTATACATGATAAGAACCCTGAAACCGGTTGACCGAGCGGTTCTGGGACCTTCCACGTACGACCTGAAAAGTGGCATAAGGAGAATAATCTTGAAACTGAAGCCCGATATCATAGCTATAGGATACGACCAGAAGTGGATATACTCGCAAGCAAAAGAGGTCATGGAGGAAATGAAATGGCATAAGACGAAGCTCGTTAGGATCAGGAGATTCGATTACGGATATCTGTCCCATTCAAGCACGATAAAGAATCTGATCGCCTCAAACGTCAAGGGAAAAAGGAGAACCTAACCGGATCTCCATCCTTCACATGTAATGCCTTCCTGAGGTAGACATCTGATATCAATTCAGCAACCGTCAGGTCATAGGAAGTTCGTTCGGATCTCGCTAAATAGACCTTCAGCTCTCCAGTTATCCGGACCTCGTGGCAGAGGACATCTCCAAATGTCCTCTCATGTGTGCTGAAACCCGCTATCCTGATCGGGGGAAGCGAATGGAGAAGAAGTATCTTGTTAAGATCATCAAAATCGCTCAACCTCAGGTTCAGCGTACCTGGATATGGCATGAAGCCGAGCTTTTCCTGCATCTGAATGAAGTATTGCCTCTGTGAGACATAATAGGCACCTTCTCCCTTTCCGGTAAAGACTGTGCCGGTGACCGTCTGCTCCGTTCGCTCTGACCTGAGCAGAATGTCAGGAATGGAAACGCCGGACAGCTCTTGTGCTATTCTATGATAGGCCTTTGATGTAAGGAGAACACGTTCTCCTTCCTTATTCAGTTTCCTAACTATCCAACCGTCAGAGGCCAAACCCTCCAATATTGCAGATACAGATCGCTTGGGCATGTTCGCGAGTTCGGCCAGCCTACTCGCCGTCGTGACTAGCTCCCCTCTATTACTTGACATCTTAAGTAATCGTAGGAGCAATAGAAACTCCTTGGCTATTCTACCGTATGCATTCCTTGATTTCTTTCTTGGATTCATAGTGAGCTTTCCCGAGAGGTTCTGGATATCCATGCACCAACGGAAGCTGCCTTATAATACCTACTGACTGGTGAAGCGTCGTCATGTTGCCGGGACTTATGTAGAGCCTGTCCACCCTCCTTGAGAAAGCTCTATTGAGACTTTCCTCCGGGTCTCCGATAAGCCTCTTGGATATGCCTATGGTGGGCAGATGCAGGACTATGCCCACATGCGTGGCAAGGCCGCATCGCCTTGGATGCGCCATTCCATGTCCATTCACCAACAGAAGATCGGGCAATTCCCTGACCTTGTTGATCATCAGGTTAATTATCAGAGGGCCTTCTCGAAAGCCCAAGAAGGTGGAGACATAGCGTATCTTCACCGGGTAACGGCCCTTCACCAACCTCAGATTGGCAATTGAAGGGAAGTCCGTCTCCGCATAGACCACCAAACCGATATTTTGCGTGTATGCGACATCGACGGCCCCTATTCTCCTTACTTGTGACACGTCCAGCGGCTTCAAGATTGCAAGCTTACTCAGCGATAATTGAGCCTTGGCCGCACGGTCCTCGTTGAGCACAGATCTCAGAAGCTCTCTCGGTTTTTATTCGCTTCGTTCCACCAACTGCCGCAATGAATCCAACGAATCTCTCAATCTTTTCCTGCTTACTTCCTCCGAAAGCTCAGACATGGTAATGTCGATGGATGTTCTGTTCACGTCAAGTTTTCTCCTGAAACCGGGTAGGACGGAATCGGCTAGGCTGATTCTTTCGAGTTTCGCATAAACCTCTGTCATGATGTAAGCGAGTGATCTGGCGTTTTCGATGTTACCCTTTGTCAGCTCCTTCAGCAATCGTCTCCTCAGTTCGCCGATCAAGTCAGATAAACCATACAAAATCGACTGCTCTGGAAATCCCTTAATGAGATTGATGGTCCCTTGGTCTTTCCCTCCAGCCATCACATAAAGCATGCTTGCCTCAAGATATTCCTGAAGGACTTGGATAACGTAGCCCCAGTCACAGAACTTGTTATCAGCTTTAGTTATTCTCAGAAATTTGCGGACGGAAGTCTTTGATCTGGCCAGTACTCGTCTCGCTGAAGGCAGGTCATCGGAATTGACTTTGGCTACGATCTCCCTGCAATTGCTCAGAAGGGTCCCTCCCAGTTCCTCGACCTCCCTCTTCCTAAGCTCCCTTTTTTTCAGGGAAGACCGCGATCTGTCGATCATCTTGATTGCCCTGGCAAGCAACTGCTTGATGGATTTGGAGGATCTAGACAACTCTCATTGACCTTGTTAGTGTCTTCCTCGCCCATGAATAATTCCTGATCCTAGCGTCTCTTCCGAAGCCACAGGCAGCGCAGAACTTCTTCCTTATGTTGAAGGCCCTTCTACCGCATCGTGGACATCGTTTGTGTATCTTCTTCTTGTGCATTCTTCCGAAAGCAGTTGTGCCAGCAGTGGACTTTCCCATTTGGGATCTCCTACTCCGCAGGTGAGACGAGTATTATGTTGTCCCCGCGCACGATTATCAGGCCTAGCTTCTTTGCATTGTCCTTGAAGATCTCCTCAGCATCGCTAAGCACTAGGTTCATATGAGCGTCGAAGCCAAGCAATGTTCCTCTGATTCCTCCTCCGCCCTTCAATCTGAGCATTATGTTCTTTCCCAGAGATCTTTCGAGCGACTGAAGCGCAGGCTCCGAGAACACGGTAATTCACCCCGGCAGGGGTTCTTGACCGAATATAAAGTTAAGCACATATTTACACGATCCGGGACCTTTCTGATATTCTGGGGACGTGTACTCGCCCTAGGAACATTCTGTTCATGGTCCTTTGCAGAGTCCTGAGTTTTGTCCTTTCACCATGCATCAGGAAAAGGGGCCCCCTTCCGGTCAGAACGCTTCTCGCAAAGGTCAGCAATTGAGCCCTATCAGAATGTCCTGATAAGCCGTCCATTCTGTGAACCGGACTCTGTATGTTGACCTTTGCCAGTCTGCCGTCCTGATCATAGAGTTGGACATCTCTGATCCCTGACAGGATCCTCTGACCGAGCGTTCCCTCTATCTGATAGTTCACGAAGATAATCGCGTTCCTTCCATCGGGGGCTAAGAAGCGGAAATACTCCAAAACCGGCCCGCCCTCGAGCATGCCTGAGGTCGAAAGTATGATCGCCTTTCCCTCGGACATGGCTTCAGTCCTTCCGGATTGGTTCTTCACAGGAACGACGTATTCCGATTTGAGTGGATCAATGTCCTCTTCAGTTATCAGGGAGAATAGCTCAGAGGAAAGATATTCCGGAAATGCCGAATGGACCTTAGTCACCTCCATTATCATGCCGTCCAAGAAAATCGGGGCAACTTCTATCTGCTTGTTCTCCATTGCCTTAGTCAGTATGAGCGCCACCTCCTGAGCTCTGCCAACTGCCAAGGTCGGAATCAGCGCTTTTCCTCCCTTCGAGAATGCTTCGTTAGCGAGAGAAATCAACCTGCCTTCGACCTCAGCCCTATTCGGCATGATGTCTCCCTCCCCACCGTACGTTGACTCCATCAATAGGGAGTCTATCCTTGCGAAATGAGATATGGCTTGATTCAGCAAGAGCGACCTGCCCAATTTGAAGTCGCTTGTGTATAGCAGATTATGAGCAGAGTCCTCCAGAGTCAGCTGGATCATTGCGGAACCGAGTATGTGTCCTGCGTTGTGCAGGGTAATCCTTAGATCCGGAGAGATATCCGTCACCTGTCCATACTTGAGAATTATTGTGCGCTCGATCACCGATCTGATGTCCTTCAGATCAAAGAAAGGCATTGAACCAGATCTTGTTTCGACAGTATGCAGATCCTCCAGCAATAATGTAACAAGGTGAAGAGTAGGCTCTGTCATGTAGATTGGACCCTCGTATCCATATTTGATAGCGAAGGGCAGTGCTCCTATATGGTCAAGGTGAGCGTGTGAGATCACTATAGCATCCAATGAGTCGAAATCGGATAATTCGTAGTCAAATCTTGGGAAGAAGAAACTTCTGTTGGAGGCCCCTGGATTTACGCCTGAGTCGAGCAGGACCTTGCTTTCGTCCGAAGATACGAGAACGCTTGATCTTCCAACCTGCTCTACCCCGCCCAAGAATGAGACCATAAGGCTCGGAGCCTCTGAAAGAGGAATCCTGAATATCCTGTCTCCGGTTTCCCTCAAGAACCTCGTTCTGGATTCGGAAGGACTAGTGAGGACATGCAGGACCTGAAGGAAAGTCTTCGAATCTGAGAGGAACTTCATCTCGGCAATTAGCTTCCAGCCTGTCCGTTTTGCGACCTCCATGGATAGCACCTCGATACTCGCTTCGAGTATGTGAAGGTGCGTGGCGATTGCTATGACCTCACCCGTGTTGTGGTTGAAGATCAGTCTCTTGACGCCGGCCTCTTTGGGCAAGATTGACATTATCTCCTCCTCAGCTTCGTTTTCTTCCTTCCTTTGCTGAGGAGCTGTTCTTATGGTGACCCTCTTCTTCAGGATCTTTGCCAATTCAGAAGCATATGGCTGCCCGGTTATGGAGAATGTTGGATTCCTAGACAACAGTACTATCTGCGGTCCTTCTATCTCTATTCCAGTCAGAGATGCCTCCGGGGGACATCGATTAAGCACCTCCGTCCTGACTTCTGCGATCATTGGATTATCTATTTCCTTTCTTTGAGCAGGGAGGCTACCTTGTTCCTTTCCTCGTCCGATAGCTCTCTATAGCCGTTGGCGTCGACCATTGCTACTTCGAAATCGTTGCCGGTTGCAGTGTCTCGGCTCATTGCTACCAAGATAGCTTGAACTGCATATGGAATCGCGTCGTAGAGTCTGACCTTTTTCCTGAGCGACGATTCAAGAAAGCCTAGGGCAAGGGGAGAACCTGAACCGGTTGCGATGACATCCTCTTTGGTGGTTCCTCCCAATGGATCTATCTGGTGGAGTTCCGCTCCATGACCATCCACGCCTCCGATGAGCGCTTGCACTGACATAGGAAAAAGACGGCTTCTGAAAAGAAATATCGAAGCCAAGCTGACGAGTGACCTTACGGGTATTCTGAATCCTCTTTCTAGTCTGAACATTCGAGCTTGGTATCTAAGGACATCTACCAGAACTTGAGCGTCTGCGACCGTTCCAGCTATTGTCATGGCGATGTGGTCATCGACCTTATGTATCTTCTTGCCCTTCTTGTGCGCTATGAATCGCATCCCCTGAACGACCCGCGTATCCGTCGCGAACAGTACACCCTCCAGGCAAGTCATCCCAATGGTTGTGGTTCCCCATTTCACGCCTAGTTCCTTCGGATAGCTACCCGAATATGGCTCATGGTTTCTACGATTGAGAGTTGCCAAGAAAACGACGCACCCTTTAACGGCTGCTGGTATGACATTCAAGACAGATAAATTTTTCTCTTGCTGGGGATTCAGCAGGTAGGAGTCGATTTGGACAGAACTGCCTATCATAAGGTGGAATTCCCCAGGGTGATTCTAACCGGAGAACAGGTAGTAGACAGCATTGGAAACGAGTTGAGGGGTTTGGGCCTAAGGAAGGTTGGAATCCTCACCAGTAAAACCCCTTATGTAATGCTCAAGGAAAGGATATCCCATTCGTTGGCCGATTCCAATATAGCTCATGATTACGAGGTTGATGATGGTTCCCCTCATCAGGTGTTGAGCGAAAGATTCCTTAGTAAGTTCTCCGGGAAGATCGATGCGGTAGTTGGCATAGGGGGAGGAAGGATCATCGATGTTTCCAAGCTTGTCGCAGAGAGGGCCAATGTGTCCTTTATCTCCGTTCCTACAGTCCCTTCCCACGACGGAATAGCAAGTCCTCTTGTTTCGATTCCTTCAAAGGAGGGAAGGGTTTCAAGGTTCTCCGTAACGCCCCAGGCCATTCTGGTAGATGTCAGTGTGTTGGCCAGTGTGCCTCACAAGTTTATCGCCAGCGGATTTGGCGATGTAGTAGCCAAGTATACCGCCGTTAGAGATTGGAGGCTCGCGCATCTTCTTTCAGGAGAGTACTATGGTGAATACACTGCAAACCAATCAAAGACCTGTGTGGAGATGGTAATGAGAAAATCCGAGGAAATAGGCCAAGGTACGAAGGAAGGGGTTAGGACTTTGACTGAGGCCTTGGTCAATTGCGGGTTGCTTATCGGAATCGCCGGCACGAGTAGGCCCTGTAGTGGCTCTGAGCACCTGTTCTCGCATGCGCTCGATCTAGTGGCAAACTTCCCTGCACTTCATGGCGCAGAAGTAGGAGTGGGAACGATAATGATGGCCTATCTGCATGATGGCGATTGGCAGAGAATAAGGGAGTGTCTCATAAATGCCGGAGCTCCCGTAACGGCGAAGCAACTGGGAGTCAGCGAGCAGAACCTGTTGAAATCCTTGACCATGACTGCTTCGATCAGGCAGGAGAGATATACTATACTTGGCGAAAGGGGCCTGACCGAGAAGGCCGCCTACAATCTGGCGAAGAACACTGGGGTGATTTGATGCTGGAGGCACTGCAAGATGCCTGGTAGAATGTTTACCTTACTGGATCCGGCTTCTGCAAAGTCCAGCAAGGTCTGGCGATATGTAGGAGAGTTCGAAGAATGCACAAAATGCTCCGTTCGAGAGATATGCCACGGTTCTCTTTACCCGGGTATGCTCTTCGAAGTGCTTGAGAGAAGAAATGCAAGGAACTACTGTAAACTTAGAGATCTCGAGATCGAGAGCGTGGAGATAAGCAGACCAATAGTGACCATTGCCATTGATTCAAGATTGGCTAAAGAGGGAGCAATAACAGAGTACAGCTCTAGGAATTGCCTCAAAGGAGATTGCCCTTTTATCGAGTTATGCGAACCGCTTGACTTGGGGAGTCAACAGAGGATGAAAGTGATGGAAGTAATCAAGTCGTTCCCATGCTCCTCATCGCCTGATAGATCTCTTTCAATCGTGAGGGCCGAACCCCTCTGATAGGCAATACACATCCATGCTTTTCCAGCGATCTGCGTTAATTTCTAGTTCCCCCAACCTATTCACGTAGACGAGGCTTTAGCGATTTTCTGTCTCTCAGGTTTCTGTTACAGATATTTTACCTTGCCCATGTACTTCTCTATGTACTTCCTGTTATATTCGTCTCCTCCGGGTATGTTTGCGCTCTTCCAGAATGGAGGCTCGATTCCCATCTCCACGAGTTTCTTGGCCACTTCGATCTCAAGTCTATGTACGATGTAGAAGTCAATGACATTCGACACGGGTGCTATTGGCGTATCCATGCCGGGTACGGTAATGATGGCGTCGCCGAATGGGTTGTTGTCGTCTATGCAGATATCAGCGATTTCGAAAAGATTCTTGCCGCTTGGATGTCGTATGTAATGATCCTTTGGAACCTTCTTCTGCCATTCGCTGGACGATATGGCTATTAGTGTGAGGCCTCTCTCCTTGCAGGCCAGAGCGGCGTCTATTGTAGCAGGATTCACCCCAATGTTGTGTATGAATATCACGACCTCGCCTTTCCCTGGATTGTAGTAGTCTATGACAGCTCTTCCATATCCGGGAAGACGTTCGAATTGCATGTAATGGAGTGCTTGATTGAAGGGAGACAGACCGTAGTCCATAAAGGGGTCGATGCAAGCTAGTCCTCCAGCCCTATAGAACATCTCTGCGACGGGTAACCAAGTGTGTCCGCCTCCAGCATAGACATGTATGAGGTTTCCCTCGGAGATGGATTTGGAAATTGCCTCCGCGGCTTTCCTGATGTTTCCAGTTTGCTCCTCTTCTATCCTCTGCAGCAACGAACACACAGTTTTGAGGTATTCCTTACCTTCACTCATCCGAACACCACGACGGGAAATGCCTCGCCTGTCTTTATATCGCTTCATCCAAAAGGGCTCCGAGGCAGATCTGGAACTGCAAGAGCTATAAGTCCTCCTCTGACTACGATATGAGTCAAATGACCGTAAAGGAGACAGGGGTAAGTCTCTATGGATTGACATATCCTGAACATGCTGAGGATCACCTTCGTGAGATGGTGTCTCACAACTGCAACGCAGTTCTTCTCGCGATCATGGAATTCGACCTAGAATTCTGGTATCCAAGCTTGTTGCAGATCATAAAAAGGGCAAAGAAGCTTGGGTTAACCGTCGACCTTGACCTCTGGGGCATTGGAAAGTTCTTCGGAGGAGAACAAACCAGCGTATTTCTTCAGAACAACACCGCGAACAGGCAAGTTGGTGCCCTAACCGGAGAGCCTCTGGTCGCCGCCTGTTTCAACAGTCCATCGTTCAGGAAATACTTCCATGGATGGGTCCGAAGGTTGGCTGAGGAGACGGAGGCAGACGGCTTCTTCTGGGATGAGCCTCATTATGCGTCCGGACCCCCGGATTGGTCGTGCAGGTGCCAGTTCTGTCAGGATCTGTTCAAGAAGGAATATGGCCATGATATGCCGAAGCTCCTGACGGAAGAAGTTAGGACGTTCAGGGAGGATAGAGCACTGGAAGTCCTAAAGGAAGCCTCAGTTGTTGCCAAGGAAGTCAATCCCAAGCTGAGGATAACGGCATGTGTACTACCGACAGTCGATCCATGGCATGGCTACGGCAACTGGGAAAAAGTAGCTCGAACTAGGGAGTTTGACATCTTCTCGACCTCGATAATGGGTTACGGGAGACCTTTGAAGGACTATGAACGTGTGGCTGAGAAGACCGTTGAGATAGCCAAGAAACATGGCAAGGGGTCGCAGAGATGGATAATGAGTTACCACAGTTCTCCAGATGACTTGGAATTCATAAGAACTTTGGTTCACCTATACGCTGAGAAGGGAGTGGATTCTATCTTCTCATGGACATATAGGGCGGGGAAATGGACCGTGCTTTCCGCACCTGAGCCTGACAAAGTTTGGGATATATTGGGAAAGGCGTTCGGGGAAGTTCTCAAGAAGTGATCCTAAGGAAAGACCAAGGAGTTCATTGATCGGTGCTCGACGACCGAGCAGTAACTATGCTGGTGTTGGGACTATCTGTGGAATACACGCTTTATTGCCGCGATGTTGTCAATAGGTCCTGGCAACGGGCCAACTTGGAGGATTATGCCATCAACGTTCGCGCGTTTCATTCCGAGTGCTCTCTTCTCCACGTCTACTGGATTCAGTTTGGAGTGAGCAGCGAATATGCCGTACATCGGCTTCTTTCCAGAAACGAATGACTTTGCCTTCAATATCTCATCCCCCACTATTTCCCCAAGTGGGAGTTTGGTCTCACTGTAATCGCTACTGGGAAGCCTTGGATGCTCCAAGAGCGCAGATAAAGTGGATGGCAGGTTGAACTTATCGTAGCCAAATGCCCTATAGGTGCATTGGAGCACTTGTTCCTCAGAAATCCCCTGGTTCCATTCCTTTATCTTGGTCGCGAGTTCCATGAAATTGAACAAACAGAATATCACGATGTGGGAAAGCAAAGGGCTAAGGAAGTCGGCATTATCCTCGAAATCCCTGTACCTATGTCCGCTTATCATCGAGAAGGAGGCGGGGAAGTTGTCCGAGCCCACTGCGAGGTTGTCCCGTGCCCTTCTGGCCGCCTCGTAGTATCTTTTCATTCCGCTTTGGATCAAGTCGCATCTGAAGTTGAGCCAGTCCAATAGACCCTGATCTGCACCTAGATAGTAGAAGAAGTCTAGAAAGCCTGGACTCAATTCGGTCATCACCGAGAGCTTATTTCTGTCAATTTTCTTGAGCTTCCGTAATAACCCTAGCATGCTGTTCCTCATGCTCCCGAAATCATATCCGAGCTTGGAAGCCTCCCTTTCGCACTCATTGCACCCACATCCGAAGAGATTGCTGATGTTGTGCCCAATCGGCGAATATCTTTGATGAGTTAGGGTGAATCCATCAACGTCGTACCTCTTAGCGAGATCGTAAAGCAAAGCTTCATTGTATGCCCTTATGCTTTCCTTGCTTGGACACCACGACCACGCCCAGCCCGATCCGTACTGAGAAACCGGACTGAAAACGTTCCCCTCTAGATCCCTGAACATGAGGTCTGCGTAATTCGGCCCAGAGTCCATTTCGGCATAGAGAGAAATGCAGATCCACACATCCAGATCTCTTCTGTGGGCCTGAGCCAGAAAGTCATTCAACCCATCCTTTTCTTGGGAAACTGATAATTTGAAAGGAGCCTTGGCCGCCACCTCCGGACTTGGACTCCACCTGTCACCCGCCGGCCCCATTCCTAGTATTATCAGATTCAGACCGATCTCGTCTTTGAGGTATTCAACCGCTTTCCATTGTTGTTGAAGAATATCGGCAGAGCCGGTGTAGACACCAACGACCTGCTTCATCAACCATACATATGTAACTGACGATATTAAGCGTTCATGGTCGCTCGCTAGATGAGAACACCCCTTCTACTTGACTATTTCTTCCATGCCAGCCATGGGGGTGCATTTCATCTTCACTGAATCCAGGTTAATGCCAGTTACTTCTATTTCGCTCATATCGTTTGTACCGAGCCCTCTTTCCTTGGCAACATTTAGGTGGAGTATCCTCTTAGCATCGAAACCCATGAGTTCCGCTCCAACCGCGTCTGTGGCAACCATGTCACTCCCTGAAATAATGCCACCGAAATCCTCGACCTTTACATCCTCGTACCTGAATGAAAATTCCTTCCCGGGATGGGCATTGTGCATCACCGTCAGAGCATCAACGATAGAAATGTGAGCGCGATTCATCGACGCTATGTCTACTATGCCCGCAGCCAGGGTCTTCGATTGCCCATATTCTGTGTCAGGGTTGAAGATCGGTCTGTCAGACCATTGAATGAACCTGCAGATTTGGGGAGCATAGTATCTCGGCACTGTTCCGCCGGCCATGTTCTTCAGACTGATCGAGACTCCGCATGCACGCCAGATTTTCAGAACGGGCACCGATATTACGATGTTTGCCTTTGCTATCGTCCTGGGTGTGAACACTGTTTTCAGCACTTGCGCGCCGGGAGGAGAGACAGCCTCTGCTTCATCATTATTCAGATCCACGAGCCTTACGTGATGTCTCTGGGCTAGGTCATAGATTCCGTACATGAAATATGCCTTCCATGTTGGAGTTGCGGATGCTTCCGCTATGACGATTTCTCTCACTCCCGAATAGTCCCTAAGAGTTTTCACAATAGCCTCTAGGATTTCAGTGCTGGTCTGGTCACCCCTCCTAGGAAGCCCAACTGCCCTCTGGCCTTTTCCTCCGGCGATATCGGGTTTGTAGTCCAATGGGGCGATTCTACCGACGTCTGCGAAGTTCGGCTTGACAATCACCGATTCTCCTCCTCTCTTTTCCAGTATCTTGCTGAACTTCACTGCCTCCAGGGATCTGGCCACCATTTCAGCTAGGGGATTATCCTTTGTGACTGATACGATGCTCGTGGGCATTCTCAGGGATGCCCGCAATAGGACTTTGTATTGCATTTAAGCTTTGTAACATATTTGTTCGCGACACTATTGAGCGAAATCCCTTCTAGCGATAACACACATTGAGAGATTGAAGGGAGGCCATCAACAATTCACTCGAAGGTAACGTTTCGCGGTAATCGGAAGATCAGTTATTGTGTCCTTAACGCATATATTATTGTCGTTACTCGAAATGGCCGATGAAAGAGGATAATCCTACCGTTGTTTTTCTCGAACCGGGCAAGGTAGTGATTGAAAGACGAACTATTCCACTTCCTGAAAAGGGATATGTCCTCATCAAAACTCGAAGAACACTCATAAGCACCGGGACAGAGTTGACCATACTCAGCGGCGAGTTCCCAAAGGAGTCCTATTGGTCCAGATATGCAAGGTTCCCCTTCGTACCCGGGTATGACAACGTTGGTGAGGTCGTTGCCGTCGGAGAGGAAGTCAATAGAGATTGGATTGGAAAGAGGGTGGCGACTCGCAGCTCCCATGCACTATTCGTGACCGTACCGATGGAATCCCTTATTCCAATAAGTGATCAGATTTCAGATGATGAGGCGGCCTTCTTCACGATCGCCGAGATAGTCACGAATGGGGTAAGGCGGGCGGATGTTCGGTTGGGGGAGTCGGTAGCTGTCTACGGAGCCGGATTACTTGGTCAATTCACTGCAAGGGTATGTCGACTATGCGGCGCTAGGCCCGTATTCGTAATAGACATTGCTGATGCTAGACTGGGCATGCTGCCTAAGGATCCATCCGTAATCGGATTGAATCCCACGAGAGAGGATGTTCGGTCTGTCGTCCAAAGGGAAACAATGGGGAGAATGGTTGACGTTGCCTTCGAAGTGACAGGTAATCAGAAGATAATTCCCGAGGAATTCAGGTGCATGAGAGACCAAGGTAGATTTGTACTTCTAAGCAGTCCTAAAGGACCAACCATGTTTGATTTTCATGATCTCTGTAATTACCCAAGTTACACCATAATCGGAGCGCACAACAGGTCCCATCCGCCAGTAGCGACTCCAGACAATCCTTGGACTAATAGGCGACATGCCGAGTTATTCTTCGACCTAGTCGCAGATAAGGAACTGGACATCAGCCCCCTTGTAACTCATCGCCTGCCCTATGATGAAGCCCCTGCGATTTATCGGCAATTGCTAGAAGACAGATCCGAAGCTATGGGAGTAATACTGATCTGGCACGAGTGACTCATAACCCTTGTCTGCATAGATAGCTAGACGTCTGGAATCCCTAAAGCGCGTGTGGTAGGGAGTGCGTTCAATCGATCGCCATAAGGTCTAGGAAGTCAACTACCCAATGTACATGTCCCCGTATCTTTCGTTGAGAAGTCTTTGCAACTCCCTCTGTAGTTTGGAATCCAATTCCCTTTGTTTGGCTGATGCGTATTCAAAGGGAAGGGGGCTTGGGACATGGAGGATCGGCCCTTGAATTGCCACTTGCGTCTTGATGGCCTCTTGCGAAACTGGATCACTCTCCATTATTCTGGCGATTAAATCGGCCCGAGGAGGAACTCCGCTTCTGATGCTGTCCAATACCTTTCCCATTAGGCCGTCTGGAATCGGCCTTATCCCAAATGGGTGGGTTTGCCTTCGGACGATCTGCCTCAGGCCATGCATTTCGTCTGTCACCTCAACTCCTATCGCTATTGGATTTGGCCTGTAGATGCTCTCTAGCTTCAACATGGCCGTCATTCCCTCGGGCCCGAAGATGTACAAGTTGTGGCCCAGTCCCTCACTTTTGGTCAGCAGAACGTGCCAGCCCTTTGGGCTTCTGTTGTATTCTGAAAGCACTTTCTGAACTATCTCCTCGTAGGAGCTGAACTCCTGTCCCATCTCTGTTATTTCCTGTAATCGAGGGTAAATTAGGTTATTCCCAGACGGAAATAGACAAGGCTAAGACCTCGTTGATCTGAGTTCTTGCTGTCCAAGGACCCTGAGGTAGGGGAAAACCTTCTCAGAGCCCATTTGCTCCGGTTCCACTGTAAACAATGTCTCCCATGACAATGGTCAGCCATACTTCGAAATCCGGATTAAGCACTACCAAGTCGCCATGCTTTCCGACCTCGATGCTTCCCTTCAACTTGTGCATTCCAAGGAGTCTAGCTGGATTCCAGGAAGTTGCCTTGGCCAGAGCTTTCAACCCCCATCCAGTGAACGTCAAGAACCGCCTGCCAAGTTCGTTCATCCCCAATGTTGTGCCTATCAGTGTGCCATCTATGTACCTCGCGACTCCTCCGGAAGCTATGAATTTCCTTCCATCGTACTCGTATTCTCCATCTGGAAGCCCTAATGACCTTACGGCGTCCGTTATCAGGACGCATCTGTCCTCGCCAAGATTGTCTGCAGCAAGTCGAACCATGGCTGGATGAACGTGTATTCCATCCGAGATTATCTGCGCCGTCACTGTCTTCGATTCGAATACCGCCGGTATGGGACCTGGAGAACGATGGTGCATTGGTTCCATCGCATTGAAAAGATGAGTAACGTGACCGACGCCCATCTCAAATGCCTCAATCGATTTCTCATAAGTTGCTGATGAATGCCCGAAGGAAGGGACGATTGAGCTGGCTGAAAGGTAGTTAATTATCTTGTCCGCTCCTGGTAGTTCAGGAGCGATTGTCATCATTCTCAGCATTCCTCCGCACTCCTGAATGATATGCCTGACGAGTTCGATTGATGGAGTCGTCACCGCCGATTCGTGAATCATTCGCCTTTGTTCGATTGATATGAACGGCCCCTCGAGGTGGATCCCCAGAATTCTGGCTCCCGCCATGTTCCTGGAAAATTCTACGACGTTTGAGATATGTCTGTTCTCCTTCTCCGGCCGGTAGATTGTTGTTGCAAGGAGGCCTGTCACTCCGAACTTGGCACACGCCCGCGATATGGTATTCAGCGCTGCCGGATCGGCATCCAGAACATCGGACCCGCCGGCTCCCTGGACATGGACATCTATGAAGCCAGGCATCGTTGCTCTTCCTCCAACATCTACGACCGTTGCGTCATGGTTGATATCGCTCAGGTGACCGATTCTTCTGATGATTCCATCCTCTATCTCAATATCTCCATAAGTCTCAGAATGAGGGTTGATGATCAGTGCGTTTCTCAGGACTATTATCCTTCTCAATCGCGCCAAACACTACATCTATGGGATATTTCTCTTTCATTTAGCGATTTCTTTCGTGATTCATGTGTTCGCGGTTCCCCTGGGCAACCGATGAGCCTTGAATCACCCCAGTAGAGGAAAGTGCCCCGTACCGAAAAGCAATATTAGGCAGAAGGGATGTTCCTTGAAAGTTAGCGTATGTTCAGACTGTCGGTTATCTCGGATGAAGTTTCTCAGGATCTCGTGACGGCTGCGAGATTCGCGAGGAGATATGGGTTGCAGGGGCTGGAAATAAGGAGTGCTTGGGGTCTGCAGTTCCTAGAGCTCGTCGAGAAAACCAAGCAAATCAGGAGCATAATCGAGGAGAATGACCTAAAGGTTTCGGCCGTTGCCTCGCCGTTCTTCAAGGCAGAATTGTTTGGCGAACAAGAGTACGCGCTGAACCTGAAGATACTGGAGAAAAGCATTGAGATGGCAAAAGCTCTCGATTGCCGGATCATAAGGGGATTCACCTTCTGGAGGAAAGGAGGATTTGAAGAGCACTTACCTGTGATACTCGAGAAATTCAAGTACCCTGTCCGCCTGATTGAGGATTATGGAATGGTCCTCGGAATCGAAAACGAACCCTCCACGTTCGTGACGAATGCGAGGAAATTAGCCACTTTCCTTGACGCCTTGGATTCGGAATCCGTTCGGGCGGTATGGGATCCGGGAAATGACATAATGGATCCAGATACGGAACAGCCCTTTCCATTTGGCTACGAGCTTCTCAGGGACAAGGTCGTTCATGTACACCTCAAGGATGGAGTGAGGAAGGACGAAAGGAGTGAGTTGCTGCCGATAGGGGAGGGCGAAGTCAACATAGAAGGCCAGTTGAAAGCATTGTTGCTCGATGACTACAAGGGCTATGTTTCGCTTGAGACCCATTGGAGACCGAAAAGGTTGGCGGAAGAGGAGTTGGTCCTCCCATCCGGAGACAGTTTTTCTGAAATGGGAGAGTATGCTTCGAGCATATGCATCCAAAACCTACTTAGGATAATCTCAAAGCTCAGTGGTTAGCGGTAAACCGCTGAAGCCAATTGGCATCTGCTGAGCTCTGGGGAAACTAGGAGGCCTCGCACGGCTCTATTGGCTCTGCGAATACCTAGGGTCAGTCTCTGGTCTCAATTTTCTCTCCTTGAACGGGTAGAGGGCCCACATGTATTTTACACTGCACTTCGGAACAGACACATTCGGATGGTAGCCTCTCCTGATCAGAACCGAATCCCAGTCTCTCACTGTAAGAGCTTTGACATGATTCCCACTTTCTACTACTTGGAGTCCATAATAATCTCCTAGACCATAGAAGAGATATACCTCCAACATGTCATCATGTTTGTGAGGAGGATAGCTAGTCCATTCTCCATTGTAACCCTCTGTGAAACCCACGATTAGCCTGCCGGCCGGCTTGTCCTCACCTAGAACAGTGTAGACCATTCTTCTGTATCCTAGTTCTCCTCTAAGTTCGCCTTTCACTTCACCGAATTCCACGCAATAGGGAGCGGTCTCCAAGTTAGAACGGGCTTCGATCACTATGACTAAGGAATCTCTTTCGACCTCGTGGATTTCTACCTTCTCCCCTACAGGGACATAACAGACATCTTTCTCATCAAGTACAAATTCAGCTTCTGATGGCATCAAATGAAGTCGCGTCGTTCCATTGAAAACGGTAATAGCCTTCTCCTTGTTGGGATTCCTCTTGATAACGAATTCGCCCTCCTTCCTTGTCCAGATCGTCCTCATCGCAAAGTAACCTTCGTCGAAAACAGTCTTCATCTTGTCCCTTGTCTTTGACCTTCGGAATAGCTCACTCGCACGCACGTCGATTCGACATCATGTTTCGATTTAGGTTTTTCTGAAGCTTGCCAGAAAGAGCTTTTCACCTTATACTTGAGGTCAACCGCATTGATTCCGATTCCGAATTCTTTTATCCGCAAGCAAATGCCTGTAAGGCATAAAATGAAGGTAATGGCCGCGACGTGGTCTTTTGGGATGAAGGCGATTGCCGCAGGTTGGCCTATCCTGAAATCAGGAGGCGATCCTTTAGACGCGGTTGAGGAGGCAGTGAGAGAAGTCGAGAACGATGTTCTCGGGACGCATAAATCAGTCGGACTGGGAGGCTACCCAAACATGGATGGGATCATAGAACTGGATGCAGCGATAATGGATGGAAGAACTCTGCAGGCTGGCTCTGTTGGGGCTGTGTGCAATGTCAAGAATCCCATTTCTCTTGCGAGGAAGGTCATGAAGGAAACTCCGCATGTGATGATCGTAGGAGACGGCGCTAATAGATTGGCAGAGTACTATGGCCTTTGTCTGCCGCAGGCTAGGTTACAGCCCGATGTGGAGAAGGAGTTGAAGAAACGCTTGAATGTGGCTCTCAATCTAGAACCTAAAGAGGGAACCTTGGACCTCTGGTTGAAGAACAGGGCCTTGGGCATCTTTAGTCATGACACTGTTGGCGTGGTGGCGCTGGGCGAAGACGGAAGTCTGGTTGCAGGAACCTCCACGAGCGGGATAGCATTCAAGATGCCAGGAAGAATTGGAGATTCTCCGATAATTGGTTCCGGTCTAGTCGCCAATGAGTTCGGAGCCGCAGTGGCAACGGGGTCCGGGGAGAACATCATGATTCATAATGTCTCTCGCATGGTAGTAAGGGGAATCCAAGACGGCAATAACGCCCAAGAAGCCGCAATGGGGGCGATAAAAGACATAGTCGCAACCGAAAAGAGATACGAGAACATTGCTGTCTTGGCCCTGGATCGACATGGGAATTTCGGGGCAGCTACGACTTCACAAGACTTCGAGTTCGCAGTGATGAAGGAGGGTATGCTCGAACCGAGGTTGTTCCATACGGAAAGCGAGAGCCGGTAATATCCCTCCTATCGCCGGGTTCTAATCGTCTCAACGAATGGACCCCCGACTAATGATTCTGTCCCTATCTCTTGTTCGCATTAAGGTCGATATTGTGTGAAAAATAGCAGAACATGCCTCACTTACTCCTCCTTTTGGCCCTCATCCTCCGATCGGCTAGCAAATCAGATTACAGCGAATCATTCCTTCAGACTTGAATTCCATCGGTGCCTCCAGATTCCACAATTCTTCGAAATATGTCGGCACTCCCTCTTGGAATTCTCCTCTTGGTCTCTAGATCGACTTTGAAAAGACCGAAATGCATTCTGAACCCCTCAGCCCACTCGTAGTTGTCTGTTAGTGCCCAATGCAGATACG
This sequence comes from uncultured Nitrososphaerota archaeon, assembly GCA_964408285.1. Taxonomy (GTDB): domain Archaea; phylum Thermoproteota; class EX4484-205; order EX4484-205; family JAAOZO01; genus CAYOYV01. The sequence continues at coordinate 18,623 of CAYOYV010000004.1, read as the reverse complement.
CTCTGACGTCCAACCGCTTCTCTTCAATGACAGTCTCCATTATTTTCAAAAGCTCCAGCAAATAACGAGGCCTTAGTTCGTCCCTATCATCGGCCGTTCCATTCTCGGTCACATACATCGGTCTTCCATACTTCGACATATTAACTAGGATTTCGCCGATACCCTCCGGATAGAACTCCTGACCGAAATCAGAAGTGGGTCTCCCGTCAAGCGATTTGTCGTTACGCTTACAGGCATAGCCATATCCCGGGACAAGTTCTGGCATCACCGGCAGGCCCGCGAAGATTCTGGCCAACAACGATGATTGTCCCCTTACTACGATTCGCGTGTAATAATTGACGCCGAGCCAATCCAACCTATCTCCCAAATATTTCCTGACGTCATCTCTGATTCCATTGAAGTCTGCTTCAAGCCAACCCGATGTTACGGCTTCCACAATAAAGGTATTGTGCATTCTATCCAGCAATTGGGCTGCCTTAACATCCTTTTCATTCGACGTTTCTTTTGGGGCGACAGGGAATACGTTGTGAATAATGCCGACCCATGCTGGATGAGGGCTATCAGCATCGGACCTATGCGTATCGAATTTCTTTATCATGTCAAACGCCCTCGAGTGTGCTGTTGCCAAATTCTTGGCGACTCTTTTGAACGCGCTCAGATCATATCTTATCCCAGGCGGAAAGCCTTCGACTCCGAGAAGGTATCCGATCTCTGCGACCACCATGGGCTCGTTGATTGTAGCCCACATGTCCACCCTATCTCCGAGCTTCCAAGCTAAGAATGCAGCATACTTTGCGAATTCGACCACGGTAGCCCTGTCGTACCAACCTCTCGGTCCTTTTCTGAGTCTTGAGTCTCTCGCTGCTATGGGGTCGTGGATCCAAAGGGGCAAGGTGAAATGATTAAGGCAGACTATGACCTTCAGTCCTTTTTCCCTGAGGTCATCTATTATCAGCTCATAGTGTTTCAGGGCTTCGACATTGGCCAGCGATTCCAATTTCTGAAGGTCGCTTAGGTCAAGATCCACGCGAGCCACTCCGCCATCAGAGGCTATTTCAACATCCACATCGAAGCCTGTAGTTGAAGCTGGGAAAATCCTGCTCCACTCAATGCCAAGCCTGAAGGCATTCATCCCAAGGCCCTTCGCAAGGTCGTGATCCGAATTGTAGAGTTCCCAGTAGTTGATTCCATCTTCTGGAAAATCACCGCTGACAACCCTTTTCCGTATATTCTCGGCATCGTGTACCCATTTGAACCAGTCCGTGTTTGGATCCAAGCTCTTTCTTGTTGGGTCTCCCATTTCGAACTGAAACCCGGCCGTCGAAGTCCCCCATAGGAAGTCCTTCGCAAACATTGGTCGCGCGCGAAACGTCACATCTTCGAGATATAAATCCGATAAGCCTGTCCAGGAGTTCGCATTACTTGCTAACCACGCTTTGCCCAGTATCGACTATAGCGCGCGAGCGCATTCGCATACAAGCATGTCAGGATTGGGAATTCAGTCCCACCATTTCTTCACTCTTGGCATTGCCACAATTTCCTTTACCTCAAGCCGATTCGCAGTGTCAGGTCCAATAATGTCCTTTGTGGAAGATGCCTTTAGCAAGACTGCCGTATCGGCTCCGTTACCTGTTCCTGCTATGCTCAAGACGTCTTGCCCTGCTTTGATCAATTCCATGTCTACAACTATCATGGCAAGTTCCACCGCAACCTTGAACCCTTGGCCTAAAGTGTAGTATGTGTACGCCATAACTTTCGCGTCCTTGCCGCTTAGAGGCGTGTGGGATTCCTGTACGACCTCAACCCCTTTCTCCTTCAGCTTATGCACGTTCTCCGGATTCATCTTCTTCCAAGAGATAGCAATGATATTGATACCTGGCTCCCTGATCGAGTCACATAGCTTGACTGCAGTCTCGCCGCTATCGCTTGCAATAACAACGGTCTTTACCCCGGTATGTTCTAGTCTCTCCTTCACAGCTTCAAATACTGTCTCTGTGTTTTGCGGACCGGGTTCACCAAAATAGTAGTCTACTCTCTTGACCACTCCCATGGCCCGAAAACCAGTGTCTGTGTTTATCAACCTTCTCGAATTCACAGAATAGATAGCATGAACTATGACTCGATTTGGGGTGCGCGCGAACTCTTAATTCCTCATCACGCTCTGGTAAAGATGACCAGCTAATGAATCGACCCGTTGAGTTCGGCATTGATCAATTACTCAGAGACAAGATTGATATCATCGAAGGAAAGAGGATAGGCCTGGTCACAAACCACACTGGAATCACCTCTTCCTTGTGTTCGACTGTTGATGTGCTTCACTGCCATCCTAAGATAAGACTTACCTCCCTTTTCGGACCAGAGCACGGGATTAGAGGCGATGTTCAAGATGGATCATCAATAGGTTCATTCACCGACAGCAGGACCGGCGTGCCAGTCTATAGTCTGTATGGAGAACACTATAGGCCCACCCCGGACATGCTAAGGGATATTGATGCGTTAGTATTCGACATACAGGACGTAGGCGCCAGATTCTATACCTACATCGCAACAATGAACAGGTGCATGAAGGCCGCTGCGGAACTCGATCTTGGATTCATAGTGCTAGACAGGCCAAATCCCATAAACGGGCTTACGGTTGAGGGCAATCTCCTGAGAGAGAATTACCAATCTTTCGTTGGCGAAAGACCGATCCCGATAAGATATGGAATGACGATGGGTGAACTAGCGACGATGTTCAATGAGTGGTTCGGAATCAATTGTGAGCTGAGTGTGATTAGGGCCGAAGGATGGAGGCGGGACATGTGGTACGATGATACCGGGCTTCCTTGGGTAGCGCCTTCGCCTAATATGCCGACCTTACAAACCGCGACTGTATACCCGGGTACCTGCCTAATCGAGGGGATAAACGTCTCAGAAGGAAGGGGAACGACTAGGCCCTTTGAAATGATAGGAGCACCCTGGATAGACGGCTTCAGGCTTTGCGATAGGATGGTCAAATGGGGCCTTCCAGGAGTTGCATTCCGCACGATTCGTTTCACACCGATGTTCGGGAAATACGCCAAGGAAGTATGCGGAGGTGTTCAACTTCACGTATATGATAGAAACAGTTACAGAACCGTTCTGACCGGTCTGACGCTCATCAAGGCCATAATGGATCTTTTTCGTGACAAGATGGAATTCAGAAGAGGTAAGACGGACAAGGATTACAGCTTCGACCTCTTGGCTGGGACTGATGAGATAAGGAAAGGATTAGTAGAGAACCGTGACCCTGAGGAAATTGCGAAGGATTGGGAAGGGGATTTGAAGGAATTTCTGTCGAACCGGAAACGATACTTGCTCTATCCTTAGTCACGAAACTATCCCAAGCTTTCTCGGATGGTGCGTGCCATTGAGAGAAAATAAAATAAACTCCAACAGTAGTTTCCGTTGGATCTTGTCTGAGTCTGAACGCGGCGGAGTCCTGATTGGGATCGAGGGCGGAGGAACTGAGACGCATTGCCTCCTAGTGGCATTGGATGGGACCGTTCTTGGAGAAGGTAAAGGGGGCCCCTCCAACATATTGTACGTTGGTGTAGATAGGGCAAGCGAATCGATTCAGAAGGCCATAGCTGAAGCCATTCGAATGCGCACTTCCCAAGAAAAGGCCCTGATCGTTTGCGTAGGCGCTGCGGGGTCCGGGAATCCCGAGGGAAAAAGGATGATGCAGGAAGTGCTTGAGAGGATCCAGATATCCCACAGGAATGTAATCGTACACGATGGAGTCATCTCTCTCATCGGAGCTACTGCGGGGAAGCCGGGGATCGTAGTCATTGCCGGGACTGGGTCCATCTGTTACGGTATGAATTCTTCCGGCAGATACGCCAGGTCCACAGGTTGGGGTCCAATACTCGGAGATGAGGGGAGCGCCTACGACATAGCGCGCAAGGGCATGATACTTGCACTAAGATCATACGATGGAAGAGATGAACCCACGGCACTTGCCAGGAGGTTTGTGGCTCATCTTGGTCTTTCCTCGATCGAAGATCTTGTAACGAAGGTCTATGTCAAGGGCATGGAAAGACATCAAATCGCGGCTCTAGCCCCACTGGTCCTAGACGCAGCCAAGGAAGGGGACAAAGCTGCATTACAGCTCATCCTTCGTGCAGGCCAGGAATTGGGCATAGCAGTCATCGCAGTCGCGAGGCAACTTGGGGTCTTGAATCAGGAGATTGAAGTGGCAATGATGGGAGGAATATTCGAGAATTTCGCCTCTTTCATCATAGCGCCGTTTCAGGAAAAGGTTCTTGGGTCCATGTCGAAGGTTAAGTTCATCAGGCCAAGGCTCAGGCCAGTTGAAGGAGCTGTGATATTGGCTGCAAAGGAACTTGGACTCACGGTTGATCAGGCATTCCTGACCAAGCTTCATCTTGGCATTGCACAGACCCGGTGATGAACACTCGGGCTAGACAGGATTAAGTTCGAGGATATATCATCACGGTCTGGATAGCTTCGATCCACCCGTTCTTGTGGCGAGAACAACGTCTTCGACTCTTATGCCATAATACTTTCCGTAGACTCCTGGCTCAATTGTGAATGTCATTTTTTCCCTTAGGACTTCGTTTGAAACGGGATGGAGATCAGGAGGCTCGTGTAATCTGAATCCGATCCCATGTCCAAGCCTATGGTTGAACTCATCGGCTAGACCCTTCGAAGATATCACATCTCTGGCGACTTTGTCCACTTCTCTTACAGCCACACCGTCAGCAGCGAATCTTGTGGCCTGCTCGTTTGCTTCTAGGACGGCTTCGTAACGATTCTTCAGTTCATTGCTTGGGGCTCCAATGAACCAAGTTCTAGTTAGGTCGGCCCAAAATCCATCAGCCTGAACATTCAGTTCTATGAGTATAGATTCTCCTCTGGATATTCTCCTCTGGGAGGAGATATCGAAAGGAAGGTTGGCAGAAGAACCATTCACTCCTGACATGACATAGGCAAACCCCCTGATTCTCCTAACTCCCTTGTAGCCGAGCCCCTTCGAATACACTGCCTTTTCTATTGTCGAGGCGAGTTCAGCCTCCGTCATTCCTTCCCTCAGTTCCTCTAACCCTTTCTCAAGACCCAGAGCAGCTATTTCGCATGCCGTGCATATCTTTTCTATCTCACCTTGGTTCTTTATTCTTCTCATCTCATGTAGGGAATTCGAGAAATCCACCAATTCTGATTTTGTTTCTTCACTCAGCATCCGGCAGGTCCTATACCCGGTGAAAGACAGTTCCGGCACGTGGGTTACCGCCAAACTCTCCATCGATAGCTCGCACCCAACTCTTGAACCGCCCTTTATGCCCAGCTCCCGTATGAACTGCGCCAGACATCTTGCGGGATCATACACCTCGAATAATGTTTCACCTTTCAGAATTTCAACCTCGTCAACAGAGTTGCGACCTAGGAAGCCTAATTCGCTCTCAGGGATAAGAATGCTCGAACCTCCATCTCTCCTCAATACGAAGCAAGACCAGCCAAGGACAGGCCAATATCCTGTCGAAAAGAGAACGTTCTCAGGATTCCTCAATATAACTGCGTCTAGATTCAAGCGCTTCATTTCGTCAAGGATTAGCGCGGTTCTTTCCTTCTTCATGGCAAAGCAATGCGACAAATGCAAATTTATATCGATTTGGTTCGATATATGTGATTCATCATGAGAGCAGTGGTTCTCAGGAGACCGATGGAACTCGAGATGGTTGACGTACCTAGGCCAAAACCAAGAGAGGACGAAGTCATCATTCAGGTTAGAGCAGTTGGCATCTGTGGAAGCGATGTAAGATACTACTTGGGGGAAAATCCTTGGTCCCTCCATACGCTCGGAAAGGATTTGAAGGAGACTAAGAGTTTCATATTGGGTCACGAGGTCTCAGGGGATATCATTGAGGAAGGTACTCGTGTTGGAAGACATAGGATTTCAGAGAGAGTTGGGGCCATAGCCTTCAGAGGGTGCGGGGAATGCTATTACTGCAGAAATGATCTTCCGAATCTCTGTGAAGATACATTGCACATCGGACATGATGGGAGATGGAGAGATATTGAGTATCCACCGGGAGGATATGCTGAGTATATGCAGATATGGGCCGACAAGGCTCATCCGATACCAGACAACGTGTCTTACGAAGAGGCGACTCAGCTGGACGGTCTTGCGGTAGCAGTTCATGCAAACGGTAGAGCAGCTGTGTCTCCGGCTGACGTCGTGGCAGTAATCGGGAGCGGGGCAATTGGTTTGATGTCTCTTCAGGTTGCCAAGGCGAGGGGAGCTGTACAGACCGTAGCCGTAGATACCTGGGAAGTCCCGCTGGAGATAGCCAGGGATTTGGGAGCAGATCATGTCGTAAACGCAAGGAATGCTGGAGACATCGCAGAGAGCATATTGAGCATTACGGGAGGCTTGGGAGCGAACGTCGTGTTCGACACTGTCGGAAGTGAGAAGACCGTCAAGGCTGGCTTAAGGGCCCTTTCCAGGGGAGGTAGGTTTGTCCTGTTGGCTGTGACCCCTACTAAGGTTGACCTTCAACTCACCGATATAGCAGGAGAAAGGAGTTTGACCAGCTCTGCAAACAATCTATACAGGGAGTACGCTGTCGGGGTCGCGTTGTTGGCGAAAGGCGATGTGAGAGTGAAGCCATTCATAACTCATGTAATGAAGCTTGAAGAGTATAGAGAGGCATTTGACATGCTCCTCAAGAAAGAAGAGCATAGAGCAATCAAAATAGTGCTCAAACCCTGAGGCTCACTCGAGCTGTTCATTCACAAGCGGGATGACCTTCTGGCTGTACAGATTTGTCCCGTCCATGGAGTCCTCAAGCGGCATGAAGTGAAGCTCAAAGTGATTGACGCCTGCTTTAGCGAATTTGACTACTCCATCGACGCAATCCTCGACGCTGCCCACAATTGCGCCATACCTGACTGATATTCCATGGGGCAACTGAACCCTAGTGTCATATGCCAAGATTTCTGGTAACGGATCCCCGAACCACCTTTCCAAAGAGTCCTTTGACCTTTCATACGCGGACTCCCTACTTGTGTCAACTGAAGTGAAGAACTCGTATATGACTTCAAACTCGTTCGGATTGATTCCCCATTCGTTGAACATGCTGATCCTCTGCTTGAGATCATCTGCGTTGAGAGGGGGAGCAACCCAACCATCCGTGTGTTTCGCCAGTTCCATTGCCTTGAAGCCCACTCCTCCGAAAACTATCTTCGGTCGCGGCCTTTGGATTGGTTTCGGCCAAAGTTGTCCACCTCTTATCTTATAGAATTCTCCTTCGTGATCTACGACAGACTGAGTCCAGAATTTCTTCACTATATCTATGGCCTCGGCGGTTCTGCCGAGTCTTTGGGCAGTTCTTTCCCATTGGAACCCATATCCCTCGAACTCGTCCCTTCTCCACCCTGCGCCCATTCCCAGAACGAGTCTTCCATTTGATATCACGTCAACTGTCGCCCCCATCTTGGCTAGAAGGGCAGGATTGCGAAAGGGCGAACTCAGAACTGATGTGCCTATCAACACTTTATCCGTGGAAGCAGCAAGAGCGGAAAGCAAGGTCATCGACTCTAGGATATTGAGCGATTTCTCCACCTTCTCTACGGTGTCGAATGCATGTAGATGATCCACGGCCCATATGGAGTCCATCCCAGAGGCCTCAACTAGTTTTGCTGCTTTCACGTTGTATTCGTATAAGTCCCTAGAGCCATACTTCTTGCTGAAGGAAGGAAGATATATTCCGAATTTGGGCCTGCGTTCCATCCGGCTCGATTGGGCCTCAAAGTGTATAAATTTTGTCTTTTGACCTCGTGGAACAGGAAAAACACCCACTGGAAATAATAAAAGGGAGATTCAACGTATAGTATGCGCTCAAGTCAGGGTGATGTAGGATGGACATTCTCACAATAGGAGAGGTTCTGGTGGAGTTCGTCAAGAAGACGAGGGATTCTCCTCATAACCGATTAGGAGATTATGCTGGGCCATTTCCGAGCGGGGCCCCAGCGATCTTCATTGATACGGCTGCAAGGTTGGGATTGGAATCCGGAATAATAGGGGCTATTGGGAATGACGATTTTGGTAGGCTCATTAGCGGAAGATTGCGGGAGGACCGCGTGGACATCAGATACCTGCTCACTAGAGAAGGATATACGACCGGGACGGCTTTCGTGATGTACTATGCCGACGGAAAGAGAGACTTCATATTCCACCTGAAACAAGCCGCAGCGGGCCAAGTCAAATCTGGTGATGTGAAGGAGGACTACGTGAAGTCGTTCAAGGTCTTGCACGTAATGGGTTCAGCCCTCTCTCTCGGAAAAACCATGAGGGAGGCCTGCTATAAAGCAGTCAGGATAGCGTCCAGATCTGGAATGATAGTGACCTACGACCCGAATCTAAGGGCCGAACTCATAGAACCTCGAATGATAAGAAAGATATCTGAGCCCCTAATGAGAGCTTCCGAGATAGTGATGCCCTCGGCAAATGAGCTGTTCGATCTTACTGGAGAGAGAACGATGGAAGAAGCTGCGGAGCGCGTATTCAAGTACGGAGTCAGGAATCTGATACTGAAGTTAGGGGAAAGGGGATCAATAGCGTTAACGAAGGAGGGGAAAGTATACGAACGTGCTTTTGACGTTCCGGAAGGAGACCCCACCGGTGCTGGGGACGCATTTGACGCAGCAGCACTTCACGCTTATCTGAGACAGTTGCCGATGAGAGACATGTTGGTTTTTGCAAACGCCGTTGGCGCCATAAAGGTCAGAAACTTCGGTCCGATGGAAGTCCCGAAAAACATTTCAGAAGTCAACGATCTAATCAGAACCGGCACAAGAAAATCTAAAACCCAGCCCTTATAGGATAGAAATCCTGCTTTAATCTGGGACACTTTCTCCTATCTCAATCTGCATACATGCAGCGGTGGGTGCGAAGCCGAATCTTCATTTCGAGAAGGAAATGAGCACTTTGACGCAATTCCCCTTAGAGGTAGCGGCCGTACTGAAGGCCTCTGGAGCGTCTTCAGCATTGTATGTGTTCGTTATTATGGGTGAGGTATTCACTGAGCGTCTGCTCAAGAAGGAGATTGCATCAACAAAGTCCTCTCTGAGATACATCAGGGAGCCTTGTATTGTTATCTCCCTATCCTGAACTAATCCCATATTTACCTTTGATTCCTGACCGAATACGCCAACGACGAGCACCTTGCCGCCTTTCCGTGGTAGCTCTATTGCCTGTCTGATTGTTTGTTCTGCTCCTACTGCCTCAAATACCACTCCAATGTCTCCCCCTCCGAGCATCTTTCTCAACTCATTTTTGGTTAGGGCTGTTTGTTTCTGGTTAATCAAGTGGTCCGCACCTAACCTTGCTGCAAGGTCCAATCTGAAGTCGAACAGATCTGTGACTACGACGTTACTGGCGCCAGCCATTTTCGCGACTTGAGTCAGGAATAGACCTATGGTCCCAGCTCCCAAAATCAGAACGTTCTCGCCAAGAATGTTGCCTGCAAGCTTTGTTGCATGGACTGCCACGGCAAGGGGTTCAACGAGGGCCGCCTCCTTCAGATCAACGCTCTCTGGCATTGGAAGGACGAGTCTGGCATCCACATTGAATAGCTCGCTCATTGCCCCGTCAGCTTGTGCCCCTATTACCTTCAGATCATCACAGATGTTGTATCTTCCATTCCTACAATTGTAGCATCTTCCGCAGGTCAGCTGAGGAATGAACGTTACTTGTTGGCCTATCTTTAGATTCGTCACACTCTCACCTAATCCCTCCACGATTGCCGAGCACTCGTGCCCCGGAATGGCTGGCAATTTTATGAATGGGTGTTCATCGAAGTAGGCATGAATGTCGCTGCCGCAGATTCCGCAGTGCATTACCCTCAATCTTACCTGATCCGCCTTCGGGTCCTCTGCAACGAAATCCTCCAGAACAACGTTCTTGGCCGAAATGATCTTTACCCTCTTCATTGCCAAGAGAGCACACAGATGGCAGATAAGAATTACTACGTATTTTGACCGAAAGTGCCTCCACAGCGCTTCTTTTCCTACGTGGTTTCTCTAGGGCATGGGCAGGCTAGGTGCATCGACTCTGCCTATTGCCTTTCTCTTCAGCCTCAGGTAGTAGACATAGTTACTCAGGGAAACTTCTGGGGGAACCCTATGGTCAACCATTGGTAGGTAGCCTCCGCTCTTTATCAACGGTACAAGCGAATCTATTTCCTTCTCTATTGCCTTCTGACCCGCTATTAGGGCTAGCTTGTTGACTCCTCCCATCAGGAGGAGCTTGTTTCCATATGTCTCCTTCAGCTTCAGAGGGCTCGTATGTCTAGCTTCTATTGGGAACATGCAATTTATTCCTCCTCTCAGCCAACCAGGTACAAGGGCGTCTATCTTTCCATCGCAATCCAATATGTTAACACTGACGCCATACTCCAAGAGGATGTCCGTGACCTTTCTATATCGGGGCACCATGAATTCCTCGAACAGCTTCACGGAAATGAGCGGTCCACTGCTATAGCACATGTCCTCCCACCATGAGGTGAAATCAACCTTCACATCTCTCAGGCTTTTCCTGATCAATTTGATCCAGAGATCGACAAGCGTATCCATCATCTCTCCTATCCAGTCCGGGTCCCTGTAGAATGCAATGGAGATATTATGAACCCCAATCAGGTTCCTTAGCCAACCATAGAGGCTGCCTACGGAAATGCCGAGCGGATATGTTCTTCCCTCGTAGCTTTTCACGATCTCATCCCAGTCAACAGACATCCTGCCAGGGGTCTCCGGGTTGAAAAACGGACGTATCTTTTCCCAATCGTCCTTCTTTTCAATCGGGTACCTGATCTGCTGCGGGATGTTCGATGCCCACTTAGTCCTGAGGTAAACTCCGCCTAGCCCATCTCGTATGACCTCTTTGTCACCATAGTCATCTGTAGCGCGTGAAGGGGGCGAAGGCCAGAGCCCAGTTGTAACCGGAAGAAAACGGAGCGTGTCCCATCCTTCTAGCCCAAAATAGTCCTCGATGTCCTGTTGGTTATGTAATTGCAGCGGTAGGCCTTCTGAGTGCCATCGATCTATCGTCTCAGTCCAATATCCGAATTCGTAGTCTGGAACCCTATCAACTTCCTTAAACTCGAAAAAACGTTCGAGTCTTTCCCTGTGCCTCATGGAAATCGCGGTGGAAAGCAAAAGAGCTTGATTAACGTTTCCACGGAGCAGACGTGTGCCACACCTCGTCAGAATCAAATCGATCCTACGAAATGCTTTCGCACTGAGAACCTGATCTGTACTATGGCTCTATGACAATCACTTCGTAAACATCCAATTGCTCTATCTCGTACAAGATACCATTGGCGATTTCCTTCGGATCAAGTCTTTTTCCATCGCTCAACTTGAATGCTCTTTGCGGCATGCGACCGTTGACCTTTATTTTGATATTGCGAACCGGAATCAGGTTGGAAAATGGCCTTTCCATTTCTCCAGTGTTGTTCACTAGATGAATGAGGAGCCTCCTTGGGTTATGTTGGCTTCTCAGCTCGAATTGGACTGTCCCCGGGGCCTCGACGGCCACTACGGGGATCTTCTTGCCCGTGGTTCGCATCACGTCGCTGACTAAACCGGAGATTGACGGCATTTTGTACCTAACGTAGAATTCACCGATCAGATTTGAGAAGAAGATCGAAGTTCCAAGCCCATATCTATTGAATACCATCGCGGAGTAGATAGAATCTCCTCTGGGCGGAGAGTAGTAAGCTCCTATTTGGGCCAGGTAGATGCAAGGGGCGAAGGCGTTCTTCTTTGGGATTGCCTTGAGGGTGTAGCTCGGCCTGGGAATCCACTTTCCTTCGGGGATTGATGTCGTTCTTTCAGGTACCCCCACGATTCTCATGTATTCCTCTCCTACTCTGGGAGTCATCATCCCTTCGATTCTGTCCACGCCAAACAAATCCCACATTGGATTCTTGCCTCTCTGACGTCCACGCCCGTCGTAGGAAGCTGTTTCAAAGGAACTGATTATTCTTCCTCCTTCCTTCACGAAACTGGATATAGATTCTATCTGGGCATCGTCAAGACAAGCTGCGTTTGGTAGAATCAGGGTCGAATACCTACCTAGCGGTTCCCTCTTAAGATGCTTGTCTGATATGACATCGAAGGGAAAGTGGTTCCTCCAGAGCATGTTCGCGAAACCGAGAACGCAGTCCGAGTATAGCTCATCACATATCCGTTTTCTGGCGGCAAGGTCAATCTTCTTCTCACCCGTTACTCCCTCTATTGCAAGATCCTTTTCAACCCCTGTCCCAGGATCCAGATATAGTTCGTTCAGTTCCGAGAGATAGAAAGTTGAGGTCTGAGAGGAAATCAGCAGAGCAATATCCGATTCAGAAGCGGTCGCTGTGTAGTATTGCTCGTTCTTCGCCATGAATCCTAAGATATTCTTGATAGGCCTGAGTGATTCTTCCGAGCTATGATCCAGCGAATAGTCGAATATGGCGAACCATGGATTCGCTCCACAGGCGATGGTCTGAGCCATTGCAAGCTCTGCTTCGAACTGTGGCAGGGGCAAATAGTGCCAAGTCCCGAGGGCGTGGTGAGTGAAGACCACTGCCGGCTTTCCTTCAGTAAGCAGGTGTTTGGCCTCAATCGCTGAGAAGAACAGAGGCGGGGGATTCGTGCCAGGGTGAAAGAACGCCTCTGCCCCGTTGAAGTTTTGATACTCACTGAGTTTTTCTATGTTACCGGCAACTCTCCAATTACCCGGTCGCCAACCTCTTGCGTTAAGGAAAATCACGCCCTTCGGATTCATCCTCTTGACAACTTCTTTGGCATCTCTCAGATAATCTGCCATGGAGACCTCCCTGAAGTCCAAGAAGTCTTTCCACTTCGGATTTGCCCAGTCTTCCCATTTCGGCATTCCTGATTGATATGCTGAGTTGAATTTCTCTCTACACGAGTCGCAGTAGCAACACTCTGGGAAGACAACTGGCCCATCAAGGAAGACCCCATCTATGCCAGTCTTCATTGATTCCTCTATGAGTTCAAAGGACCAGTTTCTCCAACTGGAATTTATGCACATGGTTGTCCCGGAGCCATAGAGGGGGTGGATCCTGCCATAGCTCCTTCCGTCTCCGGTGACTTGTTCCCAATCGGAATGCTTGGCCGCAAAATCATAGGAGTACCAGTGCATGTTCAAATATGCTAGGACCCTAATCCCATATTTCCTTGCATATGGCAGATATTCCCTTATTAGATCAAACTCCCCGAGTCCGGGATATTTCTCGAATTCGGTCGCATTGAAAGTCGTCAGATAACCTAATCCGGGTGCCATGCCGGAAGTCCCCATTACCCACTCGCAATTCACGTTCCACTCTTCCTTTTTCCATCGTGCCAGTTCTTCTAAGTCGGCTTTGGTCATTCTCTGCAGTGCATCGAGATAGTCAAGCCTCATCATCCTTACTGGTTTCTCCCACCATTCCAAACGAATTCGTCCCCTGTATCTGATGCCTAGATTAGTTATTTAAGAACAGCATCCCAGACGCTCCGCTCTGGCTCCATTGCGCGCGCCTACGCTGAATCCAATCGACGACTTCTGAGCCGTGAGGCAATTCCAGATAATCTGAGTTGCTGCTCCTGGTGTATCTTGCCGTTTGGGAGAGGGCCAACATTGAGCAATAGATTTGCGCCTAACTTATTGGCACCTAGTATGTATTGAACTATTTCTTCGGTGGATTTGTATGAATTGTCCGTTGCGTTGTACCCCCAGCTGTTGTTCATTGTCAGGCAAGTCTCAAGGGGCAGAGACGATACTCCAGCTACATTGAACCCTGCTGTATTGCTTCCTGGAAGATCCTGTTCAAATATCTGAAAATTCTCGCCTGGGAACGGAACAGCGTGGTGATTGTTTCCTATCAACGCCGAAGGCTGTAGTGAATGAATAGTCTCGTATAGTTCGCCAAGCCGCCAGTCCGCGTTTTGCTTGTCCCACAAACCGTCGAACCAGAATCCCCCTACTTCCCCGTAATTCCGACACAATTCCCTTACCTGACCAATGTAATAATCGAGGTAGCCCCCCCAACGTCCGTTCCCCTTTCTTCCAGTATTGCGACCAGTCATGCCGAGTGGAAAATAATCAGTATGGTGCCAATCGAGCAGCGAGTAATAGAAGAAGATTCTAAGCCCTCTTGATCTTGATGCCTCCACGAGTTCACTTAACACATCACGCCCTAACGGAGAGTTCGTTACCTTGTATTCCGTAAGCTTCGAATCAAACATACAAAAACCATCATGGTGCTTTGTCGTGAAGGTGATATACCTCGCCTCTGACTGTTTGAACAGTTCAGTCCATTCGGCGGCATCGAATGCATCTGGGTTGAATTCATCTTTGAGTTTTTCATACTCTGCCAACGGCATATTATCGTTATTCATTACCCACTCTCCACGTCCCAAGATCGAGTAAATCCCCCAATGAATGAATATTCCAAGTCTGGCCTCTTTGAACCATCTGACCGAACTGGCTGAGACGCCCATTTAGAGGGCCAATTCACCGAAGGGATTTAAGCCTACTCAAAATCAGACGTGTGAGATCTCCCTTTTCCTAAGCTGGGAGTCGCCCAATCCTAGGAATGATGTCGATAGGCAGATTATTGACCTGTTTCATGAGCTATGCATGTTTCCGAAGAGAATGAATGCTATTCGACCTCCAGAAAGATGTTCACCACGCGCCCCCATAAATCGGCACGTCTGCCTCTGCTAGAATTACCGTGAATAACGTTTATATTGCCCATCCAACCCCGAGCAAGAAGCTGCTCAGAACTATGATAATAACGCCTGGTCCATCTTCGCTGTTGCTTGGTCAGCGAGTTGCCGCGCTTCTGGATGCCGATATCGTACCTGTCGAGAATAAGCTGTTTCCCGATGGCGAGTCATATATACGCTTCATGGGAGACCTCAGGGACAAGGATCTCGTCATAGTGCATTCGTGTGATGTGCCGCAAGACAAGCGTTGGATGGAACTATTGTTCATGGTATCAACGGCAAAGGATTTGGGGGCTCGGAAAGTTGTGGCCGTCGTTCCATATTTCGGATACAGCCGCCAAGACAGGAGGCTATTACAAGGTGAAGCGATAGCATCAGAGATCATGATCAAGTTGCTGGAAGCAGCCGGGATAGACTATTTCATGACTTTCGACATCCACAACAAGGAAACACTAACTCGCTTCAAAGTCGGAACTCGGAATCTATCTGCAATGCCGGCAATCGGCAAGTATTTTCTCGGTCTAGATCTCAGAGATCCATTTGTTGTGACTCCTGACGATGAAGATCCATTGCGGGCAAAAACGATTGCTGAAATCCTTTCCACCGATTGGTCTTATTTCGGCAAGGACCGTGACCCTGTAACAGGGGAGATAACAACCCACGCAAGGCGACTTCGTGTTAGGGACAGGGATGTGGTGATAGTGGACGACGTCATAAGCACAGGAAAGACCATGCTAAATGCCATCCTAGCGGTTAAGCAACAGGGCGCCAGAGACGTATACCTTGCGTGTGCCTTTCCTCTTCTGGTGGGCAATGCAGAAGAAGAGCTTTTCGGGGCAGGGGCCAAGGCGATATGCGGAACGGATTGCGTTCAGAGCAAATACAGTACTATCTCGGTTGCTCCCATAATTGTTGATGCTGTGAAGAGCCTTCTAACTTCTTGAGTGAGAATTCATTCGCTTAGTGCATACATCAGTCTGATGGAGCACGATGCCATGATAGTTGAAATGAGGATGTTCATATAGAGGTTTATAACCCTATGAATAGAATAAGTCGGATTGGACGAGAATAAACGCGTGGATTCTTCCGACATTGGATTTCTTGTGGCAGGCCTACCTGAGAAAGTTAGGGAGTTAGAAGAAAGGGGCCTCTTCAAAGAAGCCATCCTGTTATTAAGGAATATCCTGCGTGACAGACATGCACTTCCGGCACTTCTCACCTCTAGGCTGCAATGGGAGTTTGAGAGGATCGAGAGGACGAAGAATGATTATAGACTCAGTCGAGAAGAGGCCCACCAAATCCTTAGCGCCGTAATTCCAGATCTGGGGAGAAACGATTTTGACAAATGGTTGCAGGAGGGGACCATAGAAAGCAGGGAAATAGAGGGACAGGTTCGAATCTTCAACTCGTTTTTGCCGAATCTGTTGAGAGATAGCGCAGAAGCCAAGAGAAGAGCAGTTCAGAGTGATGAGGCATCCGCCAACGCCGATCGCGTCCTTCGTGAGCACATAGAAAATGTCTTGGAGAAGGGGTCGGGCGATCAAAACGAATGCAGAAATACCGTCTCGATGGTTCTGAGGTTGAAACCTGATGTGGTTCCGGACGGAGAGATTGTCAGAGCCTGGATTCCGTTTCCGTTGAGAGAGCCGATACAAACTGAAATCGAGCTGGTCTCCGCCAGACCTGATAGCTATGTTCTGGCGCCGGAAGACACACCGCAAAGGACAATTTATTTTGAACAGGCCGCCAAGAGCGGACAGGAGTCCAGATTTGAGGTCCATTATGAATATACAGTGTCTGCGTCGTATAGGTCTGCGGATTCACAGCATGTCGAACCTTATATTCGCGATCAGATATACGAGCAATATACCTCAGAGCAGTTACCTCATGTCGCCTTCACACCTTACTTAGAGAAACTCGCGGAGGAAATTGTCGCTGACGAATCGAACCCATATCTCAAGGCTTGGCGCATATATGATTGGATAACTAAAAATGTAAGATATGCCCTCGTCCCAGAGTATTCAACCTTCGAATGCATCAGTGATTATGCAGCAAGAAATCTAAGGGGCGATTGTGGAATACAGGCCCTGCTCTTCATAACCCTATGCAGGATTTCCGGGATTCCAGCCAGATGGCAATCTGGATGGTACCTAAACCCCAGTAGGTCAAGTCCTCATGACTGGGCCCAATGTCTCATTGAACCGTATGGATGGCTTTATGTTGATCCCTCCTTCGGCGGGCACATGAAGGACAAGCCGGAATACCACCGATTCTACTTCGGGAATATCGACCACTTCAGATTGATTACCAACATCGATATTTCATCGAAGTTCAGCCCAGAGAAGATTCACTACAGATCAGACACCGTTGACAATCAGCGGGGCGAGATGGAGTGGAAGGAGGCTAACCTCTACTTTGATAAATGGGATTACCAGATGAAGCTGCTCTCACACCAAGTGGCGTAGAATCTGCTCCGCAAGTTCCCCCCGGACTCCATAAGGCAGTAAATACAGGTCATGTCAATCGTTTCAAACGCCTCCACCACGACTCAGCTCTGAAGAGATTCTATTCCAGAGTCCTTGCGGCTATTCGAAGCCACCGAAGTGTCTTATTCTGAGAAGAAGCAACACCATCCTATTTGCCTGTGGTAAGGTTACCTATGCTACGAGGGGAGGGCGCTCTCTTACCATCGATTGGACGACGACGAACAATAGACAGCACGACACGATTATGGCGGATATGCCAGCGAATGAACCAGAATATCCGAGCCCGGTTCCAAGGAGGAGCCCGGTGATTATCGGTCCTGCGGTCTGTCCTACATCCATGATTGTGCTCAGAAAGCCCATACCTGTTCCTATCGAATCCCTATTGGTCAATTCGCTGATGAGGGCTGGTGTCGAGGAGGTTACCATTGAGAAACCAAGCCCGTAAAGAATGGAGTCAAGAACAATCAGAGGCAACTGAGTAGTGAAGGGAAATGCCATGATCGATGCCGCAGCGATTAGTGAACCGAGAATGATCGGGGTCTTTCTGCCCATCCTGTCGGACAGAATGCCCATGAATGGCCGACTCAAAGGAATCACTGCGATTTGCAGTCCAGAGATTATTCCTATGGAAAAAGCGTCCAAATGAGCGATGTCCTTTAGATAGCTAATCAGGAAGAATTCCACTGCCCCATAGGCATAGTATTGAGATGCTTCTATAAGGCTCGTGACAATTATCTTCGGATTCCTTGCAACGTTTGCCCAACCCTCAAATGATCGCCCTCGTTGACTCCTTGTTGAATCGACCTTCATATCCTCATCAGCAGGCTTTTTCCTCAGGAAAAGCGACATCATGAACAACGTGATCAGTCCCGCCGATCCGACAATCACGTAAAGCTCATGAAAATCGTAAGCCGTTATATATAGCAGGTATCCTCCGAATAGGGGAGCAATAGCCCTCCCGACGGAAGTAGCGGAAGAGAATAGCGATATGCGCTCTCCCTTCTTGGTGGGGAAAATCTCCGCAACGAACGCGTTTGCAACTGGAACGAAAATGGCTGTCGCGAAGCCATGATAGAACCTAACGAGGGCCAGCTGCCACCATGAGGTCACGAAGAGATAGAGAAAGGGCGCAGTGGCAAAAACAGAGCACGATATGAAAAGAACCCTTCTTCTGCCAAGTACGTCTGATAGGGACCCTGCCGGGAGACTGATCAATATGCCGGGGATCGTAGAAGCAGCTGCGATGAATCCCAATAGCGAATCTGGTGTGTTGAGCGACCTGGCGAATGGATTCAACACTGGGTTTTTTGACATAGTTGAACTCAGGATCGCAAAAAAGCCAACAATGCACAGTATCCAGAATGTCCTATTAACGACCAA